>CAYRFF010000021.1:0-53496 GCA_964423575.1 uncultured Saprospiraceae bacterium | reverse complement strand
TCAAACTCTCCACAGTCATATTCTTTATAGTTGATACATACCGACTAATACATATTAAATACATACTCGTCAATACGACCGTTAATCATCTGAACCCATGCTCTTATTTTAGGTCCGCTCTGTCTTTTTAGTTCTGTCAATCTTTCTTTTTAGCCCATCATCCATCGATGATGAACTTCGTTTCTTTTAGTCGCTTTTCGTCGTAGAACCGTAGCTCCCTTCCGAAGCGGCTGCAAATATATAACTATTAATTGTAATCGCAAACATTTAATGCTGAAAATTGAATTATTTTTTAATTTATTTTCAGCATTTTCCTAGAATGTAGTCCTGACAAGGGTTATAGACTTAAAAAATTATTTATAACCGACTACTAATATGGTCATATTCTTATCAGACCATAAGCCAATCCTATAATTGACTCCCCGAAGGTACATACTAAACCATTCAGATCTATAAAAAGTTCCTGAAACTATTAAAATACAGACATATTTTAATTTATAATATAAGGCCCGTATCCCAAAATTGTATAACTGCTTCACGAAAGGAAAGCGAGCTTAGCTTTAGTTTATTCTTAATGCACCTGGGATTTCTTAAAAACCACCTTTAATGTACCTTATATATATAAGGTATAAAGTTTGACAGAAAATATCATTTGCGAAAGCTGAGATATTTGCGAAAGCTAAAAAAGCATCCTATACAAACAAAAAAAAGTCCGAGCTCAGCAACCTGAACCCGGACTTTATATAAATTATAGACGATTCGGATTATTCCTCCTCACCTGAATCCATCCCCAGCTTGTCTTTCAACTCACTGAAAGTATCCAACTCACCGAGAGTAGTTCTCTCGATTGTGGTGCGCTGCTTCTGGATAGTCTGATCAACTTTCTTCTGTTCAGCACGCTCTTCATCTCTTACTTTATCATGCGCTTCACGCTTGATATCGTCGAGGTATCGCTTATGCGAAACAAGAATACGCTTATTGTCTCTATTGAACTCGATCACCTTGAAAGTAAGTATTTCTTCAGGCTCCGCGGTAGAACCATCTTCTTTCTTAAGGTGACTGATAGGTGCAAATGCTTCAAGACCATACGGCAACTGAACTATTGCTCCTTTCTTATCCTTACGCAGAACTGTAGCTTCATGATAAGAACCTACCGGGAATACTCTGCCGAATGTATCCCACGGATTCTCTTCAAGCTGCTTATGTCCAAGAGAAAGTTTACGCTCATCCTTGTCAATTTCAAGAATTACAACTTCAATCTTCTCTCCTACCTTTGTAAATTCAGAAGGGTGAGAGTAACGCTTAGTCCAGCTCAAGTCAGAAATGTGAATCATTCCACCAATTCCTTCTTCAAGCTCAACAAAAACACCATAAGGAGTGAGATTTTTCACTTCTCCAGTGTGACTGCTGTCAACCGGATACTTGTCATAAATTTCATCCCATGGATCCTTAGTCATCTGCTTCAATGAAAGTGACATCTTACGCTCATCCTTATCAATCGTTGCTATAACTGCCTCGTACTCTTCACCTAAAGTAAAGAATTCGCGCGCATTGATGGGTTGATTGCTCCATGACACTTCAGATATATGGATAAGCCCTTCAACTCCCGGCTCAATTTCAAGGAACGCACCGTAATCTTCGATGTTAACGATTTTCCCTTTCACCTTGGCGCCTTCTACTATACTATCATCCAGAACATCCCATGGGTGAGGCATTAATTGCTTCAAGCCCAGAGAAATTCTTCTCTTGTTTTCATTAAAGTCAAGTACAACTACGTTTACAGTATCATTGAGGCTAAGAACTTCGCTCGGGTGATTAATACGACCCCATGAGATATCTGTGATATACAGAAGTCCGTCTACACCACCAAGATCCATAAAGGCACCAAAGTCTGTAATATTCTTAACTGTCCCCTCGAGCACCTGACCTTTCTCAAGAGAGGAGATAATTTCTTCTCTTTGCTCTGCAAGGTCGCTTTCGATAAGTGCTTTGTGAGATACAACGGCGTTTTTAATCGCCTCATTAATTTTCACGACTTTAAATTCCATAGTCTTTCCAACGTATGAATCATAATCGATGATAGGCTTAATGTCTATCTGTGATCCAGGTAGGAAAGTTTCCAGACCTCCGATATCAACGATAAGTCCACCTTTAGTCTTGGAAATAACATGTCCTTTAATAACTGAGTCGTTATGGTAGGAATCCTTAATTCCTTCCCAAGCTCTCAAGAGTCGAGCTTTTCTTCTTGAAAGTACGAGTCTTCCATCTTCATCTTCCAATCTTTCAATGAAGACGTCAACTTTATCCCCTACCTTCAAATCATCTTTGTTTCTGAATTCGGAAAGACCTATAATACCGTTAGACTTATAATTTAAGTCCAGAACGACATCACCATTGGAAATGGAGGTTATTTCTGCCGAAACAATTTCATTGGCATCGAGGTCAACGATAGTTTCCTCGTACTGCTTTTCCAGTTTTGCATATTCTTCCGGGCTGTAAATAGGCCCTTTGAAGTTTCCGCTTTCCCAGTCGAAGTCATCGTGCGCCACTTCTACTTTTTCAGTTTTAGGTGCACTTTTCTCTTCTGCTGCAGCTTCGGTATTTTCAACTTGATCACCACTGTTTTCTGTGCTGTCAGTCTGAGGCGTTTCAGTAGTCTGAGCTTGATCAGTTGCCTGATTTTCCTCAGTCGCCTCGTTCTCTACATTTTGATTCTTTTCTTCTTGCATAATGAAAGAACCGATTTTAAAAGGTTAACAAATATTTTTAGCGGGGCAAAGGTAAGACTTTCACCCTTAACCACAAAGGGAAAAGGCATTTTATTTAAGACTCAGTTTTGGAGGAAATCAATCTCAATTCTCAGACGAGGAGAAACTGATGCAAAACGCATGGCTACCGCACCTTGGAACGCTTTATCACATACCTAAATAAAGCAGGAAAATATCGTTTCAAATATACGCCCAGAACCTCTACTTTCCCTATATACACTTCCCGCTTTTTTCCATCTATGGCCTTTACAGCTTTTCTTGCAAAATCCTCCGGGCTGAGTCCATTCTGAGATTTCTCATCCATTGTGTTTAAGTATGAGCCATCGCCTATCAGAGCATTGTAAGAGATATTGGTCGATACGAAACCCGGGCAGATTATCGTCACTTGTATCCCCTTATTTTCCACTTCAAGGCGCAGAGAATCAAAGAAACCATGCAAGGCATGCTTAGATGCGGAATAGGAAGACCTATATGGGCTACCATATTTCCCCACTACACTACTTACGACCACAAGCTGTCCACCTCCGGCTGCTACCATCGCAGGAACCACTTCCATTGTCAATGCAACGGTTCCCATAAAATTCACATCCATTAAGCGCTTTGTCACCTCAATATCTGTCTCTAAGGCAAATGACCGCTGGCTCACTCCTCCATTATTTATAAGGATATCGATTTTATCCGTAATTGCATAAGCCTTTTCCACCGCAGATTTCATTTCAGTATAATTTGCCAGATCAATTGGGAGTATATATTTCTGCCCCTTCCCTGAACAAGAGTTTTTTACTTCTTGAAGTTTTCCTACATTTCGCGCCGACAGAATGAGATTGGCATGCCGTTTATCATATAATTCTGCCAATGCCTTCCCTATCCCGGAAGAAGCTCCCGTAATCCATATCCACTTATCAGATAAATCCGCCATTTTTTATAATTTTATCACATAAAAAGTCTGCATCCTTTCGCAATTCCCAATCGAATGCTCTATAAAGAAATCTTGTTGCCATTTCGGCAAATTCGATTAATAGTAAAGGTAAAAAGTAAATATCAGAAGTGAAATTATAGAGAATTATCCATTTAATATGTAACTTTCCCTCTTAAAGTGACTCTGTTTATGTATAAGCTTACGCAAATATAATTTAAGCAGTTGCTCATTGCCAATTCAGAACTATATAATAAACTGCATAGTTTTCATTTGGCAATTAAAATAAATCGGAATAGTATCTTTTATGTATTATTGCATATATTGGGCAAGAATCTGTTAAACTACAAAAGAATTAAAATATGAGTGGGACAAAACCATGGCTAAATAACTATCCAAGCGGAGTGCCGGTAAATATCAATCCGGATGAGTTTCCGACGATGAATAATTTTTTTGATGATTGTTTTAAGAGGTATGGCAAGCAGAAGGCATATTCCTGTATGGGTAAAGAATTTACCTATGATGAAATCGATGAAAGGTCAAGGAACTTTGCTGCTTATCTTCACTATCGCGGCTTAAAACCCGGAGATCGAATTGCAATTATGATGCCCAATCTCCTGCAATACCCTATTGCATTGATGGGAGCAGTGCGAGCAGGAATTATCATTGTAAACGTAAATCCACTTTATACTGCTAGGGAAATGCTTGCACAATTCAAGGATTCACAAGCAAAGGCTATCGTCATTGTTGAAAACTTCGCTTCTAAACTGGAAGAGGTGCTCCCTCAGACGAATATCGATACAATTATAGTTACGAGCATCGGAGAATTGCTCGGTGGCGTTAAAGGTGCATTTGTAAACTTTGCTGTACGAAACATCAAGCGCATGGTTCCTTCTTTTAACCTGCCCAATAGCGTAAGCTTTAAAGTTGCACTGAAAGAAGGTAAAGGAAAGACAATTAGCGACTTTGAAGATACTCCTGAAAGGGTAGTTTTTCTTCAATATACAGGAGGTACAACCGGTATAGCCAAGGGGGCGATGCTTACTAATCGAAATATGGTAGCAAACATGCTACAGATTGGTGGGATTCTGAAGCCACGTCTCGCTGAAAAACAAGAAGTTGTTTTATGTCCACTACCATTATATCACATATTTGCTCTATCTGTAAACTGCTTTGCGATGATGCACATCGGTGCATTAAACGTATTGGTAACCAATCCACGGGATTTAGGCTCTATAATTGCCGAATTTAAGCGTTACCCTCTTTCTCTTATGACTGGGGTTAATACTCTGTTCAACGCTTTATTACAAAACGAAAAATTCCAAAAGCTTGATTTCAGTGCACTGAATATAGTCGTTGGAGGTGGGACTGCAGTTCAGAAGGCGGTTGCAGAAAGATGGGAACGCGTTACAGGTTGTCCTTTAACTGAGGGCTATGGGCTCACAGAAACTTCTCCAGTAGCCAGTGTAAACCCGGTTGACGGTTCAGGCAAATTAGGAACGATAGGTTTACCAGTCCCCTCGACTGATATGCGTGTTGTCGACGATTCCGGAAGTGTACTTCCAGCCAATGAGGTAGGTGAAATTCAAATTTTTGGTCCTCAGGTAATGAAAGGATACTATAACCGCCCTGATGAAACTGCTAAGGTTCTTAAAGATGGCTGGTTAAGTACCGGCGATATGGGAATGATGCACGACGATGGTTACTTTGAAATTGTAGACAGGAAAAAAGATATGATTAACGTTTCAGGCTTCAACGTCTACCCCAATGAAGTGGAGGATGTACTTGCCTCATTTGACAAGATTCTAGAAGTTGCCTGTGTCGGAGTTCCAGACGATCGGAGTGGTGAAACTGTAAAGGTATTTATCATTAAAAAGGATAAATCATTGACCGAGGATGAAGTAGTAGCCTATGCAAGAAAGCAATTGACCGGCTATAAGGTTCCACATCAGGTAGAATTTGTAGATGATTTACCTAAAACTACGGTAGGCAAGATTCTCCGGAGAGAATTAAGAGAAAGAGAGATCAAAAAATTAAAGGGAACAGCTTAAAAGCTAAATTTCACTTTAAAGCGGATTTATTTCTTTTCCCAAACCGGAAAAGCAATTTGCATATTTCAGGATTATGAAAGTATCTGATATAGAGGGAATCGTCTTGAAGTCTTTCAGATATCAGGAAAGTTCACTTATAGGCGAGATTTATACAGAATCTTTTGGTCTCAGAACTTTTATAGCCAAGGGACTTTCGTCAAAAAAGAATCAATACAAGCGCATTGTTTTCAGGCCGCCGCAGATAGTAAAGTTCACCGCATACCTCAAAGAGCATAAGGAAATGAATCTTATATCCGATATAGATTCAGGTCATATGTACCATTCCTTATATAATAATGTAAAAAAGGGGACCATTGCACTTTTCCACGTAGAGATGTTTCATAAAGTGGTTTACGATGGAGTTGTGCATTCAGAGTTATACCATTTTCTTAAGGACACTCTGATCAATCTTGACAGTGAGAAATACAATCCTATAGATATCCTACGATTCATGGCAGGCCTTGCAGAGCTTATCGGGATTGCCTTACCACTTCCGGATGAGTCTGCCGGTAAATATTTTGACTTGATGCATGCAGAGTTTACAGATTTGATGCCCGGTCACAGTTATGTTCTCAATGAACAGGAAACTATCCTGCTAAAACGCAGCTTACTGGACCGCCAACTGCATTCTACATATTCAGGAGCTGAAAGAAAACGACTATTCGGTATCTACATCACGTATTTCCGTCTGCATATCGATGGTTTTAAAGGATTGCATTCCCCTGAAATTATTAAAGAAGTTCTCTTAAGTTCATAGGAACTTATACTATATTTGCGCAATATGAAAACTGACACAGTAAATAAGGATGATATAATGCATTTTGACTCATCGGGTTATGAGTCAGAATACTTAATAGAATTGTATAAAAAACTTCTTTTTCCACGCATGGTGGAAGAGAAGATGCTGAATCTATTGAGACAAGGAAGAATCTCTAAGTGGTTCTCAGGCATTGGACAAGAAGCAATTGCAATAGCTAGTACTGAAATTTTGCTAGAAGATGAATATGTGTACCCCATGCATAGAAACTTGGGAGTGTTCCTCAATAGAGGAATACCTCTTGAAAATCTGATTATGCAATGGCAGGGTAAAGATGGTGGTTTCACCAAGGGGCGTGACCGTTCATTCCATTTTGGGACTCCCGATTACGGAGTTATAGGGATGATTTCACACCTTGGACCTCAATTATCTCTTGCAGATGGTTCTGCACTGGCGCATTTACTAAATGGAGAAAAACGATTAAGCGTTGCTTTTACCGGTGAAGGCGCGACTTCGGAGGGCGAATTCCACGAAGCGTTAAACGTCGCAGCAGTATGGTCTTTACCCGTTATTTTTATTGTAGAAAATAATGGTTATGGTCTTTCTACACCGATCTATGAGCAATTCAGGTGTGACAATATCGCTGACAAAGGAATAGGCTACGGAATGGAATCCGTCATTCTCGACGGAAATAATATACTGGAGATGGTCACCAAGCTCGGTGAGATAGCCAATGACATAAGAGAAAACCCAAGGCCATTCCTCGTGGAGTGCAAGACTTTCAGAATGCGCGGCCATGAAGAAGCATCCGGAACCAAGTATGTCCCCAAGGAACTATTTGATATATGGGGCAAAAAGGATCCTGTAAATACTTATGAAACACATTTACTGGAAAAAGGAATTCTCAGCGAAGATGTTGTTGAGCATATCAAAGCAGAGTTCCACGACAAGATAGAAGAAGCTGTTCACAGGGGATTTGATGCGCCTGCAATAGAAGTTAATCAGGAAAACGAACTTGCTGATGTTTATCGTCCGGTTCCGGCTCAAGATCCCGACACAATATTTGCGGAAGCAGAAGAAAAAGAATTACGCTTTATCGATGCAATTTCAACGGCACTGGATATTGCGATGACCGAGAATGACAAACTTGTTCTGATGGGACAAGATATTGCAGAATACGGAGGAGCTTTTAAAATCACAGAAGGATTTGTTGAGAAATTCGGTAAGGAACGAGTGAGGAATACCCCACTCTGCGAGTCTGCCATTATCGGTGTGGGAATCGGACTAAGTCTAAAGGGATATAAATCCGTAGTGGAAATGCAATTTGCAGACTTTGTTTCCTGTGGTTTCAACCAGATCGTCAATAACCTTGCAAAGTTGAATTATCGCTGGGGCGGGAATGCTGATGTCGTGATAAGAATGCCTGCGGGTGGTGGTGTAGCGGCAGGTCCTTTCCACAGTCAGACTAATGAAGCATGGTTTACGCACGTTCCTGGATTGAAGGTCTATTACCCTTCCAATCCTACTGACGCCAAGGATATGTTGCTGGCGGCGATTCACGATCCAAATCCGGTACTGTTCTTTGAGCATAAAAAACTCTATCGCACTATAAAAGAAGTTGTCAAACTCGACAATGTGATTCGCGATGTAGAGACAGCAAGAGTAGTACAAGAAGGGACAGATGCTACTATCGTTACCTTCGGGATGGGAGTTCACTGGGCACTGGAGGAAACTAAAAATCTGGATTACTCCGTTGAGATTATTGATCTGCGTTCTATTGCTCCTATCGACTTTGATACCATTTATGAAAGCGTCAAGAAAACCAATAGGGTTATTGTCCTTCATGAGGCTAATATGACCGGAGGTATAGGAGGCGAAATTTCAGCTTGGTTATCCGAGAATGCATTCGAGTATCTCGATGCACCGATTAAGCGAGTAGCGAGCCTGGATACACCTATTCCATTTAACGCAGAACTCGAGAAAAAATATTTGGCTTCAAGCCGCTTGAAAGAAACAATTGAGACATTGCTAAATTATTAAGAGCATGAACATAGATGATTTTATTTCAGTAACGGGGAAGCCCGGTTTATTCCGCCTTACGGCAAATCGCGGTAATGGTTTAATCCTCGAGGAAATTGATAGTGGAAAGAGCAGATTCTTTTCTGCATTGAGGCATCAGTTTACACCGTTAAATTCGATCTCAATTTATACGGTGCGCGACACAATGCCTCTGGAAAATGTGTTCCGCAATATGCTTCAGCAGTACGAAGACAATCCGCCTATAAACGTCAACTCAAGTAACGAGGAGCTTGCGGATTACTTTATGGATATTCTGCCGGACTACGATCAGGATCGAGTATTTATCGGTGACATTAAGAAAGTTATCAAATGGTTTAACTTTCTTAACGACAGGAATCTGCTAAGCCTTGAGGACGATTCACTGGCTGATACGGATGAAGAAGAGTAATTATGTATAAAGGGAGAAAAATAGTCGTAGTGCTTCCGGCGTATAATGCCGAAAAAACACTAGAGACTACGTATTCAGAAATTCCATTGGATATTGTTGATAAAGTGATTCTGTGTGATGATGCAAGTACAGATAATACTGTCAGCATTGCGCGCAGCCTGAAGATTGATACTGTCATTGAACATACGGTCAACAAAGGTTATGGAGCCAACCAAAAGAGTCTTTATAACAAGGCATTGGAAGATGGGGCGGATATCGTTATTATGCTTCATCCTGACTACCAGTATACTCCCTCGCTTATCCCGGTAATGGTTCACATGCTTACTGACAATCCATTTGATGTCGTCCTGGCTTCGAGGATTCTGGGAAATGGAGCTTTAAAAGGTGGAATGCCCATTTATAAATATATAGCCAATAGGATGCTCACTTTCACTCAGAACCTCTTGGTGAATCACAAGCTTTCAGAATATCATACGGGCTACAGAGCCTTCACACGGGAAGTTCTGGAATCTATAGATTACAATGGGAATTCAGACGATTTTGTATTTGATAATGAAATGCTTTCGCAAATTATATATCGGGGCTTCAGAATCGGCGAAGTAACATGTCCGACAAAATATTTTGAAGAAGCCTCGTCAATTAATCTAAGGAGATCTATTATATATGGCCTAGGAGTATTGAGAGTGTCAGTCACTCATTTCTTTTCCAAACTAGGATTAACAAAATCGCGTTTATATAAAAAGCCATTGTAGAAATCATGATATTATACTTCGGTCATAATACCAGAGAAAACATCATTTGTTAAAATTTCTTACCTTTAAGGTTTAATTACAGATATTATGAATCAAGACAAACCCCATATTTTACTCGTAGAAGATGACCCAAATTTTGGAGACGTTTTAAAGTCATACCTGGAACTCAACGATTATATGGTTACAAAGGCCGATGATGGGCAGGCAGGTTTAAAGGCTTACCATGAAGGGAAGTTTGATCTTGCAATTGTCGATGTCATGATGCCAAAGATGGATGGATTCACACTTGCTGAGACCATAAGAAAGGAGGACAACACTATTCCTCTTATATTCCTTACGGCAAAGAATTTACGCGAAGATGTACTTAAGGGTTTTGATGTCGGTGCGGATGATTATATCACCAAACCATTCGATTCTCAAGAACTTCTTTTCAGGATTAAAGCTATATTAAAACGATCCTTTGGAAGCTCTCCCAAGAATGATGACAGGACTGAATTTGTATTTGGAAAATTCCACTTCGACTATCCTTTGCGTAAGCTGACTTTCAAAGGCAGCAAAGGAGACAAGGTCGACAAGCTAAGTCCCAAGGAAGCTGAGCTTCTCAGAATGTTCTGTATCTATGAAAACGAAGTTCTTGAACGCTCCATAGCCTTAAAGGAAATATGGGGTCAGGATGATTATTTCACCGCACGTTCTATGGATGTATTTATCACTAAATTGCGCAAGTATCTGAAACAGGATAAAAACATTGAGATAGTGAATATCCATGGAAATGGATTTCAACTAAGAATCCACAACAAGGGCGACCAAGAATAATCCATACATATTATACACCCTACTATCCGGCGAGAATGTGAAAATCATTTTACATTCTCAATTTTCTGGAATACCACCTGAAATTTATGCTACTTCATCATCAATAGATACGGAATCTTCTTTCTTACCGGGATCATTATTATTGTCTGATTGACCATCTGCCTCATCGCGGTGATGATGTTTCACACCTTCTTCCGCCAATTCATGAGGGCTTTTCTCCTTTTCGAATGGTCTCTCTCCGATTAAGTTAATAACATCGGATTTTAACAACACTTCCTTCTGCAGTAACCTCTGCGCAAGGATTTCAAGTTCTTCTCTACGACTCTTCAGTAATTCCTGTGCACGGATATACTGTTCCTCAACAATCTTTCGCACCGCTGAATCAATCATGAAAGCAGTTTTCTCAGAATACGGTTTCTGGAACTGATCCTGAGACATTCCGTAGAATGACACCTGCCCTACTTCATCATCCATTCCGTAGATAGCAACCATTGAGTAAGCCATCTTAGTTACCTGATCCAAGTCGTTTTGCGCTCCTGTAGATATCTTACCAAAAATAATTTCTTCAGCCGCTCTTCCTCCGAATGTCATACAGATTCTATCGAGCAACTGTTCTTTTCTAGTAATATATTCTTCTTTAGGTAAATATTGAGCATAGCCAAGAGTTCCGATACCTCTCGGAACAATAGTCACCTTTACCAGCGGTGAAGCGTGCTCAAGATACCAGCCGCAGACTGCGTGGCCTGCTTCGTGATAAGCGATGATTTCCTTTTCCTTGGGGGAAATAAATTTATTCTTCTTCTCCAGTCCACCGATAACTCTATCCAGTGCATAGTTGAAGTCATCCATATCTACGCACTTTTTATTTCTTCTGGCGGCAATAAGTGCTGACTCGTTACATACGTTGGCAATATCTGCACCGACGAAGCCTGGCGTCATTTCTGCAAGGATTACCGGGTCGATGCTTTCGCAGGTTTTAATTCCCTTAAGGTGAACTTTAAATATTCCCACTCTTCCGTTTAAATCCGGTCTATCGATACCTATCTGTCTATCAAATCTTCCCGGTCTCATCAATGCAGAGTCCAGAACATCAGGGCGGTTTGTCGCAGCCATAAGTATTACCCCTTTGTCCGTACTAAATCCGTCCATTTCTACAAGAAGCTGATTCAATGTATTCTCTCGCTCGTCGTTTCCACCGGTCATATTATTTCGACCACGTGATCTTCCTATTGCGTCTATCTCATCAATAAAGATGATACAAGGTGCTTTGTCTCTTGCATTCTTAAAGAGGTCCCTCACTCTAGATGCTCCAACTCCCACAAACATTTCTACGAAGTCAGAACCCGAGATTGAGAAAAACGGAACATTTGCTTCACCAGCAACTGCCTTTGCAAGTAAAGTTTTACCCGTGCCCGGAGGTCCTATCAGCAGGACTCCTTTAGGTATTTTACCTCCGAGTGAGGTGTATTTAGATGGGTCCTTAAGGAAAGAAACCACTTCCATTACTTCTTCCTTAGCTTCATCAAGGCCTGCGATGTCTTCGAATGTGACTTTAACTTTGGTATCGCTGTCAAAAAGTGTTGCTTTACTTTTACCTATATTGAATATTTGAGACCCTGCACCTCCTACCCCTCTACTCATACGACGAAAGATAAACAACCATATCAGCACAAATATTCCAATCGGAATAATCCAGGCTAATATCGGGCCCAGCCAGTCTTGCTCTTCTACATACTGCGGTTCAATACGGTTGGATTCGGGTAGCTGTTCATTTAAGGCGTCCAATCTTTTGGCAAATACTTCCAGCGAGCCAATATTAAAATTATAATTGGCTTGTGCACTACCAAAACTCGTTCTATTAGCATCTTTATAATCGTTATCCTTGAGAGCGTCTTCCGTCAGATATACGCGGGCATATTTCTGGTTGACAATCATCAGCTTCTCAATATCACCTTTGTGTGCGATTTTCTCAAATCGCGCCATAGTGATAGGTTCATTATTCATGGAACCGGTCCCAAAGAAGTTAAATCCAATAAAAATCAGAATCAGCACTGCATATATCCACAGTGAATTGAAATTAAAATTTCTATTGATATTTCCCTTTGGTTCTTGTTCTCTATTATCTACTGGCTTCTTATCCATTCAACTACTTTATATTTCTCTCCTGACGAGAATCTTTATCAAAACTAATTAATCTTCTTCATATTCAGTAATTCCAGCATCGCCCCATAGTTCATCCAGCTCATAAAACTCTCTGGCAGTAGGATGAAATATATGCACAACTATATTAAAGTAATCCATTAAAACCCAATTACTTCCTTCACCTTCCACGTGTAGCGGCTTAGTTCTAAACTCTTTAAATACAAACTCCCTAACTCTCTCAGAAATTGCTTTAATTTTACGAGTTGTTTCAGCGCTACAAATAATAAAAAAATCCGCAGGAGCATCTCCTAGTTCTCTCAAGTCCAGTGACACTATGTTTCTTGCCTTGACATCTTTAGCTGCTTCAACAATCACTTCAACCAATGGCTCAACATTTATATAATCCGATTTAACTGCTTTAATTTGAATATTTCCTGATTTTAATTTTAGAATAATATCTTATCTTTATAGAATGTTTTCCAACAAACGGATAAGAATAAATTACTTGCATTTTGTATCATAATAGTAACGCAGGGATTATCGGAAATGTTTTTGTACATGTTGCTGAAACAGCTTCCACTAACACCCTGGCTTCAGAAATAATTACTACAAATACCCGACCAATAGAAGGAACTGTGGTTTTTACTGACTATCAGTCAGCGGGAATCGGTCAGCTTGGCAGCGAATGGCATGCTGAACCGCAAAAATCGATTACTATGTCAGTAATACTGTATCCCGATTTCCTAAAACCATCTCTTCAGCATTATCTGGTTATTATGACAGCTCTTGCTGTCCATGACTTTTCCTCCAAGTTTTTCAGCAGATCAAGGGTAAAGGTTAAATGGCCAAACGATATCTTTGTAGATGACCGTAAATTATGTGGAATTCTAGTTCAAAGCAGTATGTCTTACAGCAAAATAAAATCTGCTGTTATAGGTATCGGACTAAATGTTTTTCCATACGAAGACTTCCGGGTTTCTGAGAGACAAATTGCGTTCTTAAACGAAGAAGGAAAAGTTAACCAGACAGGTTTTCAATTAATGAAGAAGTTATCATGCTATCTAAATAAGTACTACGAGATTCTAAAAGAAGAGAAATTCAATCTCTTACTGGAGAAATACTATGAAATACTTTACAAGTTCCAAGAACATATCAGTTATTTTGATTGTCTGGATTATGTTCGACGTGAAGGAAAGATTGTAGGGATTGATGAACATGGAGATTTATTGATTTCCGGGGACAACAATGTCAAGCCCTATAGTCTTAAAAGTATCAAATATCCCATTTATGATTAACAATTCTGTAAGTCTGATAATGATAGGTGATGAATTGCTGATAGGCCAGATTCAGGACACCAATTCGACCTGGCTCATGCAGCTGCTCACCTCTGAAGGATTTATCGTTGCAGAGTCTCGCAGGATACGTGATGACAAAGCTACAATTATAAGGACGCTAGAGGAGCTATCTAAAATTTCAGGCATTATAATTATGACAGGAGGTCTCGGCCCAACCAAAGATGATTGCACAAAAGAAGCATTTGCTAAGTTTGCGGGTGTAAAGCTGACGCATAATGAAAGGCAATGGCAACATATCTTACATAGGTTTGAGCGACGAGAACACCTTTTAAGTGTGCTTCATAAATCGCAAGCACTCATGCCTGAGAATACTGAATTACTGAACAATCCCGTCGGTACAGCCCTGGGAATTACATATAAGAATGAAAATAATGCCTTTATCATGCTCCCTGGGGTGCCACCTGAAATGAAGGCAATCATACTAGACGGCGGCGGATTAAAATGGCTTAAAGGTTTTCAGTCTGACTTTGACATTATAAGAAAGACATTCGTAACTATTGGGAAATCAGAAACCTGGTTAGCCGATAGAATCAGAGACT
Source organism: uncultured Saprospiraceae bacterium (assembly GCA_964423575.1). GTDB lineage: Bacteria > Bacteroidota > Bacteroidia > Chitinophagales > Saprospiraceae > CAYRFF01. The sequence goes on along the minus strand of CAYRFF010000021.1, from coordinate 38,894 downwards.
TTGACGAGCATCTTCCTCCTTCTCTAGGTATTGCATATCTGCCATCTGCCTCCCATGTCAAGATACGATTAACTTACAGGCATTCACAAGGCATGGAGGTTATGACTGCTGAACGCTTCACCTATTTTGCCGAAAGGCTAAAAACCGAACTAGGCGAATCAGTATATGCAGAAGAAGATATCACGATTGAAGAGAAGGTCGGACAAATTCTTCGTGAAGGTAAAAAACAACTTGGCACTGCTGAGAGTTGTACCGGTGGATATCTTGCCCATTTATTGACAAAAGAGGCCGGAGCATCGGATTTTTTCAAAGGTTCTGTAATCGCCTATCACAATAAAGTGAAGGAAAACACCTTAAAGGTAAAGCCGGCGGATCTTGAGAAATACGGCGCAGTATCGGAAGAAGTTGTCCGGCAAATGGCAGTGAATCTGTGTAATGTGCTTGATTGTGATTATAGTATTGCCATCTCAGGTATAGCGGGTCCCGGCGGAGGAACTGCTGAAAAACCTGTAGGTACAGTATGGATTGCTGTAGCTGATAAAGAAGGCAATTTCCGTACAGAGTTATTGAAACTTGGTACGGACAGGCAATTAAATATTAAGAGAGCAACAAGTTTATCACTGAATCTCTTAAGAAACTTTTTATTGGCCTGAATTATCCTTAAATTTGCACTCTCATTTTTGACATAAACAATAGAACTATATACAATGGCTCAAGTAGAATTGATCATGCCCAAGATGGGCGAGAGTATTATTGAAGCAACCATTTTAAACTGGGTTAAGCAAGTAGGCGATACAGTAGAAGTAGACGAAACTATTCTCGAAATCGCTACTGACAAAGTGGATTCTGAAGTCCCCAGCCCTGTTGCGGGAACGATAGTAAAGCTCCTTTACGATGTAGAGGACGTCGTAGCTGTGGGTGAACCTGTAGCAATCATAGAGACTGAAGCAAACGGGCAAGCAGCAGCTCCTGTTGCTGAGGCTCCTAAAGAAGTGAAAACTGAAACTAGTGTAGCGGCTGAGCCCGTTTCTACTCCGACTAAAGTTGCAGCAAGCATCCCCGATCTTTCCGATAAGGGATTAAGCGAGGTGGGACTTCCATCAGCTTCCAAACGATTCTATTCGCCTCTAGTAAGAAATATAGCACAGGCAGAAGGTATAAGCCAGGCAGAACTGGACACTGTCACCGGAACCGGGCAAAATGGCAGAGTTACTAAAGCAGATATACTTTCTCATATAGCAAGCAGAGGTACAGCTCAAGCTACTCAGGCTGCTGCAACCACTACTACAAGTGCTACGCCGGCTGCACCGAAAAAAGCTGCTGCTCCGGAAATTGTAGCCCAGCCCGGAGAGGAAATTATTGAGATGGACAGAATGAGGAAGTTGATTGCTCAGCACATGGTAGACAGCAAGCATACTTCTCCGCACGTAACATCATTTGTGGAAGCTGACGTAACTAAAATTGTTAAATGGCGTGAACGCGTCAAAAAGCAATTTGCTGAAAAGCATGGACAGAAAATCACCTATACACCGATATTCCTTGAAGCGGTAACCAGAGCAATTCTGGACTTCCCAGGAGTAAACGTAAGTGTTCAGGGCGATAAGATTATAATGAAGAAATACATCAACCTAGGTATGGCAGTAGCAAGACCTGATGGAAACCTCATCGTACCGGTTATCCATAATGCAGATGAAATGAATCTTCTGGGATTGACCAAAAAGGTGAATGATCTGGCGGACAGAGCTAGGACGAATAAGTTAAGTCCGGCAGAAATTCAAGGTGGAACTTTCACCCTGACGAACGTAGGTGGATTTGGTAACGTGATGGGTACGCCGATTATCAATCAGCCACAGGTTGCAATTCTCGCGGTAGGTTCCATTCAAAAGAAACCTGCAGTACTTGAGACAGAACACGGGGATGTGATTGCTATCAGACATAAGATGTTCTTGTCTCTATCGTATGACCATAGGGTGGTTGATGGTATGCTAGGTGGTTCATTCCTGAGAAGAATTGCTGATTATCTGGAAAGCTTCGATGATAATCAAAATATTTAATTGGCAAATTGAAACAGTATAGCCTATATCTCATCGGGTTTTTGTGCCTTTTCGCTTGCTCTGCAAGTATTGGGCAGACTTCTGTCAAAGGCCTGAAGAAGCAGGGAGAAAAGGCATTTGAAGAAGGAAGGTATATAGATGCCGCAGAATCCTATCGTCAATACATTGAATTCAGACCAAATGAATATGATGTTCTTGCAGATTACGGTATAGTCCTTTACGAAATAAATCAACTGGACAAAAGTCTTGAGATGATGTTATCCGTAGTAAAAAATAAACGGAAATATCCGGATATTTTAAACTACTACATTGCAAGAGCATATCATCATAAAGAACAATTTGACCAGGCTGCTAAATACTATAAAAGCTACATCAGCAAAGGTTCTGATAAAAATCTTGTTGATGCTTCAGTGGCACAACTCTTACGGTGTGAATCCGGCAAACTTATCAGCCGGCAGGACAAATATGTATTTGTCGACAATATGGGACCGGGAATAAATACCATATACAATGAGTTCAATCCCATAATGAGCCCCAGATCATCGGACAGATTGTATTTTACAGGCGAGATCAATGATGAATCTTTCCGTGCCGGCCAACAATTTCCCACATATATTTTCGGTACTGAACAGCGTCAAGGGCGTTGGTCGGAACGCGGTTTTATGAATGAGGAACTAAATACTGATAAGTCTGAGATACTTTATGGTTTTTCTTCAAACGGGATGGAGGCGTATTATTCCCGTGGAGAAAACCGACCATACGGAATTTTGTATGTAGACAAAATCAGTTCTGACGAGGAAAGCGTACCTGCATATACACTTAACTTCCCTGTTAATCCTGCTTATGGTGATAAAGATATCTTTTTTATAAATGATAATACCGTAATTTTCTCAGCCATCAGGGAAGAAGGCTATGGTGGTTATGATCTTTATATTTCTCATAAGCACAATGACACATGGAGCCAACCACGCAATCTGGGACCGACTATAAATAGTGCTTATAATGAAAGTGCTCCATTTCTAACAAAGGATTTCAGCAAGCTGATTTTCTCCAGTGATCGTCCAGAAAGCATAGGAGGTTATGATTTCTTCATTGCTGACTGGAATGTGGAATTATCACGCTATACCAATGTAATCAATATGGGGGTTCCGCTCAACAGCGCAGGCGATGATATGTACTTTGCATTGAGCGATGATGGCATTACCTGCTATTTTAGTTCCAGTAGAAAAACGGGATATGGAGGCTTAGATATTTATGTTGGTTATTTCAAGAAGCCTTTTGAGTCATCAGATTATGCTTTTAACGCTATTGACAAGATTATGTCCAACCATGAATACGATATGGATAGCGGCGATACTCCGGTAATGGATTTCACAGTAAAGGAAAACATCACATTTGAGTCCGCGCTATACCCTGACGGAGGGATATTAAGCCAGTATAATAAAAGGATTTACGATATAATCGCTGAAACTATGTCAAAGTATCCCGGAACAGTCCTGCGGATTCAGGTATTTTCCGATGAGGACATAGATAAGTCCCTTGGTCTGTATTTTAGTATTAAAACAGGAGAGCAGGTCGCAGATTATCTCAAATCGAAGGGAGTAAAAGCCGATAGAGTCCATCTTACAGGTTGTGGGTCATCTTTCCCGCTTGCACAGAATATACCCGGAAACGAATTAAGAAATCTGGAGAGAATTAATACGCGTATCGATTTCAAATTATTGAATACCGAGAACTACCCTATTACTATGGATTATAAATTTCCATATATACCTCCGGCTGCAGACCGAACTGCTTATGACATACTGGATACATACAATGAGGGAATTTCCTATCGCGTGCAAATTGCAGCTTACGGCCAGCGCTACAACTCTCCCCTGCTGGATGAGGAGCGCAATGCGCTTATATACACTACTGCTGATTCCGACGTTTATAAATACACCTTAGGGCTTTTTAAAAACTTAAGAGATGCAGAAGTTTATTCAAACAATCTGAAAACAAAGGGCGCGACAGATGCATTTGTAGTTGTATTCATTGATGGAGTAAAGAAAAATAGAGAAGAACTGATGGATTTGTTAGACATCTATCCGGATATAGAAAAATATCTGGAATCAAGTTCACAGAAATAGAGTAGCAATATGAATAGGTTGGATTTTTTTAAAGAGAGCATTAAGAATCTGAGAACAGTAGGTACACTTACCCGAAGTTCACGTTTTCTGTCTCAGAAAATGGCGGATCAAATCAATTACAAAGAGGCAAAGTTCATCGTTGAACTGGGTGCCGGTGATGGTGTAATAACCCGATTTATCCTCAAGAATATGGCGCCAGACGCCAAGTTGATGTCCTTTGAAGTAAATCCTGAATTCTGTACGGGCTTACGCGCTATAGATGATGACAGATTGATTGTCATTGAGGATTCAGCTGATAAGATTGCGTATTATCTCAAAGAACATAATTTCAGCGAGCTGGATGGTGTCGTTTCTGCTATCCCATTTGTAGTAGTACCTGAGAAAGAAAGTTATCATATCATTGAAAGTTGCCGTGAACAGATGAAGCTGGATTCACCATTTATCCAGGTGCACTATTCACTGTTAACGAGGAAGATGTACAAGAAGATCTTTGGAAATCTGGATATCAAATTTGTGTTTCTGAATCTTCCACCGGCATTTGTCCTGGTAAGTAGAAAAGACGCAGAACACCTTATAACGGGATAAGTCTGTCGTTGAAATCAGACAGGAATTCTTCCTTGCCAAGTACGAGATACATGCCACCTCCACCGGCTCCACATAGCTTAAAATAATATTCTGCATTCTTAAGCCCTGTTTCCCAGTATGGCTTGAGTGATTCTATTATCATAGGCTGCATGAAGTCGTATTGAAGCTGCGATATACGTGCAAAATTTTCAACAATTGCCTCCTCTCCTTCCGGGAAAACTCTGATTATCTCTTCGACGCTTTGCTGTACCGGTTCTATAAATTCCTTCACAAATTTCTCCTCGGTTGCCCACTTGGCGTAATCATTTATAAAGGAGCGACTAGCCCGGGCGATGCCACTATCATACAGAAATAATTTCCATTTGCCATCCGGCATCTTCACTTCCCCGTCCAGCTCTTTCATTCCAGTTTCCCCTATCAATATTGCTTTATTTTTCAAAGCCACAAGCGGATCAGTACCCGACCCGGCACCATGATAGAAATTTTCCATCAGCGCGAGTTCATGCCGTAGCTGATCAAGACTTTTGTTTTGATAGCTTACGCAAATGTTATCATAAATTGCTGCCGTTATAGCACCGGAAGAGCCAAGGCCATAACCGATAGGGATATCACATTCAAGACCGCATCCGGACTCTTTAAGCTGTTGCAAAAGTCTGTAATCAAGGAAAGAAAATTGCTGATCAATAAGAAAATCATAAAACTCTTCCAGCAAGTAATAATTCCTGTCGTCATCAGCCCATCGGGCATTAAAGTGGGAATAAGGAACAGCTAATGCACTGCCTCCGGTGGTGACGGTATATTCGCCAAAGAGCAAAACCTTCGCAGGGTATATTCGTTCTTTAAGTTCCATTGCCTATGATTACAAGTTTAATGACATTTGCCGAAAGGCTAATCTATAAAATAATTTAGACCTCTGCTATAAGGAACTTGGAAAGGCATCAGTTTTTCAATACTTTTGCAGGCTATTCAACGATTAAAGGCTTTTGAACGTTGAGAAGAAAGAAGAAGAGATAAGCGTGAACGAACTTCAAAGACTTTTACAGAATTTTATTGACAAATCTCCTGTTATCCGGGAAATTCAGGCGAGTTTAACAGATAAAAGGCCCTTGCACATCAACCTGGAAAACAGGGCTGGCTCGCAGCTTGCTTTTCTTATGTCGGGACTGCAGGAGGAGCCGGGCAATCGGCAGATGTTTATTGCGACGGATAAGGAGGAAGCTGCCTATCTGTATAATACGCTGGAAAACATCAGCGGAGACGACCATATATTTTTCTTTCCGGATTCTTTTAAAGCACCGGGAAACTATACAACTCTGGATCAAAATGGAATTCTCCATAGGACTGAGACTATATCCCGTATCAGCAGAAAGAAAAAGCATAAGGAAATTATCATTACATATCCGGAAGCAGTTTACGAGAAAATTGTAAACCCCGAGGCAATTGAGGCCAACCGTATCAAGATTATAAAAGGCGAAGAAATCGATCTGGATTTTCTTGTGGAAACCCTCTTTGAATATGGCTTTTCACGGGAAGACTTTGTCTATGAGCCGGGGCAATATGCAATCAGAGGGGGAATTATAGATATATTCAGTTTTGGGCATTCATGGCCCTACCGGATTGAGTTATTTGATGTAGAAATCGAAAGTATAAGGACATTTGATCCAATGACACAATTGTCCAGGAGGAATATTTCAGAGCTGGCTATTGTACCCAATGTCAATACGCATTTCCGCGAAGACGATAAAATGTCTATCCTCAGGTTATTGGATAGTGAAGATTTAATATGGCTGTCCGACCCGGTTTCACTCAAGGATAATCTCCAGAAATGCTCGGAAGGATTTCATCGTCAGGTCAAAGCACCTAAGATAGGGATGGAACCGGAACTGGAGGAAATACTCAAGGAAAATGCCGTCGTTTCTATTCCTGAATTTATTGAAGAATTAAATGACTTTGCCCTGGTTTTCCTCCGCCATGCACAACTTTCATCGGAGGAGGCAATGAACATCGATTGTCGTGCAATACCACAACCGTCATTCAATAAAAACTTTAATCTGCTTATTCAAAACCTGCAAGAAAATACTGCCGCGGGAATTCAGAATTACATTTTCACAGAAAATAAAAAACAGATAGAGCGAATCTTTGCAATATTTGAAGATCTAAAGGCAGATGTTAGCTTTATTCCTATTTACACCTCGATTCACGAAGGGTTCACCGACAAGGGAACAAAGCAGGCTTTTTATACCGACCATCAGATATTTCAGCGTTTTCACAGATACTCACTGCAGCGTGGTTTCTCCAAGGAAAAAGCACTATCGCTCAAGATGCTGCGGGAATTGCAACCCGGCGACTTTGTGACACATATCGATCACGGTATCGGGAAGTTTTCCGGACTGGAGAAAATCGACATTAACGGTCAAGTCCAGGAATCCGTCCGTTTAATCTACAAGAACTCAGACATACTTTATGTCTCGATTCATTCCCTGCATAAAATCTCCAAGTATGTAGGAAAAGATGGTAAGGAACCTCAGGTGAGTAAACTCGGTTCTGATACCTGGAAAAAATTAAAGAATAAGACTAAGAAAAAGGTCAAGGAAATAGCAGGCGACCTGATTAAATTATATGCTAAGCGTCGAGTATCAGAAGGCTTTGCCTTTCCCAAGGATGGATATCTGCAGAACGAACTCGAAGCTTCCTTCATTTATGAAGATACTCCGGATCAGCTAAAAGCCACAGAAGCTGTGAAAGCAGATATGCAACTGATGCATCCGATGGATAGACTAATATGCGGGGATGCAGGATTTGGGAAGACGGAAGTTGCTGTACGTGCTGCCTTTAAAGCAGTTCTGGGCGGGAAGCAAGTTGCGATACTCGTGCCCACGACAATTCTTGCATTACAGCATTACAGGACTTTTCATGAGCGTCTCAAGGAATTTGGGCCGACGATAGACTATATCAATCGCTTCCGTACTTCTGCCGAAAAGAATAAGATATACAAGCAACTTGAAGATGGCGAAATCGACATCATCATAGGTACGCATGCACTTCTGAATAAGAATATAAAGTTCAAGGATTTAGGACTTCTCGTTATTGATGAGGAGCAGAAATTTGGCGTATCGGCTAAGGAAAAATTACGCAATGTCAAGGTAAGTGTAGATACACTGACAATGACAGCTACGCCCATTCCCAGGACACTGCAATTTGCATTGATGTCAGCAAGGGATTTATCCATAATGAATACTCCACCGCCCAATCGCCGATCAATTCATACAGAAATCCGCCTTTTTAACAAAGAGCTTATTAAGGAATCGATTTACTATGAAATCAACCGGGGTGGTCAGGTATTCTTTGTGCATAATCGCGTAAAATCGCTACCGGAAATGGTCGAATTAATTCGTCGTCTTTGCCCGGATCTATCCATAGAAATGGCACATGGGCAGATGGATTCCAAATTGCTGGAAAAGACTCTGACCGATTTCATCGATGGGGAATTTGATGTGTTAGTTTGCACAAATATTATTGAAACAGGTCTCGACATCCCCAATGCCAATACGATGATTGTCAACAATGCTCATCATTACGGCTTGAGTGATCTGCATCAGTTGCGCGGACGGATCGGACGTTCCAATCGAAAGGCTTATTGCTATCTCTTTGCCCCTCCTCTATCGACATTGACGGATGATGCGCGTAAGCGTCTGCGTACACTGGAGGAATTCTCGGAGCTCGGTGATGGTTTTAACATTGCAATGCGGGATCTAGATATCCGCGGTGCGGGAAATCTATTAGGAGCTGAACAGTCCGGTTTCATCGCTGATATCGGATATCAGACCTATACAAAGATTCTGGAAGAAGCCATTCAAGAGTTAAAAGAGAATGAATTCAGAGATATCTTTGAAGAAGAGTTGAAACAGCAGAAGCACTTTATAAGCGATGTAACTATAGATGTAGACACGGCAATGCATATTCCCGATGCCTATATTACCAATACGCAGGAACGTCTCAGCATTTATACTGAGTTGAATAAAATCGAAAACGAAGAAGGCATAGCAAAATTTGCGGAAGCTTTAATAGATCGCTTCGGACCATTACCGCGGGAAGTACATCATTTATTTGATGGTTTACGTCTGCGATGGTTGGCATTGGACCTGGGATTTGAGAGGCTTTCATTCAAAGACAACAAGTTGAGATGCTACTTTGTACTGAATGCGCAATCCGCATATTATGAAAGTGCGATTTTCAAAAATATCATGCAATTCATCTCGACATCGGATTCACAGCACGGGTTTCAGGTAAAGCAGAGTAGAACGCATCTCATCCTCGTAAAAGATAATGTATTAAATATTCAGGCTGCTCTGAAATCTATTCAGTATGTTTACGAGGAGAGTCAAAAAGTAAAAAGTTGATGTAATGCACGGAGATTTTATCAATGATCAGATATTCTTAGAAAGTATTCCACAGTTGGAAAAAATTGAGTTCCAGGGACTACAACCAAAATACAAGTATGTCTTGATGCTACGCTCTGTGATTTCTACCTTTTTCATGTTTATCATTTTTATACTGGTTGTCTCCTTATTTTTACGCTGGTCTTATGGCCTGTTATTTGGTGGATTGGGAGCATTAATTTTGTATGGAATCGGGAATCTCGTATTTCGTTATTATTCTTTTTACCGAAAGGGTTATGCGCTACGCGAGAAGGACATCACCTATAAGTCAGGTGTATTCTGGAAGCGGCAGACTGTCGTTCCACTCTCGAGAATCCAGCATTGCCAGATTAAGGAAGGTCCGCTGGATAGTTTACTGGAACTTGCGCGTCTTGAAATATTCACAGCAGGCGGCTCCGGCAGTGATCTGATAATCCCCGGTTTACGTCCTGAAGAAGCGACTGCGCTGAGAGATCTCATCATTTCAGAAACTGCAATCGTAGACGATGAAGAAGAATAAGGACCAATTTGTTGAGGCACAGAGGCAGTCTCCCTATGCTCTTTTGTTCATAGCCGGAGATTCTCTCAAGAGATTGGCCAATCTTCTCTGGCCGCTTGCACTTGTTTATTTTATCGGGAGTTCTGCCTCCATGTTTAATTATTATCTGGTTTTTGTAGCCATTCTTTCCATTTTCTTCTCCTTATCAGTAGGTGTCTTAAACTACCTGCGATATACTTATCATGTCAAAGGGAACAAAATTATTATCAATCAGGGCATTTTCAGAAGATCTCGCACCTCGGTTCCCTTCGATAGAATACAAGTAGTACGAATTGATGAAAAGATAATGCACCGATGGACCAATACCCGAGGGCTTACTATCGAAACAGCAGGGAATACTGCAGAAGAATTGCAAATTAAAGCACTTCCTTATGACGAAGCCGCCATACTCCAGAGTATACTTATGCCAAAGGAGAAAAAATCGGTTCACCCAGAGGATAGCATTGCGGAAATTCCGGAAGAAAGACTGGTGATTAAACATTCTCTTTGGGACACTTTACGAGTAGGCTTAACTCAGAATCACTTCAGATCCGCCTGGTATATTATCGTATTTGTATTTGTTATGTTCTCGCAGCTATACGATATCATCGGAGAGCGATTACTCGATGAGGTTCTGAATTCTTATGAATCTCTTTTTGCGGTCAATTTAATTGTAGGTAGTGCCTTCTTCATAACGGTGGTTCTCAGTAGCATTATCGTCAGTCTCGCGCTTGCATTCTTGCAATATTTCAGCCTTAGGGTTCTTTACGATGGCAGTCACTTGAAAGTACGTGCGGGGCTGTTTAACCGGCAAGAACACACTGTGAAACAAGAGCGCATACAGATGTACCGGGAAGAGACGAACCCTCTTCGCAAGTTAATTGACTTTACAAGTATTGATATTCATCAGCCGATCTCTTCTACTGAAATGGCAAAGAAATCAATTTCGATTTCCGGGGTAAGATTTGCTGATATCGATACTTTCCGCTCCTTTGCCTTACAGGAAACAGAGTTTCTTTTCCCGATTGACATCAAATCCGAGAAAGTAGTAATTTTCAGGCGGTTTCTATATCTCGCTCTGGTTCCGGTACTAGTGTTTATACCTTTGGGCTGGTATTTTATCGGCTGGGAAAGCGTCTTTTCTCTGCTTTTGCTACCGTTTATTTATCTGCTGATCCGTATTTGGTACAGAAAGCTCGCGTTAAATGTCAGTGAAAATCATATTATCCGACGAGGTGGCCTGGTAACCAGTTTTAATACTTTTACGGAATTTTCCAAGATTCAGAATGTTTCGCTTACGCAAACGCCGTATCAGGATAGAAATGCACTCTGTAACTTAACGATTTACACAGCCGGTGGTAATATTTCTTATCCATATATCACTACTGAAACGGGAATGAAATTGCGTGATTATCTGCTGTATAGATTGGAGAGTGGAACGAGGAAGTGGATGTAGTTTAGAGAGACTAGTGACTAGAAATGAGAGATGAGCTTTTCAGTGAACAATGTAAAATGAACAGTGAACAGATATTTGGAAGCTCATTATTTTTTATTTCCGGAGGTGAGTTCAACTTTTCTAAATAGTCTTTTCGTCCATTCTGACTCTCGATTCCTGTCCCATGACTCCTAAATCCTAGTCTCTTAACTCCGTCTTTCCCGACTTCCGCCCAAATGAATATGCAAGCCCAATATGATGTCTTCCTCCTGCCAAGTGTGCAATATAATACCCGTAATCAAATCGAATTCCTTTTATATTCAGCCCAAGCCCTGCACTGATTCCTGCGAATGCTTTATAATAATCAACACTGAGCATCTGTCCGGCAATATGATTATATCCAACTCGTAAATATACAGGCTCATTCTTTCCGACTCCTACTTCCGCAGAAAAAACAATATGCGACATCAAGTCATTAGCAAATATATCAAGCCGTGATTTTTTACCCTGATCAAAAAGATCGGCACTACCACCCGATTCTTCCTGCAGAAGTTTCCATTTATTCAGGTGATGGTAAGTTACCTGGAAACGCATCGGTATATGGTCCAGTCTTTTGCTGACCCCGATTTGAAAATCAACGGGTGGAGCTTGTTCTCTTTCGTTAAAAGCAGTCATCTGAAAAAAGAGATCGCTCATAAGAAATGAGAAGCCTAGATTCTGCTCTTCAATAAAATAATGAGCGCCGATATCAACTCCCAACCCGGTGCTGCTGTATTGCTCATATCCGGAGTTGATGAATTTAAGACTGGTTCCTATGTGAAGTCGCGGTCCTATCTGCTTAGCAGCGCTCAGTTGCACAGCGACTTCCTGGGCAGAAAAGTCTCCGGTATTGATTTCATATTCGTCAAAACCACGAAAATCTCCATAGTTTATATATTGTACCCCCAGCCCAAAGGTCCAGCTTGTATCGATCAGGGATTGCGCATAGCTAGCTGTACCGTTTGCGATGCCGGCAAACTGGAATTGATGTTGTACAGAAGCAGAATAATTATGTTTATGGGATAGTAAAGCCGGATTGGAGAACATTACATCCGATACAGGAAAAGCATAAGAGATTGCGGCATTACCCAGTGCAGTCTGCCTGGCAGATGGACTCTGTGTTAAGAAACCATAAATATGTGTTCCACCCGGAAATTCCTGCGCCTTAAGCTCCGTATTTATGAAAGCTAATAAAACAAGCAGAGTAACTCCAAGGCCTTTGTAAATCTTCCTTATCATTCTTTTCTTTTATCATTAGATGGGGAAAATCCTTTTCCATCCATTCAATAACGAATGTAAGAATAGATTTCTGATAATTTAGCGAGAAATCTTTTTGCTTTAAGCAAATGAATAGAAAAATAATTAATTCAACTCGTCGAAGAGCTCTTTTTTGAGTTTTTCATACTCTTCATTGGAAATTAGTCCATCATTTTTCATAGCAGCCAGATTCTGCAACTTCTCGAAGTATCCTCCAGAAGATTTTCCGGCAAGAATTTCTTCTTCAGTTGTTTCTTCATGTCTTAAATCACGTGCAACTTTCTTCCCCTTTTCAAACTGTGCTTTATAAAAAGTCCTGACCCTTTCCGGCTCAAAGTCCAGAAAAGTTCCTCCTGTCTCAAAGTGCTTTCTAAACACCTGCCCAAGCGCATAAGTACTTGCCCCTGAGAGCATCGCCATAGTAACACCTCCGATAGCAGAACCTATCCCGGGGATAAACTTCACTGCTCTCGCGCCCAGTCTTGCAAGACCGGATCCGGTAAGCGATGTTATCAGTGCTTTACCTTCAGTTTCCTTAAAGTCGATATCGTACACCTTAGCGAGTTGTCTAATCATATCGAGTTGTACTGCTGCTACAGCAAACAAGTCTGCAATCGGTACCGGGACAAATCCCGCTCCCATTGACCAGATTATATGATTTTGAATAATTGAATCGGAGTGCTTTCTGCGCTCTTCTATTGTTGTATTATCCATCTTTTCGGTTGTTGCCATATTTTTCTTCTCCTTTTATTGTTGTACAGGATGTTCACACTATAAAAGTAGATAGGTGGAAATAAGTTCCTTTTGGCAAGGGATTTAAAATCTTTTTAACAATAGGTGGGATTTGTTATGAAGTAAGAACTAGGCTCACCAATCCCTTTGGGCTTAGCGATCCCTTCTTTACGAATATATATTTTGAAAAGGTAAACGGGTAAGGAAGAAGAAGCGCCTCAGACAGGACTTGAACCTGTGACCTACGGATTAACAGTCCGCCGCTCTAACCGACTGAGCTACTGAGGCATTTCAATCATAGGCACGCAAAGATATAAAACTATCAGAATCAAAAAAAGAAATTGATAAATATTTTTTTCTTTTTTTTCGCTCCTGCTAAATTCATATATTTCCGTATAATTGCACCATCATTTAAGACAAGAAAAAAGCATGAGTTTATTAGTATTAGGGACAGTTGCATTTGATAGTATAAAGACGTTTTACGGACGTGCAGATAAAGTAATCGGTGGCTCAGGGACATTCATTTCCTGGTCAGCTTCATTCTTTACTAAAGACATAAAGCTATGTTCAATAATCGGCGAGGATTTCCCCGAGGATGAAATTAAGGCAATGCAGGAGCGCGGAATCGACACCGAAGGAATAAATCGTGTGGATGGCGGTAAGACGTTTTTCTGGGAAGGAGAATATTCCAAAAACTTTGATACCAGAGATACTCATGTGACTGACTTGAACGTATTAGCGGAGTTTGATCCGGTACTTCCGGAGTCTTATCGCGACTGTGATTTTATAATGCTGGGTAATTTAACTCCACAAATACAACTCAGCATTCTTGATCAGGTAAAGAACCCTCGTGTAGTTGTTCTTGACACAATGAACTTCTGGATGGATACAGAAATGGACTTGTTGCGAGAAGTTATTTCGCGCTGTCATATTCTTACTATCAATGACGAGGAAGCCAGACAACTGTCCGGCGAGCATTCTCTTGCGCTTGCTGCAAAAAAGATCTTAACGATGGGACCGGAATACCTCATCATTAAAAAAGGTGAACATGGTGCTTTGCTGTTCAACCAGAGCAATAAGATTTTCTTTGCTCCTGCGCTTCCACTGACTGATGTAAAGGATCCGACGGGTGCAGGAGATACATTTGCAGGTGGTCTTGTAGGTTACCTCGCTGAAACCAATGATTTTTCCTTTGAGAACGTGAAGCGTGCAATTATCCACGGTTCAGCAATTGCTTCTTTCTGTGTGGAAGATTTTTCACTGGACGGTATCCGGAATCTCGATACGCATGATATTGCAAAGAGGTTGGATCAGTTTATTGATATAGTGAAGTTTGATTTTTAATAGTTGCGAATTTTGTGCGAATTGCTAGCGAATTTTATGCGAATTGTTTTATTCTAAAGGCTATGTGACAACAATGACACAAGATCAAAGAACCATCGTCAATTCCAAAGCATACTGGGAAAGCGTAGAACGTAAGAAACTCGAAATAAAGAATGCAAAGCTAATGACTGACGAACAAGTAGCTTTTCTGCATAAACATTATGGAAAGGATTCTAAATACGACTCGTATAGTAAAGAAAATTTGTAATAATAACCAGTAATACTAAAAATCCTTCCCCAGCGAGAAGTAAAAGGACGGGTCATTGATGCGCTTAGTGTCGTAGCCCCAGGCATAATCAAATTTTAGATACATTCCCAATAGCATAAAGCGGACTCCACCACCGAATCCGGCAATAATAGGATCGCGGTAATACCGGGCCTGAATCTGTGAAGTAGCATTCTGAACGTATATCTGGTTTAAGGGATTCTTATCGCTATATGGCGTCAATCCATACCATGCCGTACCTACATCAAGGAATGCTGCTAGCTGGAATGTGCGAAGGAATGCAGAACGAATATCCTTACGACTGAAATAATTAATCGGCGCTATACGGAACTCGGCATTGGCGAGCAAGTAGCTGGAACCATTACGGATATTCTGCTTAAATCCTCTCATATTTGCCGCAAGGCCGCGATAAGCAAAGTTACCTTCACCAGGCTGAGCAAGATCGTTGTAGGATGGAAAAAGCCAATTATCTACTCCACCCATAAGGAATAAAATCTGCTCCGAGCCAAAGGAGGTGGAACCGACTCCACGTATTGCAAAGATTGCATGTCGATCAATGCGGAAATATTTACGCGCATCAATGCCAATAACCGTCATAAAGCCATCCTGCAAGCTAAAATCCCAGGGAGAAAAACGAATTCTAAAACGATTGAGCGCTTCAACGTAAACCTTGGCCCGAGTTCCACTCTTCATATTAAAAGCAAGGTCATAAGTATTGTCGTATACGTACTCAGCACGTAAGCCCAGTCGTTGCGCAGATTTTCCTGGCACATCAAGGCTTCTCTCATCTATTATATATGTCGACTCATTATCCTGTCGTAGTGTGGCCCTCAGACGTAAAGACTGAAAAGTGTTAAAAGGATAGCGCATTTCATAAGTACCGATATATGTCTCAACACGCTCCTGTGTATTCCGTATAGCTCCCTGTTCGGGGCCAAGAATGTGTTTTTCGCTCTTTCTGTAGACGCCATAAATCTTATCCCAACGCTTTTTCTTATCATGGAAAACGAGATAAAATTCGCTTCCATCAAGGCTTACCGGAAAGCGCGCGCCTCCTTCCAGTAGGTAATCTTCAAATTTATCATATACCCTACTCTTTATCAGCAGCCCAAAAGGGGGGAAATCATAACCGACCTTTTCACCGGCATAAGAGTTCAACCCGGAAAATAACGGATTATTATCCATGTCAAAATCAAGACCATCCGTCTTAAAGAAAAGCCGGGAAGCAACAACACGAGGAGATTGAAACTCAACTACCTTGGGCGTATCGGACTTGAGGCTGTTTATATAGCTATCTTGACGCGGGAAGTTTTTCCTGTCCCCTATTCTAATATTTCTGAAAGCAGGGATATTTTCCGGATCTTCAAATTTGGATTGAAATAAGAAGCCTTGCTTTACTTCTTCTGGCTCCTCCTCCGGCCGTGGTTCCTGGTGACCTTCTTCCGGTCTATGGATATTGGCGTGAAAGAAAGGTCTATTAATCTTCTTATTGAGTTCTGCCTTCAGCGGCAAATTCACATAAATATTTTCTTTTCCGCCATCAAGCAATGACATTGTAAATTTATCAGACGTCACATCAAAAGTATTGATATTGGAACGCCATGAAGATACATTTTCTTCCTCACCGTCCTCATTTACCCTTGCGAGATAGCGTTTACCATCCCTTTCAGCAAGGAAATATATCCTTCCATCTTTGTATAGGGGGTTGAGGTGATTATAGGAGGTAGTAGTAATTCTGACTGCTTGAACCGAGTCTTTCTCCAGATTGGACAGAGGCATAAAATAAATATCGAGGTTCTCCCTCACCAATGTCGTATCCCTAAATCTTCGGTATGTGTAATTGTCCGTCCTGTTGGACGAAAAATAAAAGCCTTTCTTTCCTTTCCAATAACCTGTTGACGCACCGAGATCATCATAATAATCGTAGGATAAACGTCTTATCTGACGCGTCCGTAGCAAATAAATAAAGATATCATCCATCCCACTGACATTGGCTGAGATCACAAGTGAATCCCGACCTGCTATATCAAAATCATAAATTCGCTCGACCGGCGGTGCAATGGTGTTTTTCATCAAGGTTTTCTTATCCATCCCCATCACAGCAATATGGATATCATCGTTTTTCTCGTAGATAATTACAAGCTGATCTCCCGCTTCCGTCCACTCAATCATAGGATAATCATAATCTGGATTTTGGAATGGATTTCTATGTTTGCCTTTCATCAGGGTTGTAATTTTCCCGGATTGGAAGTCGTGAACATTCAATCGCCATTTTCCCAGTTCATTGGTAACAAAGGCCAGTTTATCTCCTTGCGGGTTATAGCGGAGTTTTGTGACTGCAGAACAATATTTATTTTTAAACTTCAGCAAATATTCGTCTGCCGGCATTTTCATTGACTTTTCATCTTCTCCATAAGCAGCCTTATAGAACTCCCAGACATATTCGACAAAGTCTTCCAGGTCTTCATTCAGCGAGTAATAAAAAGCGGCATCAATCCGCCTGTTGATTCTATTTAGATATAGGATATTTGCAATGATTGACTCTCCGTAAAACTGGGTCATATACAACCAGAACATATTTCCGGCAAGTACAGGATAATCCCGTGTCAAAGAATAGAAATCTTTATAGGCATCATGAATGAAAATATCCCGTAGTAGATTATCATGTTCAAGGCTCCATTTTTCTTTTGCGTAAGCTACAATCCCTTTCACATACCATTCAGGATATTCCTCTGTGCCTATAGACTGGAAAAATTGCTGCCAAGTATCGAGAAAAAGCATCTGAGACAAGTAAACCTTGGTAATTCCTTCCCTTATCTGCAATCGCAGGTCTTGCTGATTCCCATTAAAATACACAAATATTTTACTGCCGAGGACATTGACTTCCCCGGGCTTGGTTTCAAAGAGTTCGTTATCACCGATATTGGTCTGATGTAGATCTGTGATATCGGTATAGACGATAATATCAATCTTTTCATTGGTCCGATGCTCTAGCAATGAGCGGATGGATTCATTTTCATATTCGGCATATTGCACAACCGCTTCCGCGATACGCCTGCCGCGTCCGTACCAGTGAGTAATGAAGTTCTCACTTTCATAACGATTCCAGCGATTAAAATCATCGTGATATTGCACACGATTTTTCCCAAAGGTTTCTACATTTCCCTGCTGTGCCCAGGAGGAAAAGGCTGTAATCCCCAAAACTATCAGGGCAAAGAGATATTTAATCACCAGTGATTTCATTTACTGCAATTTATAAACTTCCATGCATTAAATTGCATTAATATCAGAAAAAATGGGGCATAGCCCAAATTTATGGAATTTAAAGTTAAAACATTTACGTTTAATCCATTTCAGGAAAACAGCTATATCTTATATAACGAAGATAGAGACGCTATCATTATCGATCCCGGTTGTTCCGACGATCGCGAGCGTATGGAGTTTCGCAATTTTATCATTGAGCAGAATCTGACACCCGTCGTATTACTGAATACGCATTGCCACATAGATCATGTTTATGGGAACGCATTTGTTCAGGAGGAATGGGATCTACCTTTGTTGATTCATTCCGGAGAGCAAAAGCTTCTGGAAGCTGCTCCGCGACTGGCTAGCCTATACGGTGTTCCTACACCTAAAATCCCATCGCGAATTACTTATCTCGACGATATGGATGAAATCAAGGTGGGCAAAAGCAGCTTAGAGATTCTGTTTACGCCCGGGCACTCTCCGGCACATATATGTCTATATAGCGCGGCAGATAATATTCTTATTTCAGGTGACGTTTTATTTCGTGAAAGCATAGGAAGAACAGATTTACCGGGAGGTGATTTTAATACGCTCATTGACTCCATCAAAACTGTTCTGTGGCCTTTACCAGATGAAACTATGGTGTTCCCAGGGCACGGTCCGTCCACAACAATCGGTTATGAGAAGATAAATAATCCGTTTTTATAAGGAGTTGCAAGTCTTGAGGGCAGAGAAACATATTAAAACAATATATTATGTATCTTTACTGAAAATTCATCGTACATTGCCCGGAAAGTTACTATAGAAAATGTCTTTCATAAAGAGATTAGCATCAGATACAGCCTGGTATGGACTGAGTTCCATCGTATCGCGAATAATCATGTTCTTGATTCTCGCTCCTTATTTCACGGAGATCCTAGAGAATAATGAATACGGGATTCACGGCATTATGTATGCATTTGCTGCGGTGCTTTTATCACTTTACACCTTCCGGCTTGAGACAGCATTTTTCAGGTACGGAAGTGCACGTGACAAGCTTGAAGCCAGCTTCTGGACATCTTCTCTTTTTATCTTTGTGTTAGGTCTCTTTTTTACTCTTATTATCAGCTGGAACAGCGTTGAACTCGCCGGTTTCCTAACCAGAGCTGAAGATAGTCGCTATGTGAATTATTTTGCAGCGATAATCTTTCTGGACGCAATCAGTGCAATTCCCTTTGCACGGCTACGTCTCGACAGACGCCCAAAGAGATTTGCATTTATTAAGATTATGAATATTGTCATTACTCTGATAGTAATGCTTGCTCTATTAGAAGGCTTAAAGGGACTTTCGTCAAATGTCAGTTCTCCTTTTTATGGCTTCTACAATCCCGATCACAAACTCGATTATATTTTCATCTCCAATATCGTGGGAAGTGCGGGTACTTTTCTACTTTTGATTCCAATGTACTTCAAGAGCCGCATACAATGGGATGGTATATTATTTAAGAAGCTAATCCGCTATTCTGCGCCCTTACTGATAGTCGGAGTTGCTGGTTCTATCAACGAATTAACTGACAGATTCTTCGTCAAGGAATGGATGCCGGGCGGTTTAACCGATAAAGAAAAAATGGCGGAAGCAGGAACATATACTGCAGCAGCCAGGATTGCTGTAATTATCAATCTATTTACGCAAGCATATAATTATGCTGCTGAGCCTTTCTTTTTCAAAAACAAAGAGGAAGGCGGTTCTATAACTGTTTACGCCCGTTCAGCCGAGGCTTTTATGCTGGTCGGTACTATTGGATTCCTGTTTCTATCCTTAAATCTGCATACGATTAAGTATATCATTAATGAGAATTACTGGTCGGGGATTTACGTAACACCTATACTGATGATTTCCAGTCTGCTTTTGGGCTTGTACTACAACACATCCATCTGGTACAAACTGACAGACAAGACTTCCTATGGTGCTTTAATTTCGACAATCGGAGCTGTGATCACCATCGGATTAAATTATCTCTTACTCCCAGTCATAGGATTGACCGGAGCAGCGCTTACGAGCGTCGTAGCATATTTCCTCATGAATATCATTACTATTCTCATCGGCAAAAAGCACTACTCTATCCCCTATCGCTATCAGCGGATCGCCTTCTATCCGATGCTGGCTATTGGTCTATACTACGCCTATTATTTCCTCGCAAGTAATCCACTGGAATTGAACTTTGTGAACTTTATCGTCAGCAATCTGGTAGGAGTTCTGTTTTTAATCTTCGTATATTTCATGGAGAGGGATTTTATCATGGGAACGTTGAAGAAGAAATAGAGAAAGATTTATAGCCCCAAGCCGTATTATTTAATATCCACCCCCAAACGGCCGCTGGCCCCCATTCATCTGCAATCCAATTATCCAACAAATCCAATATTATTGATTTGGAGAATAATTTGAAATTCACGTACCTTTGAAGCAGTTCATTTATCAGAAACAAAATAGATTATGCACAACTTTGAAATAACATATACCGGTGGGTTGCGTACTGAAGCAGTTCATGTGAAATCCGGTGTCAAGATAATTACGGATGCTCCTACTGATAATCACGGAAAAGGTGAATCATTCTCTCCTACTGATCTTGCTTCTACCTCACTGGCAGCATGCATGTTAACCATTATGGGAATTTCCGCCAATAGTCACGGCTTTTCTATTGACGGTGCCAGAGCTGAGGTTACTAAAATCATGGCTTCCGATCCACGCAGAATTGGAGAAATCGTTGTAAAGCTCTACTTCCCGGATAATAACTACTCGGACAAAGAAAGGAAACTGATTGAGCATATCAGCAGGACTTGTCCGGTAGCCTTGAGTTTGCATCCGGATGTAAAACAGACGATAGAGATTATTTATTAGTGGACGAGTTGGCGGGTGGACTAGTAAATAAGTTGACTGGCTGACTATTAGACGAGGTTTGATATTTTTTATTTGTGTAAGCCATAATTCTATTAAACAAAAAGAAATAGACTAGATAAGATTGAAACTTAAAAAAGCTGAACACAGTGGCTTTGCCACAGGTTCAAGTAGTCTATACTATAAGAATCCTAAGACTTGCTTAATCACTAAAACAGTACCGGCATAAATCCCAGAACCAATTGCCAAGTCAGCGTAATCACTGTAAGGATTATGTAAAATGGCTTATGAATAAAGTAATTTAATTTATCCCTGTTGACCTTAATATTCAGATAATCAAATACGTAGACATAAAGCGTACTTCCTCTTTCACCCTCCAGGTTATGCGCCTTATTCAATAGACAACGACCGAACACAGCGAACTGTACTATCAGTAACAGATATATCGGAACTACCAGATACCAGCTGAATAAAAATGGAGCAACCCAAGCTAAAACCATAATAAATAAATGAAAAATAAAAATAACTCTTTGCCAGGGAGTTAGATTTAAATCAAGATTTCCCATAATATTATTTTAAAGTGAATACAACATATTTAATAGTCTTGCCTTCTGCCAGATGCATCTTTTCATAGTAAGTCTTTACAGCAAGTTCAGCAGGCAATTCTTCAAAGTCATTGTAAATATCGTCATATTTTTCGAGAAGTTCAACACCAGAGTATAAGCTAGGCATTTCTTCGCAGGTATATGCGTATAAGGAATCGCTATCTGTTTTAAGTCTAATCTTGCCCCCCTTTCTCAAAATCTTTCTATATCGCTCCAGAAAAAGGGGACTGGTAAGTCGGTTATTTACATGCCGCTCTTTTGGAAAAGGGTCCGGGAAAGTAATCCATATTTCATCCACTTCTCCTTCATCGAAGAATTCTGCAATAAGCTCAATTCTGGTTCTCAGAAAAGCAGCATTGGGAAGTTCCATTTCATGGACTGTTCTCGCGCCCCGCCACATACGAGCACCTTTAACATCCACACCTATAAAATTTCTTTCCGGGTATAGCTGTGCCAACCCTACTGTATAATCGCCTTTTCCGCAAGCGAGTTCCAATGTTATCGGTTGCTCATTCTTAAAATGTTTTTCATTCCAGCAACCTTTCATTGAAACTTCTTGTCTATCCTTAGTGACCAATTGTGGTTTATCATAAGAAAAATTTTGATAAACATGATCATATTCATACATTTCGGCGAATTTCTTTAATTTGTTTTTTGCCATGATAGCAACAAAAGTAAAGAATTCGTTTATAGTACAATAAAAAGCTTTAAAAAATGAGACGACTTTTAAGTGTGATAGTGTTTATTTCCCTGGCAATCAGCGCTAATGCGCAATATGGTTCATATTTTGGATTCAGTGGAGGTGCATCGCTCAATTCTTTCCAGAAAGGAGGTTTACTTGCTGAAGAAACTGTAGAGCCTACATTTGGTCTACACTTTACCGGTATATATGGCTTCCGTTTTTCTGAATATATCGGTTTTCAGACAGGTTTACAGTATACTGCTAAAGGCGGAACTTTAAATTATGAAGGTGAGTCTAAGTTTATTTTACAAGGGCAGACACGTAAGATCATTGTTTCAGGTACTAGAGAAATGGAACAACAGATTAAGTATCACACTCTTAATGCACCCGCGCAATTCACCATTAACCCCATTTCAAAATTTCAGATTGGATTAGGGGGATATATCGGCATTGCTGTCAGCTCCAAAATGACCGGACATTATGAGATCGTAGATGGTATTACGGATAATCAGACTCCTTTGATGGACCCATATAAAGTTAAAATGACCGGAAATTATTTTTCCGATAAACGCGGACCGGGCTCCTCTGCTAAGGTCCGACCAGGATTTATCCAGCAAGAGCCAGAGCCTGAGATATTCTCTTTGGAAGGTGAATTGATTTCATATCTTGCAGATTCCAATCCCTACGACGAGTATACAGCCAACTCCAAGGGATTTTTAAATCGATTTGATGCGGGTTTATATGCCAGTCTGGAATACAAGTTACGTAAAGGATTTTCCATCGGCCTTGCAGGTCAATATCAATTAAGCCCTGCTACCAATCCTAAAGGAACTCTCAACTATAAAGAGCTCAATAAAGATCAGGAATTTGTCATGGGAGGTCCAAGCAAAAAGCTATGGAATACCATGCTTTACCTCGCAATCACTTTTTAGAAACAAATTCACACCCAACCTCAAGACAAGAAATTTAACAGCATATTGCAATTTAATATGTGTAGGGACGCACGGTGGTTATTGAGCGGAACAATATCTAGCTTATGTGTAGGGACGCACGGCCGTGCGTCCCTACACATAATAATGTTTCTTTGCAGTCGAAATGATCACCACCCCTAAATTTTAAGAGTCATGGATAGGGAGTTCTAATAACAAAAAACGACCAGCATCTTCCGATACCGGTCGTTCTATTCTTTACTTACTGCAAAAAGCCTTTCAAGCCTCCTGAGAAACTTTAGGGGCAGCAGCCAATATTTCAGCTGATGCTTTATCCTCAAATTTCTTAAAGTTATTGACGAATGAGCGTGCTAGCTCTGCTGCTTTTTCGTCGTAAGCTGCCTTATCTTCCCATGTATCTCTTGGATTCAGAACTTCTGAAGGAACATTTGGTACTGTAACCGGTGTATCCAGCCCAAACACATCGTGATGCGCGTACTCTACATTATCAAGTTCACCATTTAAGGCTGCAGTCACCATTGCTCTGGTATAGGAAAGATTAATTCTATGTCCTACCCCATGTGGTCCCTTAGTCCATCCAGTATTTACAAGCCAAACATTGACATTGTATTTCTCCATTCTTTCGCCCAGCATTTCCGCGTATTTAGTAGGATGAAGCGGTAAAAACGGTGCACCAAAACAAGCAGAGAAAGTCGTTTCAGGCTCTTCAATACCCGCTTCCGTGCCTGCGACCTTTGCAGTGTAACCGGAAATGAAATGATACATTGCCTGGCTCTTAGTCAGTCTTGAAATCGGAGGTAATACGCCAAATGCATCACACGTAAGGAAGAAAATATTCTTAGGATGATCACCCTGAGATTTTTCAAGTGCATTATCAATATGATAAATCGGATAGGAAACACGGATATTTTGCGTGATACTATCATCAAGGAAATCCGGAGTACGGGTTCCTTCGACAAAGTTCATATTTTCAATAATAGCACCGTGTCTAATCGCATGATAAATCTGCGGCTCCTTTTCCGGCGTCAAATCAATTGTCTTGGCATAGCAGCCACCTTCAAAGTTAAACACTCCATTATCTGACCAGCCGTGCTCATCGTCACCGATAAGTGCTCTATCAGGGTCAGCTGACAAAGTAGTCTTCCCGGTTCCTGACAGCCCAAAGAAAACTGCAGTACCATTCTTTTCATCAGTATTAGCACTACAGTGCATACTCAATACATTATTATACGTCGGGAGGATGAAATTCAATGCAGAAAATATCCCCTTCTTAATTTCACCTGTATACGCAGTCCCTCCGATAAGAACAGTTTTCTTACCAAAATTGAGAATTGCAAAGTTCCCCTTCCGTGTCCCATCAACCTCAGGATCAGCATAGAAGCCCGGAGCACAGATAATATTCCATTCAGGCTCAAAAGCCATTAACTCTTGTTCCGTCAATCTGAGGAACATATTGTATCCAAATTGATTGCTCCAAGGAAACTCTGTAATCAATCTTAAGTTCAAGCGATAATCATCATCAGCACATGCATAAGAGTCTCTGATATAAATATCTTTCCCTTTCAGGTATTCTACCATTTTCTCTTGGAGCTGATCAAACTTCTCTCCGTCAAACGGCATATTTATATCGTTCCAGTCAACTGTATTTTCAGTTGTGGGATCTAAAACAATGAATCTATCCTTGGGTGAGCGACCGGTAAACTCTCCGGTATTTACTGCAATAGCACCTTTATCACTCAAGTAGCCCAATCCTTGTTTCAGCGTAATTTCTACTAGTTCTTCCGGCAATAAATTCCAGAATTCAACAGAATCATCCTGAAAACCTAAATAGTTAAGATTCGCTTGCGGGTTCTTTTTTCCGATAACCTTCATGGTAATTTTTTATTGTTTATTGTATTTCATAAAGAGGCCACAAAGTTACAACTATACAATGAGAGATACGAATAATTACTTGACACTTTTTATGTCTCGCTTCCGCAAATAAGTTGCATATTTCAATCCCTTTGACACCTCGTTTGTGAGAATATTAAATACAACGAGGCAGCTTGTACTGATATTACATTTTCTCTGCTACAATTCCGGGAATTTCGATTGCAAAGGTCGTTCCTTTACCCGGACTGGAATGCTTAACGTAGATGTTTCCATGATGGTAGTCTTTCACAATTCTCTTGGAAAGCGATAAGCCCAGCCCCCAGCCTCTCTTCTTGGTGGAATATCCCGGCTTGAAGATCGCCTTTTGCCTATTGGCAGGAATTCCCTTTCCTGTATCTGTAATATTTATCACGACCTTGGAATTATGTGCTGCAATATCACCTGAAATCTGTCCTTCCCCATCCACGGCATCCAGTGCATTTCTGATAACATTTTCCACCACCCATTCAATCAGAGATTTATTGGCCATCACGTATATCTCATGCACTTCATCCGCAGGTGGAAAATCAAATTTCACTCGTCGTGGGGCTCGCTTTTCCATATATAGTGCAGATTCGCGTAGAAGAGCCCCGATATCGATTTTTGTCAATTCAGGCTTGGAACCTATTCTGGAAAAGCGTTGAGAAATCAAGTCCAGACGACCTACATCCTTCTGCATTTCTTCAATGATATCATAGCTTTCATCGGTGCTGTCATTTCTCGCTTTGTACAGTTCTATCCAGGCTATCAAAGAAGATATGGGAGTACCCAATTGATGCGCAGTCTCCTTGGCAAGTCCCGCCCAGATGAGATTTTGTTCGCTTCGCCTTATTTCAGAAAATATCACAAAGCTGACTAAAAGAAAGAATCCCAGTAACACTACCTGGACTATTGGAAAATAGGTCAATAGCGTGTATGCATAAGAATTAGAATAATAGATGTACGAGGCGTATCCACTGGCACGAACCGGAGGATTTCCCGTTTCTCTTATTTTCTCGAGCTTCTTTTCCAGATATTCAATATCAGTATCTTTTTCGCCATAATTATATCCTTCCTGCACTCTTCCCATCTCATCAACCAGAATAAGCGGAATTCCGGTATTGGTAATCTCTTCGATAAGTTGCTGTTCTAGTGTAACATCCGCATCAAGAGGGGCGCGCTCCAGTGATTCAAAGGTCATTGCAAATATCTTCACCTTATTCTTTTCACCTTCTGCGAGCTTTGTGGCTAGAAAATTGGTATAGAAAAGGGATATGACCACAATGACCAAGCCAGCCAATACCAGAATCAGTTTCCAACGGGATGAATACTGAATTTTTTTCATTCCTTTTCCTATTTACACATTTTTGTGCCGCCAAGATATACACTAAGTCTTGAATACTCAAGAATAGTGAGTTGTCCAATTTTCTAAATTATAAGAGAAACGTTGTTAAATATATACATATTTTATGCCAAAGGTGTTTTCCCGAGTATGCTTCACTCTTCCTCTGACTCAGATGTTTCATAAGCTTTCACAAATGCTATATTTCTTTTAAAACCATTAAATTTGGTCCTCTTTACCGGCGACTTCCTGAAAACCTCATTAAAACAATCCAGATCTATCTCCTCAAATTCTTCCCTGGTCATATCCAGCAAATCAGGGTGCGGCTCAAACCACTCGTCTTCATGGGGCTTCGCAAACTTATTCCACGGGCACACGTCCTGACAAATATCACAACCAAATACATATCCTTCCATCTTGCCCTTAAAACTATCCGGGAGCTCGTCGTCTCGATATTCAATTGTCGCATAGGAAATGCACTTGGAAGCATCGAGTTTATAGCCTTCTATATCCAATGCTCCTGTCGGGCAGGCATCCAGGCAACGTCTGCATGTTCCGCAATAATCTCTCATCTGTTCTTCATCGGGGGGCAATTCTATATCCAGAATCATCGTTGCGAGAAAGAAAAAAGAACCGCGCTTGGGATGAATGAGGAGATTGTTTTTCCCACGCCAGCCTAGACCAGCCTTTATCGCCCACTCCTTTTCCAGTACCGGGGCAGAATCGGAAAAAACGCGACCGGTAACTCCATGTTCATCATGCAGATAATTGTAGATGGGAAAGAGCTTTTTCTTGATATTGAAATGGTAGTCTTTACCGTAGGCATAGCGGGAAATTTTATAAGTATCCTCTCTTTGCTTCTTATCCGTATAGTAATTGTAGGTAAACATCAGCACTGACTTAGCTCCCGGGACGAGCAAGCGGGGGTCTGTTCTCTTTTCCAGATAATTCTCTAGAAATTTCATTTCTCCGTTTTTCCCCTGCTCCAGCCATTCGATAAGATATTTTCTGCTTTCGTCCAGCGGTCCTGCACGTGCAATCATCATATCCGTGAAGCCAGCCTCGATAGCCATATCACGAATTACCTTTTTCAATACTATTGCGTCCATAAATAGCTGATTTCCGATGTTAATTTAGAAAAAATGCCGAGCTCAAGGTAATAAAAGAACGGTAAATAATTGCGACCTTTGCCCGACATCTGCGTAAGCTAAAATATCAAATGCCTTTATATATCGCTAAACTGTCTGCTTTATGGATTGTTATTCCGTATATTGAGGTAAGTAAGAACAAATTTTATGGCGAAACTCATCAATCCTGAAATAAGGAAAATTTATGACAAGCTGGCTGAAGTAATCGGGCGCCTGCACCAGTTGACGCTTGAGATACGTAATGAAGAACTACAGGCAACGATGCACGACCTGCGTAGTCGTATGAACGATCCCTTTATGTTTGTCATCGTAGGTGAAGTAAAGGCGGGAAAGTCGTCGTTTATCAATGCTCTGCTAGAATCCGATACGGAAATTACAGAAACGGGAGTCGCACCGGTCACAGATGTAATTAATCAGATAGTATACGGCGAGAAGGAGGAAATTGTAGTTATTAATGAGCATCTGAAGAAAGTATACAGGCCTATACCTATCCTTGAGGATATCGCGATCGTCGATACTCCCGGGACTAATACTATCATTGAGCATCATCAGGAAATAACGGAACGGTTTATTCCTATGGCAGACCTCATCGTCTTTGTCTTCGATGCCAAGAATCCGTATAGAAAATCCGCCTGGGATTTCTTTGATTTTATTCAGAAGGAGTGGCACAAGAAAATCATCTTTATCCTGCAGCAGAAAGACCTTATGAGTGATTCCGATCTGGAGATAAATATCACAGGTTTGAGAGATTATGCAGAAAAGAATGGAGTGGAAAATCCCCGAATATTTGCAGTAAGCGCCAAAATGGAGCAGGAAAGTGCAGAAAACAGTGGTTTCCTGCCATTGAGGGAATGGATTTCAGGAAATATTACCGGTGGTCAAGCTCCATATCTCAAACTGGAAAACATTCTGAAGGTGAGTCACACAATGCTGGATAAAATCGGGCATGGAATTAAAGACCGAAGTGCCCAGCTAGAGGTAGACAAGAAGTTTATGGCAGGTATTGAAAAAACACTTACCGATCAGGAAAGCAAGTCAAAAACTTCAGTGGATAAACTAATAAGCAGCCTGCTGGACGGTTACAACAGAATTGCACTGGAAAAGAGAAATGACATTAATGATGATCTTGGGTTTTTCACTGTTGTCGGAAGATCGTTTGCTTCCATTTTCTCCAAGAAATCATCGCCTAAAGAGAAATTAAGCGGTCACTTAGAGGATCTCGAAAGGAAGTTAAGCGATTACTGGTCGCGCAAACTGGAAGATGGCATCAATGACCTGGCTGATAATATCAAACTGATGATACAAAATGTGGAGCATCAACTGGAAAAAAGTGAAACTATATTGAAAAACGATCACGAGATATTTAGCAATATAGCTGAACGCAGGCATAAAGTGCTGGATGAACTGCAATCTACTTTTTATGAATTCAAATCAAGTACTGAAAGCTATGTTGACAATTCGATAGTGGATGATTCCCGTCAGATTGCCGCAAGTATCACTGCAGGTTCAGGGCTTGCAGTAGTAGGAATTATCCTATCAGTCGTAACTCAGCTGACCGTATTCGATATTACAGGAGGTGTGCTAACCACTCTTGGGGTTGCCCTGGCAGGGATTACCCTCAGTATGAGAAAGCGGAAGATTCTTAAAACCTACGATCAGGAAATTAAGAAAGGTGAAGAAAAACTACAGGATGAGCTGAGCAAGACTTTAATACACTATATCTCCACGATAAAGTCCAGAGTAAATGGCAATTTTAAAAACTTTGAAGAACATATAGATAGAGAAGAAAAGGCCGTTCAGGCACTGGAAGAAATAAGTGCAGGACTTTACGAAAAAATGGAGTTAATCGGTAACGAAATTTCAAGTACTAAACCAAATTAAGAATGAATTTTAATAGATTTCTTTTATTCCTTTCTGCGCTTGCATTGATAGGATTTCATACAAGCTGCGCAGATGATACTTCACAGGATTCGGAGGATCAATTCAAGATAGAAGTGCGTAGTGATAGTACGGCCGCTTATCATCCTGATTGCAAGTCCCAGGACGAGAATTGTAGTGTTATTCGTTATGAAACTCTGGAAATTCTCACAGATGGTGGAGAAAAACTTGAAAAACTGACAAAGTCTATAAATGATGAGATTGTAGAACTTATCTCCATTCACATCAGTGAGAAGCCATCTACAGATATGAATAATCTTAAGAAATTATTCTTTGAAAGCTGGACACTTTCATATCGTGAAGTCGATCCGGATTATGCCTTCGCCTGGGAGATAGTTGCTGAGGAAAAACATGAAATTATAGGAGATTCCATTATAGTTTTTGCTCTGGATTCGTACAGTTATACGGGAGGTGCACATGGCAACTCCTATACCAAATACTTGAATTACGATATAAGAAATCAAACGCTAATTGATCCATTGGAATCAGTGAATTCCGAGAAATTTATTGAGGCTGCAGAAGCAATCTTCAGGCGAAGTGTCGGCTTGAGCAAGGAGGATGATCTGGGCGAAGCCGGATATTTCTTTGACAATGACACGTTCCATCTGCCCCATGAAATCGGTTTATCTGAAGATGGCCGGATACTCTATTACAACACTTATGAAATAAGATCTTATGCAGAAGGGCCGCTAGAGCTTCTGGTGCCTTATAGTGCGGTTGAAGAGTAAGCTCAAGCTTAAATTTGTTCGAACAGCCGTTCGAACGTACAATTAATTCAACGCAAGAGATTATACCTGATAAACCCGCAATATTTGTTGTATTTAGTCCAAACGGCCGTTTGGACTAGTCATTGAATAGTTCGAACAGACAATTGATAAAAACGGACAATTGAAGCTGCTTGATAAATCCCGTTCGAAAACCTATAAATTATTCTAAACTTATTCATACATATTTTTGTATCTCCTATCAATAGCAATTTCCGTATATTTGCAATTATTTTTCCCCACGCAATGAAAACGTAGTTTTCAGGGAGCAATTATATTATTTAATGTTTTTATCAACCTGATATTTATGCGCTACACCTTTTTATCACTTATTTTAATTATGGCTCTTATGTCCTGTAAAGTAACTTCCAAGACGCCTGATACGGGAAGCACCGAAGGCATCAAGGTAAATTATCCTGAAACCAGAAAAGACTATGACGTAGTAGATGACTTTTTCGGTCATAAAGTTGCAGACCCATACCGCTGGCTTGAAGATGATATGTCCGCTGAAACAGCAGCATGGGTCAAAGCTCAGAATAGAACAGCTTTTGGTTATTTAGATCAGATTCCTTTCAGAGACGCAATTAAAGACCGTTTGACAGATTTATGGAATTATGAAAAATTCTCAGCGCCATTCATTCGCGGTGATTATACCTACTTCTACAAGAACGACGGCTTACAGAACCAGAGCGCGCTCTACCGTCATAAAGGAGATGAAGAAGCAAAACTTTTCCTCGACCCCAATACCTTCTCCAAGGACGGAACTACTTCACTCGGAGGAATCAGTTTCTCCAAGGACGGGACTCTGGTAGCATACCAAATTTCTGAAGGTGGTAGTGACTGGAGAAAAGTAATCATTCTGAACGCCGAAACCGGAAAAATGATCGGCGATACACTTATGGACGTCAAGTTTTCAGGACTCTCCTGGAGAGGAAACGAAGGCTTCTATTACAGCAGCTATGAAAAGCCAAAAGAAGGCAGCCAGCTTTCAGGAATTACCGATATGCACAAGTTATTCTTCCATAAACTAAACACCGCTCAATCAGAAGATGAACTTATTTTCGGAGGAACAGAAACACCGCGCAGATATATCGGTGGATATGTTACAGAGGACGGTAATTATCTGGTAATCTCAGCAGCACAATCGACTTCTGGCAACGAACTATATATCAAAGACTTACGTGACAAGAACAGCAAAATCGTTCAGATTCTCGATGGTTTTAACAGCGATGCAGGGGTGATTCACTCCGATGGCAACACTCTTTTCATAAAGACCAATAAAGATGCACCTAACGGAAGAGTTGTTACATGTTCAATCGATGCGCCACATTCCGATAACTGGAAAGATTTCATTCCTGAAACTGAAAATGTTCTCGGAGTTAATACCGGTGGAAACAAGTTTTTTGCAACCTATATGATAGATGCACATCACAAGGTGTTCCAGTACGATATTAATGGAAATATGGAGCGCGAAATCGGACTTCCCGGAGTAGGTACAGCGGGTGGTTTTGGTGCACGTAATCAGGATAATGAAATTTATTACTCCTTTGTGAGTTATGTATATCCATCTACAATTTTCAAGTATGATATCGCATCCGGCGAGTCCACCTTATATCGTGAATCAGGTGTACAGTTTAATTCTGACGACTACATGTCAGAGCAGGTTTTCTATACTTCCAAGGACGGAACCAAGGTTCCTATGATAATTACTTATAAGAAAGGCCTGAAGATGGACGGAAACAATCCTACAATCCTATATGGATATGGTGGATTTAACATCAGCTTAACTCCTTCTTTCTCAACTTCCAATATTATTCTTCTGGAAAATGGAGGTATTTATGCTGTCGCAAATTTAAGAGGAGGTGGAGAATATGGAAAAGACTGGCACAAAGCAGGAACCAAGCTGCAAAAACAGAACGTATTTGATGATTTTATAGCAGCAGCTGAATATCTCATCAATAACAAATATACTTCGCCTGAAAAACTGGGTGTAGCAGGTGGCTCCAATGGAGGTCTGCTTGTCGGTGCTACTATGACTCAGCGCCCGGATCTTATGAAAGTTGCTCTACCGGCAGTGGGCGTGCTAGATATGCTACGCTATCACGAATTTACTGCAGGTGCCGGCTGGCATACGGATTATGGTACTGCAGATGACAATGAAGAAATGTTTAAATATCTCCATAATTACTCCCCATACCACGCATTAAAAAAAGGAGTTGCTTATCCTGCTACTATGGTGACTACCGGAGATCATGACGACAGAGTTGTACCAGCACACTCATTCAAGTTTGCCGCGAGATTGCAAGAATTTCACAAGGGAGCCAATCCCGTGCTTATCCGCATTGAGACAGATGCAGGACACGGAGCTGGAAAACCAACGGACAAGATTATCCAGGAGCAGGCAGATAAATGGGCATTCTTATTCTACAATACTAATAGTCCTGTAAAATATTAATTGCAGGATAGACAAATTTTTGAATAGACTTCTATACAAAGTGAAAAGGGCTCTGATAAATCAGGGCCCTTTTTTGATTACTTAATAAACCGGCATAATTATTTTTCACTTATACCTCTTTACAATCAGATCCGTTGCTTCATTCAACAGATTATAAACCAAATAAAACTTATTGTTATAATACGGATCCGGCACTTCCCTATGCTCACTATCCGGCAACATTTCGAGAATAAGAGAAACCTTTTCAGCTTGTGCAGGACTAGCAAGTTCAAGAACATCCTCATAATTGCTTTTATCCATACAATAGATTAAATCATATTCATCAAGCATTTCCCTGGTCAGTTGCTGGGCACGATGTGTAGTAATATCATGATCCTTTATCCGCATAATCTCCTGAGCCCGTGCGTCAGCACCTTCACCTATATGATATGATGCAGTCCCACAGGAATCGACCTGCCAGTTCAGTCCTTGTTCTTTAACTTTATCTTTAAGGATGCCTTCTGCCATCGGTGATCGGCAGATATTTCCCAGGCAAACCATCAATACTTTCATTTATTTTCTGTTTTAGATTAAGACAATGATCCTCTCGCAACTTAATAATAATTCCGTCAAATAAGTTTTCACGGCCTTAGAATCAATAAATTTTAAAAGACATAAATCGATGAGGATAAAACAGAGAAGAGAGGAGTAAAACTGCCAAATATTTCTACTTTAAAACGCTTTACAAGCTGTAATTAAAAGTAGTCATTTTTCATCTTATAAATTCTTTGTCCTATGTTTGCATAATGGATTTCTTAGTTTTTTTACAAGCTTCCGCAAATATGGGCGCACCAGACAAGAACATAAATATTTCTGACTTCTTCAATAAATGTAGGAATACAGGCTCAATATGAAAATAATCATCGCCGGTGCCGGTGACATGGGTTTTCATATAGCTGAGCTTCTCACAGCTCAAGAGCATGCAATTACCATCATCGACATAGATCAGGATGCCCTTGAAAACGCATCGGACAAGCTCGACTTAAATACTATTGCAGGAGATTCATCTTCGCTGGCAATACTGGACAATGCTGGTATAAGCAGTTGTGACTTACTTCTCGCGGTAACAACCTCTGAGAAAAACAACCTCATAACTGCCATTATAGGCAAGAAGATGGGAGCCAAAAAAACGATTGCTCGCGTAGAAAATCCGGAATATTTAACGGAAAGGCAGCAGGCTAGTTTTGCAGAATTGGGTATCGACTCAATGATCTCACCGTCACAACTAGCCGCCAATGAGATTCTAAGGCTTATCAAACACGAAGCTCTTATTGATATTTATGATTTTAAAGAGGATGAGCTTTCCATTATAGGGCTTACGCTGGATTCATCTACCAATGTAATAAACAAAACTGTCGTAGAAGTAGGCACTTCCGAACATGCTGTCCCCTTCCGGCCTATTATTATTTTGCGTGGGAAACAGACTATCATCCCCAGAGCCAAGACATATATGATGCGCAACGACAGGCTTTTCCTCATCACGCGCACCAGTAAAATTCCCCGCTTACTCGAGTTCATCGGAAAGAAAACCAAAGAAATTAAAAATGTGATGATCCTCGGAGGAAATGATATCTGTAAGCAAGCAGCCGAAGGAATTCAGAAATATTACAAGCTCAAATTAATTGCAGAGGACAAAGCCTTTATCAACGAAATAATCCACGACTTAAGGGATTCACTGATTATTCATGGCGATCCCACAGACCTGGACTTACTGGTAAGCGAAGATATTTCTCAGATGGATGCAGTAATTGCCATGACAGAAAATAACGAAGCCAATATTCTCACAAGTCTTCTCGCGCGGGAAAAAGGCGTATTTAAAACCATTGCCTGCGTGGACAACATCGATTACACTACCCTTTCCCATAGTATAGGTGTTGACACCTTAATAAATAAGAGATTAATTGCGGCCAATGAAATCTCACGCTTTGTACGGAAAGGGAAAATTGAAGCAATAACCAGTTTTCACGGCGTTGATGGAGAATTGATAGAATATATATTACATAAAGAAAATAAATTGGTAAAGCTGCCCATAAAAGAACTGGACTTACCCAAGTTGAGTATGATTGCAGCCGTTATAAGGGATGGAAAATCCTATATACCGCACGGAGACTTCCAGATGGCACTAAACGATAAAGTCATTATATTTTCAATGACAGCAGCACTTGATAGTATTGAAAGTTTATTTAGATAATGATAAATATCCAGCCGGTTTCCAATGTATTAGGAGTTATGCTCATCGCCATCGGCGCCTTGATGTGGTCCGCTATACCCTTCTCATTATACTATCAGAGTGGCGATGCTGTTCCGCTTTTCTCCTCAGGTATTATTACAATGGGAATCGGTCTGCTTTCCTGGCTGTTTAAATTCCGATCATCAGCCAAGGTCAATAAGCGTGAAGCCTATGTCATCGTCGCATTTGGCTGGCTGGCATTTACCTGTTTCAGTACAATCCCCTATTTACTCAGTGAAACCTGCACCAATTTTGCCGACGCATTCTTTGAAGCGGCATCAGGCCTATCAACTACAGGCGCAACCATTCTCACCGATATAGAATCCGTACCGGAAGGAATTTTATTCTGGCGCAGCTTAACGCACTGGATAGGTGGAATGGGAATTATCGTACTGACGGTCGCCATATTTCCGCTATTGGGAATCGGAGGAAATGACCTGTTCGTTGCAGAAGCCCCAGGCATCAAATCCGACAAAATCCATCCCAGAATTTCCCAGGCTGCAAAACGGCTTTGGTTGATTTACGTAAGTCTTACTGCAATTTTAACCGGTTTATTATGGGCATTTGAAATGAACTTCTTCGATGCAATAAATCATGCGTTTTCCTGTATGGCAACCGGAGGCTTTTCCACGCGGAACAGCAGTATCGCTGAGTATTCTGCCGTGATTCAATATACTCTCATACTGTTTATGTTTCTCGGCGGGACCAATCTCGGGCTGATTTACTTCGGGTTGAAAGGAAAATTCAAGAAGCTATTCCGCGATGATGAATTTAAATTATACCTGATGGTATTCGCATTTTGTGCAATCCTATTTTCTGTGGTCTTGTTCAGCAATAACATATACGGACTTGAAGAAAGCTTCCGCAAAGGTGCATTTCAGGTTATTTCCCTGATTACTACAACAGGATTTGTCACGGGAGATTATACCAGCTGGGGACCATTTTTACTATTTACATCCTTCCTCCTCATCTTTGTCGGAGCTTCCTCCCAATCCACTGCCGGAGGTATAAAAATGGGACGCCACTTTATTTTTCTCAGCAATATCCGCATAGAATTTAAAAAGCTTCTTCACCCGCGTGCCATCATTCCTCTTTATATGAATGATCGCATTGTCCCTGAGTCCATTATAACCCGTGTTCAGGTATTTTTGATCCTATATCTTGGAATATTTTTTCTGGGGAGCCTGATATTGACTTCAATGGGAATCGACTTTGAAACATCACTCGGTGCAGCTGCTGCAAGTATCAGTAATGTCGGCCCCGGAATAGGTAAAGTCGGCCCGAGTTATGATTATGCATGGATGCCGGCTTCCGCCAAATATCTTCTCGGTCTCATTATGATTATCGGCCGTCTCGAGATATTTTCTGTTCTGATTTTGTTTGTTCCGTATTTCTGGCGCAACACATAACCTTTTCACACTGATAATGCTTATATATTTGTACAAGACTTTTTAGCTTACGCAAATGTCTCTTTATGATAAATTTTCACGGGAATAATGACACAATTGTAGCGCGTGCTACTGCGCAAGGTCTAGGTGCCATCGCAATTATCAGACTTAGCGGTCCTGAGGCCATATCGCTGACTCAATCGGTATTTACAGGTAAGGACTTATCTGTTGCAAGTAGCCATACACTCCATTTTGGGAAGATTATGGATGGAGATAAAATGCTGGACGAAGTCGTCGTCAGCCTTTTCAAAAATCCCGCTTCTTACACAGGTGAAGATGTCGTAGAGATAAGCTGTCATGCTTCCCCATTTATCGTCAGACGCTTGTTAACTATCTTTCTGGAACGCGGAGCGCGAATGGCTGAACCCGGAGAGTTTTCCATGCGTGCTTATCTCAATGGCAAAATGGATTTATCGCAGACGGAAGCCGTAGCCGACCTCATTGCAGCAGAGTCCTCAAGACAACATGAGCTGGCAATTAATCAGTTGCGTGGCTCCTACTCCGGCGACATCCGGGAATTGAGAGATTCCTTGATAAAATTTGCTAGTCTGCTGGAGCTGGAAAACGATTTTTCAGAAGAAGATGTGGAATTTGCCGACAGGCAGGAATTGGAAGAATTATTACAAAGTATACTTCATAAAGTCGGTTATTTCATTGAGTCATTCAGTTATGGAAATATTATTAAAAAGGGTATCCCGGTTGCTCTTATCGGCCCGCCCAATGCCGGAAAATCAACGCTCTTGAATCAGCTTCTCAAGGATGAGCGCGCCATTGTCTCCGACATTGCCGGGACGACGCGCGATGTAATAGAAGATACTATTCATATCGATGGAATTCTCTATAGATTTATCGACACTGCGGGGATCAGGGAAACAACAGACGTTCTTGAATCTATCGGAATTGAGCGTACGCACAAGAAAATCTCCGAAGCTTCAATTCTACTGTATCTGGACGATGTAAATGATAGCGCTGAAGCAATCAGCAGTCGCGTACGCGAGATAGGAACTGACAAAAAGCAGAGGCTTATCCTTCTTCTGAATAAGATTGATAAAGTCTCGGAGGAAGAATATTTGCGGAAGCAGGAAAAAGCACTCCAGGAATTACTTGACGACATTGAGATTATCCGGATTTCAGCCAATCAGAACCAAGGTATTGACATTCTTACAAAGCGTCTTGCGGATATAGTTCAAGAGAACAGCTTCCACTCGGCGGATATCGTCGTCTCCAATGTCCGTCACCATCAGGCATTTGTGAAAGCTAAACAAAATCTGGAAGATGCCTTAAATGGGCTCGTTGGCGGAATACCAAGCGATCTGCTGGCTATCGATATACGGCATGCAACGCTTGCCTTGAGTGAAATCCTGGGAGAGATTCAGACAGATGATTTACTCGATAAAATTTTCTCCGAGTTCTGCATCGGAAAGTAATTACACTTCCTTTTATTAGCTAACCCCTTCTTTTACTTGACTTTATATGTTTTTATTTTCCCTTTCTTGTTGCTAATTTGCCCTTTTTTTCGTACCTTTCGTTTCTAATTTGTTGTTATAGAAACAAGTTTTGTTGCTAACAACAAGTTTGCTGTTACAGAAACAACCGCAAAACTTTTTGAAATATGAAGGTTACATTAAGAAAACGAAATCAGGGAGGTAAGACCAGTTTGTATTTGGATTACTACCATAAAGGGAAACGTAAAACAGAGTACCTAAAGCTGTATTTAGAACCCAATCCAAAGACTAAGGAAGAAAGAGAAGTCAACAAGAAAACCCAACAATTAGCCGAAACCATCAGAGCACAGCGGCAAATCGAAATCCAAAACGGTGTTTATGGCTTTCGTGATAATGAGAAACTAAAGGCCAGCTTTACTAATTATATAGAACTCCTTACTGAAAAGAGGAAAGACAGTAAAGGAAATTATGGTAATTGGGATAGTATGCTGAAACATCTAAAAACCTACATTCCTATGGACATCACTTTTGCGGAAGTAGATAGAAAGTTTGTCCAGGGTTTCAAAGACCATCTTGATAAGGATGTTAAAACGAAGAGTAACCAGAGTCTTTCTCAAAACTCAAAGTATTCATATTTCAACAAATTAAGAGCTGCATTGAAACAGGCGGTAAAGGATGGAATTATTCCTACTAATCCAGCTGAAGGTGTAGATGGTTTTAAACAAGGAGAACCTCAGCGAGAGTTTCTAACTCTTGAAGAATTACAAGCTGCGGTAAAAGAGGAATGCGAAATACCACAAATGAAAACAGCATTCATTTTTTCTTGTCTTACTGGCTTGCGTTGGTCTGATATAAATAAGTTGCTTTGGTCAGAGGTACAGCATTCAAATGATATGGGGTATTACATTCGTTTCAGACAGAAGAAAACTAAAGGAGCTGAAACCCTTCCTATTTCAGAACAAGCTTATGGCTTACTCGGTGAACCTCAGGATAAAGACGAAAGAGTGTTCAAAGGTTTAAAGTATTCCGCTTGGCACAACT
>CAYRFF010000020.1:30463-53946 GCA_964423575.1 uncultured Saprospiraceae bacterium | reverse complement strand
TCTTACTTTTTCCTCCATCTCTGGTCGAGGCAAAATAAAGTTGTCTTTTATCAGGAGACAGGGAAGGTTGCGCCTCCCAGCCCTTGGTATTGATTTTGGGCCCCATGTTTAAAGGAGCGGACCAGTTCCCATCACCCAGAGAATAAGAAATGAACAGGTCACAGCCTCCATAAGTGCCTCTGTGGCGACAAGCTGTAAAAACAAACACTCTGCCATCCGCAGAAATCGTATGCCCGCCCTCATTCCCGAAGGGAGTATTTATTTCGTTCATCGGCACGGCATCGCGCCACTCGCCCTGACTGTTTTTCTCACTGATATAAATATCCTCCTGTCCGTTTACACGACGTGTAAATAGAAGAAATTGATTATCTACACTGAGGGCCGGGAAATATTCAGGTAATGGAGTGTTTATGCTGTCGGACAATCTCTCCGGTTTAAAATTGAGAAGAGTATCTGAAAGGATACGCAATCGCTCATGGGAAAGCATTAAAAATTCTTCTGCAAATTCACGGTAATAACTTCCCGGATTCCTTTGGATAAAATCTTTTAAAGGCTGAATTGCTTTCTCATAAATACCATTATCGTAGTATAATTTACCTAGTGCATACGCCAGAGTCCCCTCATAAAGAGGATTCTCATCATAAATTGATTGAAAGATTTCAATAGCAGTGACATAATTTTCCAATCTGTAATGGATTTTTGCCTGAAGATTTTGGATGTCCAGGCATTCCGGATATTTCTTATGGAGAGCGTCAAGAGTTGTTAAAGCTTTCGCAAATGTTTCACCTTTGACATCTTCTTCAGCTTTTCTGAGTTTTTTTAAATCCTTGGAAGCAATATCGTTACAAGTTTCATGCTGTGCAATACTTGCTGTTGCAAATATAAGGGCTGGGATAAGAAGAAAAAATTTCAGATACTTGATAAGATTCAATTATCGGGCGTTTTCGCTTAGTAAAATTTCTGCTTTGTCAGAGCCGAGGGTAGCTGCTTCTTTCCAGTCGGCAATATATCCGCTTCCTCCTGAATTTTTACGCGCAATTCCACGATTTATCAGGATTTCCACCAGCGTTACCTTATCGTCTTTGTTATGGAGTTTTAACGCCCTGTCATATTGCTTTATTGCCTCTTTATATTGCTTCTGCTCTGACAGAACCTTCCCATAAAGGTTCAGAGACCAGGGCAGGAAATCGATATTTGGATCTCCCTTGGGGAAATCTCTGTTTACAAAGAGTTTCAGATTGAAGATGGCTTTCTCAAAGTTGTTTTGCTTGTAGTAGCAAAGACCAAGCAATCTTCTTGCCTTCCAGTACACCGGCTGATGGGCTACTGCGCACTTGGTAGTTTGCTCAAGGTCAATTATAGCCTTGTCGTATGCATTATTGTATAGGTGAACATTAGCTCTTCCAAAATAAGCGTGGGGATTATATTCATCAAATTTTATCGCCTTGGAGAAATCGTATTCAGCATCAACGAAGTTTTTAAGCAGATAATTCACATAACCGCGTCTTTCATAAGCCTGTGAATGCTTGTCGTACTTCATAATGGCCTTATTCAGCAATTCGATTGCTTCATCTTCTTTTCCTTGTGTTTCGCTGAGGCGTTTTCCTTTCTTAAATGCCTGTACAATGGATTTTTCACTATCCGGACTTATCTGATAATGCTCCAGAACGCGGCCATTTTCTATAACCCACATTCCCACCTCACCGGCAATAGCAAACTGTGCGAGGTACTGAATCAGATCCACCGTGTTCTGCCAGTATTTGAAGGTTGTCTGCGTCACCGTCCTACCTATTTCAATAGTCAACTTCTCTTCATTGAAAATCTCTTCCTCTTCTTTGAAAATAAGCTGCGAATTGTAATAGTCTTCAAGCCTGTGGCGATACATACGCAGCGCTTGCTCGTATGACCGAAGCTTATCAAATTCAAGTCGCCCCTGAATTATAGTACGATACAACATAGGTAAAACAGATAAATTTCCTTCAATACTCCCGGATGAAGCCCCATCTGATTTTATTCAATTTTCATCCCCGGATATGCATTTTAACTTCCCTGCGACACAATCTCACGATATCACTATAGCAAGAACTGTGCTACACTTTTAAAAAGAGTGCAGGCGTCTTTACAAATATGCAAATAATCCTTTGATTTTCAAAGAATAATAATTCTTCAAAATTATTTTCTCACTTTTGTCCTGATAAAGAGTTGATTTTGACAAGAATCTAGTCTTGCTATAGTCATTTTAAGAATTCCTGTTTGATTCTTAAAAAATTATAATATTTCCAGCTTGGCAAATCTTAACATGATTCTCTTTTCAGCCGGAGACACATTATCAAAGCGGATTGTCGCAATGCGTTTCTCTCGTGAGCCTTCTACTTTCACAACTTCCCCTTTCCCAAATTTCATGTGAAGAACTTTCTGACCTTCTGCGATTTCATTCGACGGACTCGGCTTGAAATTGGATAGGTCTATAGCCGGCATCGGGCTGAATGTCGTTGTCTTGGTCTGTGCAGGTTGCATTCGCTTCTGAAAACTGTATCCGGCTTCCGGCTCATGCAGATTGGAAGCATTTTCAAAGTGCTCTCCTGAAATCTCTGAAATAAAACGACTTGGATCGTTGAATTGCATGTTTCCGTGGTGGTATCTACTTCTGGCAAAAGAGAGAGTAAGTACTTCTTCTGCCCGTGTAATCCCTACATAAAACAGACGTCGTTCTTCATCGAGACTACTCGGATCATCCATGGATTGAAACGAAGGGAAGAGATTTTCTTCCAGACCTACCATAAATAAAGCCTTGAACTCAAGTCCTTTTGCCGCATGCACAGACATAAGCGTCACGCGTTCATCTTCTTCGTCAATAGAGTCGATGTCAGTCAGAAGTGCAATATTCTGAAGATATGAGGTTAATGACCTGTCGAAGTCCGGATCTCCATCTACTTCATCATTCTCAACAAATTCTCTTGCACCGTCCAGTAGTGCATTGATATTCTCCAGTCGATCACGCCCTGTTTCATCTTTGTCCTCCTGCAGCATCCTTTCAAGGCCTGACGCCTTGTAGACATGGAGTAAAACGTCATAGGCATTTTTCACCTTGCTGGCTTCAGCAGTATTGACAATAAGATTGTACAGGTTTTTTACTTCTCTATCGGCCTTCCCTCCTAGTTCAACATTAGGTAGGCTGGCCAGGAGCGAGCTGCCATTTGCGGAAGCTTGCTCAATAATCTTCTCCAGCGATTTATCACCTATTCCACGTCTGGGCGTATTAATAATCCGCTTAAAGGCCTCGTCATCCGCCGGATTCACCACTAGACGGAGATAGGCAATTAAGTCCTTGACTTCCTTTCTTTGATAGAAGGACAGACCACCGATGACATGGTATGGTATATTCCGCTTACGCAAATGCTCCTCAAATATTCTCGATTGTGCATTGGTACGGTAGAGGATGGCAATGTCATTATTGGAATAATGGAATCGGTTTTTATACTCGACAATTGCTCCTGCGACGCGGCTGCCTTCTTCAACATCCCGTGAAGCCTGAATTAGCCTGATTTTGTTTCCTTGTCCCTGATCAGTCCAGATTTCTTTTTTGATCTGCCTCTTGTTCTTACTGATCACTTCATTGGCTGCTTGAACGATATGGTTCGTCGAGCGATAGTTTTGCTCTAGTTTATAGATTTTAGTTCCTGGAAAGTCCTTTTGGAAATCCAGGATATTATCGATGGTTGCACCCCGGAACGCGTAGATCGACTGGGCATCATCGCCTACGATACAGATGTTTTCCGAACTGCCATCATATTTCATCAGGAGCTTCAGAATGGAGTACTGTAAAAAGTTAGTATCCTGAAACTCATCTACGAGTATGTATTTAAATTGATTTCTGTACTTGTCTCTTACGTTTTCCTTGTTTTCATATAGGAGTCGAAAGAGATTTAACAACAGGTCGTCAAAATCCATTGCGCCATAACTGTGTAAGCGCTTGGTGTACTCCTCGTAAATTTTGTACAGCATGGGTCTTCTTCTCATGCGGTCCTGTGCTTGCAAGTCCTCATTCTGCGCGTAGCGCTTAGGCGTGATGAGATTACTTTTTGCTGAAGAGATTCTCGATAGGATTTCCCCTGATTTATATACTGTGGAATCAAGAGAAAGAGACTTGATAATATCCTTAATCAAGCTTTTGCCATCAGCCGTATCAAATATTGTAAAACTTGAAGGGAATCCTAGTTTAGAAGCTTCTCTTCTGAGGATTCTTGCAAAGATTGAGTGGAAAGTTCCGGCCCAAAGCTGATTGGCTGCATCTCCGGTAACTTTACGTATCCTTTCCCGCATTTCCGCTGCCGCCTTGTTGGTAAATGTAAGGGCAAGGATATTGTCGGGACTTATACCCTGTTCAATCAAGTACGCAATTCTAAATGTGAGAACCCGTGTTTTCCCGGATCCGGGTCCGGCTATTACCATAAGTGGGCCGTCGACATGAGTCACGGCTTGTCGCTGTATATTATTAAGTTGATTAAGATAATCAGACATTGAAATATCGATTTAGAATATTGTTTACTTGTTTTTTAGTGCGTCCCAGTATTCAACGGCGCGCCTCGTATGAGGTATAACGATGGTTCCACCGACGAGATTGGCAATTGCCATTACTTCCATGATTTCATCTTCTGAAACGCCGTTATTGTAGCATTGTTCGACATGATATTTAATACAATCATCGCAACGCAGAACCATGGAGCTTACCAGGCCGAGCATTTCCTTGACCTTGACGCTGAGACTTCCTTCCTGGTAGGTCTGATTGTCAAGACTCCAGATGCGCTTTAAGGTCTTGTTACCGGATGCAAGTATACGCTCATTCATGCGCTCGCGATACTCATTGAATTCCTTTGGACTACTCATGTAAATAAAAAATTATCTGGGTTTAAATATACGTCTCAGCTGGTATATAAGTCGGAAAAATAAAGTTATGCCTGATACTATTGCCAGCACTGCGAAACCAATAAATTGGGTCTTGATAATTTTTCCCCAGCTTGTCGAGCTATCTATATCATGTTGTATTAATGATGGATATAGACCGTACTCATCAAGATAAAGTTTAAAATCCCCAAAGATTCTGACAAAGATAAACATCAGCAGAGGTTGAATACATATAAGGGCAATAATGATCCATTTAGTATTTTCATAAGGCGTTACTCTCCAGAAAAATATCCATCTGCAGAACATCAGCGACACAATGATGAGAATCACATTATGTGTCATAAAAGGGAATTGAGTTGTGTTATAGTATACCGGTAATGAGAATAAAAGAGTGAGGCCTACTATAAGTCCCCAAAAGATATATTCGGCACGCCAACGGTATTTTAACTGATCTTGAACTGTGTACATAGCGCACAAATGTACGATTTAGATATGGTTTTTCTGTAAATTGTTGTCATAAGAAAATCAAAAGTCTGTTTTGTTTGTTACTTAGCTTTTCAGACCTATGATATAGCTTTCTATAGGCTAGAAAGAAACTTTTTTGTTAAAGAGAACAAATCACTGTACTTTTATAAAATAAAACTAAGCTTAACAGATAAATTATGGATTGGAAAGGAAGGAGAACCAGCTCCAATGTTGAGGACAGACGTGGAATTTCAGGGAAACAAGTTGCTGTAGGAGGAGGATTGACTGCTCTTATCGTCCTACTTTTATCCTGGTTCACCGGAACAGATTTAACGCCTTTTCTGCAGTTCTTCGAAGGAGGCGGAGCACCGACGACGCAATATGAGGGAGGTGTTCCTGATTACGAGAACGACGAGACGGCAGAAATGGTGAGTGTAGTTCTTGCCAGTACCGAAGATGTATGGACTGAGTTGTTTAAAC
Source organism: uncultured Saprospiraceae bacterium (assembly GCA_964423575.1). GTDB lineage: Bacteria > Bacteroidota > Bacteroidia > Chitinophagales > Saprospiraceae > CAYRFF01. The sequence continues at coordinate 48,096 of CAYRFF010000020.1, read as the reverse complement.
AGTCTGGAAATAAATATCAAGCTCCTAATCTTGTGCTTTTTAGCGGTCATGTTGAAAGCGCTTGTGGAAGTGCATCGTCTGCTGTTGGGCCGTTTTATTGCCCGGGAGATTATAAGGTTTATATCGACTTAGACTTTTGTAATGAACTTGCAACGCGATTTAAAGCACCGGGAGAATTTGCAGTAGCTTATGTCATAGGTCACGAGGTAGGGCATCACATCCAGAATCTCTATGGCTTAAGTCGGGAAGTACAAAGCCAGCGTGGAAGAATCAGCGAGGCTGAATATAATGCTCTTTCCGTAAAGCTAGAATTGCAGGCTGATTTCCTCGCCGGAGTATGGGCATATTATGCAAGAACCAAGTATAAAATGCTAGAGCCGGGAGATCTTGAGAGTGCACTTGTGGCAGCAAATTCGCTGGGAGACGATAAACTGCAAATGGAGGCGCGCGGTTATGTCGTTCCTGAAAGTTTTACTCACGGGACATCGGCACAGCGTATGAAATGGTTTAAACTCGGTTACGATACAGGAGATATATCGCTGGGAGCGAGCTTGGATCAGATAAATTAGTTGTCGGTTATCAGTTGCCTGTTGCCTGTTGTCGGTTAACGGTTGATGGTTGTCGGTTGAGCTTCCCTAAATAGGGTTGACCGGTTTGGTTAATTAATCATTTGAGTATTCAATAAATGTTGGACAAATATGAGCCTGAGGTTGTTTTCTTTGGTTCAGTTCTCTATTTCAATCTTCCTCCCGTTTCCAAAGTTGTTTTTTAAGTAGTGATAAGCTTTGTATGAGTGACCAGTGAATTCCTAGGAAGTTAAGGTTTAATATGTGTAGGGACGATTTCGACAGCAAAGTAGTGCTTGAATGTGTAGGGACGCACGGCCGTGCGTCCCTACACATAAGTAAGATGTTGTTTTGCTCAATAACCACCGTGCGCCCCTACACATTAGCAAGATATCGTTTTGCTCAATAACCATTACGCTTACCTACAACCAATTGAAAAACGGTCAATTCCGAATAGAATTTCCACTTTTTAACCGAAGATTTAAAATATCAGTTAAATCGCCAATAATTGTGAATATCCGCTAATTAACCAATAAGTTGAGCTAATTTTCCTTGTCATTGTTCACTGTTCCCTTGTCACTATTCTCAAATAAATGCTATAAATTGCTAAAAGAAGTCAACGCTTTTCTACTTTTGCGGCTATGTGGAAGGACATTAGGAGATCGTGGTGGATAGCTTACCCGATTATTATAGGAAATGTTGTTCAGAACATCCTTGGAGTTATCGACAGCGCGATGGTGGGGAGTATTCACTCTACTCAGCTCGCTGCGGCTTCCCTGGTAAATAGTGTCCTGGCCATTCCCACTGTTTTTGGCTTTGGCCTTTCCATGGCGATCGGCCCGCTCGTGTCCAATGCAATCGGAGAGGGAAATAAAGATAAACCCCTTAGATTGATGTACAATGGTTTATTGGTTGCTTTAATCTGGGCAATTATACTGGGACTTTCTTTTCACCTTGGTTCCGGTGTAGTTTTTCATCTGGGACAAGATGAGGTAGTCGCTGAAATTGCGGAGCCATATCTGATATGGATGGGCTGGAGTATGATTCCATTTATTCTGTTTATGACTGTTAAACAATTTTCTGAAGGACTTGAGTTTACACGCACGCCGATGATTATTGCAGTCTTTGCTGTCCCTTTAAATATACTGCTGAACTACATATTTATATTCGGAAAGTGGGGTGCTCCGAGGATGGAACTTGAAGGCGCCGGGGTAGGTACAGTCGTGAGTAGAGCTGTAATTCTCATCATTCTCGTATGGGTTATTTTTACACATAAAAACTATGCTCCTTTCCGACGGAACGTCGCTGTACAATTGAAGTTTAAATGGACTCAGATACGAGAGGTAATCAGAATTGGGATTCCCAGTGGAATGCAATATGGAATGGAATCGGGCGCATTTGCTTTAAGCGGCTTAATGGTCGGCTGGATAGGGGCGCAACAGCAGGCGGCACATCAGGTAGGTGTGAATCTTGCCTCACTTGCCTTTATGGTTTCCCTTGGTTTATCTTCTGCGGCAAGTATCAGAGTAGGGCAGGCATTTGGTCGAAAGGACTGGAGTAGCGCGCGTATGATAGGTCGTAATATCATATTTATGGGTGGTGCTTACGGGTTGCTTATGGCTATTTTCTTTGTGACATTCAGGAATCAACTGCCATATATATTTAACGATGAAATTGATGTGGTTGTCTTTGCTGCATCTCTCCTGGTTCTAGCTGCTATTTTTCAGATTTCCGACAGCGTTCAAGCGATTACTGTGGGACTTTTACGCGGTCTTCAGGATGTTAAAATTCCGACTTTTATTGTAGGAATAGCATATTGGGCAATCGGTATTCCTGCCGGATATTACTTAGCTTTTAAACGAGGGATGGAAAGTCGGGGAGTATGGCTGGGACTGGTAATAGGCCTTACCTTCTCTGCGATTATGCTCGTGTCCCGCTTCTTTATTCTTACCAGAAAGCGTATGCTTTCGCAAAAGTAGGAAGGGGCTTCTTTTTTAGTTCTATCTCTTTCTCTTTATACCTAGTAGCGCCACATTAAGTATTCTACCCCAAAAATAATGAGTAGACCAACAAAGATGGTTATCAGTTTAGACTTCTTGGACCTGTTGTGGTCATATTTCTGTGCATAAATAATGATGATTGCTACACCGACTAGCATCGATTGCTTTATTACAAAATTAGCGATTAAGGGAAACCCTACCCATTTGAGTATATGAAATTCGATGATAATAGCTAAGCCCATAATGATAAGGGCATTCTTTATGAAAGAAGATAAGCCATCAATGTCTACATTTTTCTTTGCCGCTTCAGGCATGGTGTTATAACCGGCAATATAATCGGGATTCTTTTTTACAAAAAATCCAATGGCAATAAAGCCAATCCCAACGATAATAATACCTATTTCCATCTGCTGGTGTATTTACGACAGCTAAAATTACCTCCTGACCTGAGGATAACTCAGATAACCTATCAGACGATCGTAGCGATCCGCCATTGTCCGGTAATAAATAAAGGCATCATAGCTGTTTTCAGTATTAAAATCGTTGCCTTCGATAAGAGAAAAATCAGGGATGTCATACTCGCCCTTCGTTGCATACAAATAAGCATAAACCCCTTGTTTTAAGAAAAGAGTGGTTCTGTATTCCTTCCTTTTATGATCGTATTTCATTTTGGCTTCAGGGATGAAATTCCAGTTTGTCAAGCCTCCGATTACATATATATCTTGCGGTTCTTCATGTCCGTGCTTAAGGATAAAATGCGCTTTAACATACTGGCTGCTGATAGCGGAATTCTGTGTCTTATCTTCGTTCACGATAAAGAAAGCTCCGTCCAGATCACTGATATCGTGGTGAACATGACCGGCTCGTGCATAATCGTAGGTTTTGTAAAGGTTAATAGTGTCGAGAAAATATCGGATGGAATCAATACCCATTTTAGCGGAATTGGTTGTTCTTAAATCCATGAGTCGGAATTCTCTGCCCCCGTCAAATACCGGCTCGTCCGTGTAGTTCCAGTGAAAGTTATTTCCTGAAGTACTACGTGGCTCCTTGATAAATTCGTAGTACCATTTCCCATTTTGGGAGATTGCAGCGGAGAGGTTGGTAAGGGGATTGGAAATATTGAGATTCTGAGCATGCGCGGATAGCTCGATTTGTTGCCCGGTTCTGTACCTGTTTCCAAATACCGGTCTTATAATATCAAAATTGAGCTTCAGCAAGCCTTCATATACTTGAAAGCGCTTGGAAAACACGAGATTTCCAGAATCTTCCTCGTAAACGATAAGGAGATAATTTCCGGATAGTTTAATGTCCATATCATTATTGGGGAGTACAAATTCCCAATGTCTGTATGGCTGATAAGTAGAAAATGAAAAGGCAGATTTTTCCAACAGAACATTTTCAAATCCACTGATATATTCATTGTAATGAAGGTCAGATGGCTCCCAGTATCTGTCGCAATGGATTACTGTATATCGCAGATATGGATTGTCGTATCCCATGTCATCAAAGGAAATGGTAAGCTGATCTTTCCCTAGAGGGATAACCGGAGAATCGAGCTGCCTTCCTACGGGATAGACTTGTACAGATTTTATGTGACTCATATAAACCGAATCAATCATAGGGATCCAGTCTTGCCCTTGTACCGTCTGAAATATAAAGAGAAATGCAATAAAAACTGCAGCTATTTTGTGGTTGGATTTAAGCTTTACTGACATATTTATTTCCTTTCATCGTGAATCTCCACAACCAATCGGCACACTCCTCTGCATATTCCACGCCGATTCTCCTGGAGGTTTCAATATCTAATTCCAATTTTTTCTTGAATCTAAAGCATTTTATCGGACTTTCCAGTTCTGTAACTGAAATTCCGGAGAATTTGGTATGTATTCCAAGTGCTACAGATAACTTTCCTGGGCCATTTGTAAGATTTACCTTGTTATGAGGCATTTTCCTACGTGCTGCCATCGTTTCAATTCCCTTTAAAGGCTCAATTGCACGTATGAGAACTGCATCTGCCGTTCCTTCTTCTGCACAGACAAAGTTTAACAGGTGGTGGATGCCGTAGCAAAGGTAAATATAGGCTCGTCCCGGCGATTGATACATCACCTCTGTCCTCTCAGTTCTTCTGCCGTTATAGGCATGGCAGGCCTTATCATCTCTACCGCGGTACGCTTCGGTTTCTACAATAATTCCACTGGTTTCAATACCATTGAAAGTGCTGCTTAGCTCACAACCAATTAGCTTTTCTGCGATAGTTAATACATCATTATTTTTCCAAAAGTCTTTTCCAAGAAGAACTTTCATTATCTACGATAATAGTTTGGTGCTTCTTTGCTAATATACACATCATGCGGGTGACTTTCGGTAATTCCTGCTTGGGACATTCTGATAAACTTGGCATTTTTAAGATCATCTACGGTTTTGGCGCCACAGTATCCCATACCTGCGCGAAGGCCCCCGATATATTGAACCATAACCTCAGAAACTCCGCCTTTGAATGGAATTCTTCCTTCAATTCCCTCCGGAACAAGTTTCTTTATATCATCTTCCACATCCTGGAAATACCTATCCTTGGAACCCTGTTCCATAGCACCTATAGAACCCATACCACGGAAAATCTTGAATTTCCTACCGTTGTAAATAATAGTTTCTCCCGGAGCTTCTTCTACGCCGGCAAAGAGTGATCCTGCCATAATGCTACTGGCACCTGCTGCAAGTGCTTTAACAATATCGCCGGAGTATCTGATTCCTCCATCTCCGATTACCGGAATGCCAAAGGATTTTACAGCCTCATAAGCTGAATTTATAGCAGTTATCTGTGGTACACCGATTCCGGCAACGACACGAGTTGTACAGATACTTCCCGGACCTACACCGACTTTAACTGCATCAACACCTGCTTCAGCAAGAGCTCTGGCCCCATCATAAGTTGCCACATTCCCTGCTACAATCTGCAGATCTTTATATTTTTTCCTGACTTCCTTCACTGTTTGAATTACTCCTGCCGAATGTCCGTGTGCAGTATCCACACAGATTACATCAACCTGAGCGGCTTTCAGGGCGTCGATTCTGTCAAAAGTATCACTGGTAACGCCCACCGCAGCTCCTACCATTAATCTTCCCAGTGAATCCTTGCAGGCAAACGGATAGTCTCGCACTTTCATAAGGTCTTTATAGGTGATTAAACCGACCAGTTGTCCTTGCTTATTGACTACGAGAAGCTTTTCTATTTTATGCTTTTGCAAAATAGATTGCGCCTGAGCCATATCCGTACCTTCCGGTGCAGTAATGAGGTTTTCTTTTGTCATTATTTCACTTACCGGTCTGGCCATATTGGTTTCAAATCGCAAATCGCGATTGGTGAGGATGCCCACAAGAATATTGCTAGCGGTCACAATCGGAATTCCTCCGATATGGTATTGTGACATTAAATCCAGGGCGTTTCCTACAGTTGATTCCGGAGTTAAAGTGACCGGATCGACGATCATTCCGCTTTCCGATCGTTTTACATCGCGTACCTGCTGCGCCTGAGCTTCAATACTCATGTTTTTATGAATAATTCCTATTCCTCCCTGTCTTGCTACGGCAATTGCCATAGATTTTTCAGTTACGGTATCCATAGCAGCGGAGACCATAGGAATATTAATGCGTATATCTCTTGTGAAATTTGTACTGATATCCACTTCACGTGGAAGTACTTCTGAGAAACCGGGAACGAGTAAAACATCATCAAATGTCAGTCCCTCGGTAGAAAATCTGTCTGTGTTTGCATGATTTGTTTCCATACGCAAAGGTAATTGTTTTATATATATCACAAAAAATGAAGGACAGATAAATTTTCATCCTTGTTGGAAAAGTAGTTTTCTTTCCAGCGATTCCTTTTATATTTGCACTATGAGTCTTAAAGTGTCCGATGAATATTTTATGAAAATGGCTCTCCGGGAAGCGGAAAAAGCTGCGGAGAATGGAGAAGTCCCGGTAGGAGCCGTCCTTGTTGCCAATGGTGTCGTTATTGCTCGCGGATATAATCAGACGGAGCAATTAAACGATGTTACTGCTCATGCCGAAATTATCGCCATAACAGCTGCATCCAATTATCTCGGCTCCAAGTATCTCAATGAATGTACACTTTATGTAACGCTTGAACCCTGCATTATGTGTGCGGGTGCTTTAAAATGGGCTCAGCTTGGGAAACTGGTATATGGCGCCGAAGATGCTAAAAACGGTTTCTCCAAAATCGGCAGAGAATTACTACATCCCAAGACTAAAGTCCTCTTTGGCCTCATGCATGAAGAATGCAGTACAATATTAAAGAGCTTTTTTGCGTCGAAGCGGTGAATGACATTTGCGTAAGCTATATAAATAACTTTATAAACGGCATAGAACCAAATAACTGAGCAAGCCATTGCTTCCATTAATAAGTATCTTGACTTAAACAGGCAGCGGAAACCCTTAATTCCTCTCTATTAATTTTAGTTGAAAGAACTTGTTCTAACAAAACTTCAAGAACTTTTACTAAATTTAAAGATTCGGGACTGAATCGCAGTTGAAAGATGTACGTGCAGGTTCCTCGTTGTTTTATAATAGTCAATACTTTGCTTATGAATTCGTTTAAAAAAATCGCTCTTCTGTTCTGTATCGGAATTATCTCATCACTTTCCGTTTATGGACAAAATCTTCAAATTGTAAAAAACAAAGTCGATGCTAAATTCCTGGAAAATATAGAAAGCCCTGATTTTACAGGTCTCTTTACTAAAATGCCTGCTGCCGGTTTTACACAATCAGATGAAGTCGGCGGAACAGTTCTTCAGCTTAACCAGAATCTTCTTTCTCTTATAGTGGAAGAGCAGAACGAGGTCCTTAGCCTGGATATTCCTTTTGGCAACGAGTTATTATCAGTTAAGTTGATAAAGACAGATCTGGGCGATGTAAACGTCCGGCTGATATCTGAGGGAGAGAATAGTGGAAGAGTATCTTCCAGGGGAGTATTTTATCATGGATATATCGATGGAGAAGAGAACTCGATAGGATCGATGAGCTTCACAAAAAATAACGTTTATGGGATGTTTGCCAGTGAAATACATTCCAATCTATCCTTTACGAAACTAGAAAATAACACTTACCTGTTCTATCCGGATAAGGACTTTGACCGTAGTAATTATACTTATTGTAGCACCGAGGATGAGGATTTGCCGCAAGGCGCCCCGGAAGAGATAAACGAGACTTCAGCAAATAATGACAATTGTGTTCAAATGGAGTGGGTCGTGAGCTACCGATTATATCAAAGAGTAGGTTCTAATATCGAGGAAGTTGAAGATTTTATATTGGGCCTATTCAACAACGTCCAGGTTATGTATGAAAATGAGGATATAAGCACAAAATTAAAGGAGTTGGTAATCTATGATGAGGCGGACCCATTTGACCATTCAAATTCAGGCGAAGCACTGACTACATTCCGAGATCTATATCCTCATAATCAGGCTGGTGTTCTATACCATTTACTTGACTTGTCGGGAAATAATAATGGAGGACGTGCATATCTGAGTGTTCTCTGTAATAGTGCTTATAATATAGCATATAGTGATATAAGAAATAGTTATAAACAAGTGCCTGACTACTCCTGGTCTGTTAAAGTAATCACGCATGAAATCGGGCATAATCTAGGATCTAGACATACTCACTGGTGTGGCTGGCCTGGTGGATCTATTGACGGTTGTGGGCCTACCTATCATTCCGATTATACGGAAGGAGATTGTGAGATAGGGCCGCTTCCATCAGGAGGAGGAACGATTATGTCTTATTGTCACCTCTTGGGTAGTGTCGGGGTGAACTTTACCAAGGGTTTTGGACCGTTGCCGGGAGATTTTATCAGGGAAAGAGTTAATTCTGCATACTGCCTGGTGCCATGTTGTGCTCTGGATATCGAAGTTGATGTACAGGTGACTCATGCTTCTTGTGGAGAGAATAATGGAAGTATAACGGTTTCTGCAACCGGAGGTGGCAGCTATACTCATGAATGGAGCGCTAATGCCAATACCGGAGATACAGCTACAGCGGTTAATTTGTATTCTGATGCATATACTCTTGTGCTTACATTTGAAGATGGATGTGTAATAACCAGATCAATCAATGTAGGTGGATCGCGAGGAATAAGCTCTACTGCTCAGGTGACGCATACTACTTGCGGAGAAGAGAACGGAAGGATTGCAATAACAGCCACCGGTGGTTCAGATTATAAATATGAATGGAGTGGTAAAGCAAGCTATACGAATGGCCCGATTGCAAGTAATTTGCCGCCGGGAACTTATAGCGTTACCGTAACTTCCTGGAACGGCTGTACAAGTGTTAATACCGAAACTATAGAAGAATCTTATCCTTTAACTGCTACGACATCAGTGCAGGATGAGTCTTGCTATGAAGAATGCGATGGGAGTATAGATGTTGTTGCAGAAGGGGGAACTGAACCGTATTTTTATTTATGGTCAGTTGGTGGCGCCGGCTATTCAAATGTTCAGGATTTATGCCCCGGGGAATATGTTGTTACCGTAACGGATTTTGACAATTGCATCACTGTTGAGTCCATTTCAATTAAAGCAGCTGAAGAGCTTCAAGCAAGTCTGTCTGTTGCGGGGAATAATATTGAGGTTTCCGTGAGTGGTGGAACTGAACCATATACTTACGCATGGAATACGGGACAGACGACTGCGACGATTGAGATTGATTCGGATATTAAGTTTTATCAGGTCACGATTACCGATGCTAATGGCTGTGAAATCGCATTGGAACATACTATTTCTTCTACTGTAGATGCAAATAGATTTCCCGGAAAAATATTCCCTAATCCGGCTGCTGATGTGGCTTATATAGAAGCACCCGAAGACTTGAATAGCTATGAATTGACTTTATATGATTTTAGCGGAGTTCAGCTATTTAAAACAAGTGTACATAATCAAAAGACTTATTCGCTGAATCTGAAAGATTTTAATCCGGGAGCTATGATTGTTAAGATAGAAAGCAATAGGGAAACGTATTATGCAAAGATTGTGAAGCACTAAGCTCCTTTTGGATTTTATAAGACTTTCGTCAAATTAAGTTCAGGGTCATTTTATGTGGTTTCTGCGAGTCAGCTAAAACCGCTTGCTTCTGCTGTTTTTACGAATTTTGATAAATAGATATAGAATCTTGCCAAAACTTCAATAAATTTAAAGATTCAATGGACTTAGCTTGTGTTGGACAATCTGATGCCTTGAGTTTTTATATAAACCACTATTACAATTTGAACGATTATATGGATATTTTAAGAAGAATTACATTGCTGATATCTGTCGTAATTGCTGTATTTTATACTGCATCCGGACAAAATCGACACATTGTAAAAGACAGGGTGGATAATAATTTTGAGGAGTTACAGCAAGTGGAAAAGAAAGATTTCAAGAATCTGTTTACCAAGGTACTTGCCTCGGATTTCCTGGAAACGGAGAAAGTACAAGGAACAGTTGTTCATCTGAATCACCATCTTCTTTCCACTATAATTGAAGAAGAAAATGAAATTCTTACTCTTGATATTCCTTTTGAGAATGAGGTTTTGGCTATAAAGCTGATAAAAGCAGAAATGGATGAGGTAAACGTAACCTTGGTTTCTGAGGATGGACGCACAAGAAGAATGTCGTCAAGTCGAGTTTATTATCAAGGATATATAGAAGGAGAGGAAAATTCTATCGGAGCAATAAGTTTTACTGAAAATAATATTTACGGGATGTTTTCCAGTGAAAGGCATTCCAATTTGTCATTTACAAAGCTTGATGACAATAAATATCTGATTTATACGGACAAGGACTTTGATCGGAGTAATTATGTGTTCTGTGGAACACCGGATGAGGATTTGCCGAAAGGCAGTCCCGAAAAACTTAAAGGGCCCCAGGCTGAAAATAATTGCGTTCAACTGGAGTGGGTGGTAAGTTACCCATTATTTCAGGAATTTAATTCTGACCTAAGCATAGTGGAGAATTATGTGCTGGGAATATTCAATAATTTTCAAGTCCTTTATGCTAATGAAGCTATAAACGTAAAGTTAAAGAACCTGGTAATTTATGATGTTGAGGATCCATTTGACCATTCGAGCGGCTCCAAGGCATTGAATTCATTCCGTAACAATTATCCTCACGGCGAGCAGGGAATGTTGTATCATTTGCTAGATTATTCCGGGAATGATAATGGAGGAATGGCAAATATAAATGCCCTCTGTAACAGAAATAATAATGCAGCTTATAGTGATATTGCAAGCTATTATCGCGATGTGCCGGATTTTTCATGGACAATTATGGTTGTTACACATGAAACCGGGCATAATCTAGGCGCTAATCATACGCACTGGTGCGGCTGGCCGGGAGGCCCAATTGATGGATGTGCACCTACATTTGATCCCGGATATGCAGAAGGGAACTGCGATATAGGCCCGATTCCTTCCGAGGGAGGGACAATGATGTCTTATTGTCATCTCCTCAGTGTAGGAGTAAATTTTACTCAGGGTTTTGGTCCGATACCCGGGGATTTAATCAGAAACAAAGTCTATAATGCCGCATGTCTAGAGCCTTGTGTTGATGGCTGTGTCAATGCAGATTCCGGGCAATCTATATCTGCTCCTGATAATGATATTGCTTATGAAACCGATTGTTTAAAGGGCGGTGAGTACTTTACACTTGAGAATTGTATTGCCGGAAAAAAATATAAAATAAGCTCTTCTGTAGAAACTGATTATTTGACCATAAGGCAAGGCAGTTATGATGGGGAAGTTGTTGTAAAAGATGTTTCTCCCCTTGTTTTTACCGCTTCCGCAAATGACGATTTTTATATCCATATCAACACGGATGCTGATTGCGGGATAGATAACAATTGCCGTTATCTAAGTGTAAATTGTATAAATTGTGGAGATACAGCTTGCTACATAAAATATGAACCAAATTACATTAATGATATAGGCAATTTGGCCGGCGGAATGATTGTTGCAAGTGATTTTCCGGTTGCTGCCGATGATATACTTGCTATTGACTATATCAATTTTCAGCTTCTGAATGACGTTGTTGATATAGAAATTTCATTTTTTAGAGATTTGGATGGTAAGCCCGGGCCTATCGTTTTTTCTCCGACTATAATGCAACCCGTATCTCAGACTTTTATCAAGCGTAGTGCAGGAAATTTCCCCATATATGATGTCCGATTGGATTTGAGAATGAAGAATCTTGTATTGACAGGAGGAGAAAATGGCGCAATGTATTGGGTAGCTATCCGGGTCTTTAATTACTCCGAGAGTTCTTATTGGGTTTATTCATGTGAACAACAGAATGGAACTTATGGCATGTTGTCTTTTGATTATACTAACTGGATCGATCCAATGAAAGAATTTGGACATCCTTTTGATGGTTCTTTCAGTATAAATTGTCCGGAAAATGAAAGTTGGGAACAAAGCTGTTGTGTTCCGGGAATTACCGCTGAATTAAATGTGACAGACACATCTTGCGGTGAAAATAACGGCAGAATAACAGTAACAGCCAACGGTGGAACAGGGTATAGTTATGAATGGAGTGCCAATGCAAATACAGGAAACAGCCGTACAGCTTCTAATTTGGCTCCCGGAACTTATTCGGTTACTGTAACTTCATCTGATGACTGTGAGTTTATCGGTTCTGCGGAGATAAAAAGCTCTACCTATATTACTGTTACCAGTACTGTAACCCACGCAACTTGTAGTTACGATGATGGCAAAATACTCGTTACAGCTAGTGGCGGTTCGGGATATTATTATGAATGGAGCCCAAATGCAAATACCGGAAATAGTCCCTTGGCAAATAACCTGGCACCGGGCATATACAGTGTAACTGTAACTACATCGGAAGGCTGTTCTGCAAGTCTTACTGAAATGGTAAAAGGCCCTGATATTGCTGATGTTACAGCCATAATACAGCATGAAACCTGTTATGAAGACTGTGATGGGGTTATTAGTCTCGATATCGAGGGAGGTGTAGAGAATTATTCTTTCTCCTGGTCTACAGGCTCTTCCGACTCAGAGAGTATTCAGGATTTGTGTCCGGGAATTTATGAAGTTACAGTTACAGACAGTGAGGGTTGCAAAACAAGTATAGCAATGGAAATAACTGCTGCGGAAGAGCTTATTGCCGGCTTGACGGTAACAGAGGATAAAATCGAAGTAAATGTAAGCGGAGGAACTGAACCATATACATACGCATGGAATACAGGGCAGACGACTGCGACGATTGAGATTGATCCGGAAATTAAGTATTACAAGGTTACGATTACAGATGTAAATGGATGTGAGATTGAGCTGGAACATACCATTTCTTCTATTACAGATGCAAATAGATTCCCTGGGAAAATATTCCCCAATCCTGCTGCTGATGTGGTCTATATTGAAGTACCTGAAGGACTGAATAGCTACGAGTTGACTTTGTATAACCCTAGCGGAGTTCAGCTATTTAAAACAAGCGTGCATAACCTCAAGACTTATACTCTGAATCTGCAAGACTTTAACCCCGGGACTATGATTATCAAAGTAGAAAGCAATAGGGAAATCTATTATGCCAAGATTGTCAAGCAATAATTAGAGATATAAAGATAGATATCCTGTCTTGATTACAAGGGAACTTCTACAGTTTGCTCGAGTAGTTTTTCGTAAATTTCACTACTTAGCAAAATCTCTTTATTTCCGACGATAATCAACTGCTCACGTGCTCGGGTGACGGCGACGTTTAATTTCCGGTTTATCCCGCTTATATCAGTGTCACTGAATAACTGGAATAGTGATGCAGCCTGAGTGCAAAACGAGAGGATAATAATATCCCGGGCACTTCCCTGATAACGTTCTACTGTATCAACCGTTACAAAATCCAGAGCTTCCGGGATGACTTTACCGATTTCCGCTTTTATCTGGGCTATCTGTGCTCTGTATGGAGTGATTACTCCTATCCCGTATTGAAGATCCTCAGGATTGTCTTTGTACTTGTATTCTGTAATCTGTTTTACAAGCTGTGCAATCGTGTGAGCTTCACTTAGATTGACCTTGTAATTCCTTATGCTGTTTCTGGTATTGTCCTTATCGACTTCTGTAGGGATGAAGACAAGGCGGTTTTGAAACAGCGGAGAATCGTGCTCGATATTATAAAACTCTTTCAGCTCCGATCGCTGGCTATCCTTTACAATTCGCAGTTGATTTTCGTAAAAATGAGGAGCGGGGAATTGCATAATCTCTTCGTGCATTCTGCCCTGATAAGTTAACTGCCCATAAGCCCAATCCCATGCTTCCGCCCTTGCTCGCTTATATAGGCGCTCAAAGATGGAAACCTTGGTGGATTCAAAGCCGATATTTGTAAGCTTTTCATTGGTTATTTCTGCTTCTTCATCGGGTTGGGCAGATACGGCCGGCAATTGCTTGTGATCTCCGGTAAATATAATCCTGGGAACTTTATTAAATACCGGGACGACCATAGGATCAAGTAGCTGTGAAGCTTCATCTATAAATGCCCTGTCGAAGCTCTTGATGCTTAATAATTCCTGATTATGCGCAAAGGAAGCTATCGTGCTCACATATATGCGATGTGATTCCAGGAACTCTGTTAATTCTTTACGTGAATCGATATCCTGAATAAGATTCTGTAGCAATCTGTCCTTGTATTCTTCATCTGTTGAGAGAGAGGAGCCGACACGGATATATTTATGCCGATAATCCTCGCTGATTGACTCAATAGCAGCGCAGATTTCATCTACGGCCCGATTGGTATAAGCAAGGAGAATAATAGACTCTTCTGTATGTTCAATTAATGCCTGAACATAGTTTTTCAGCATAAAGGACGTCTTTCCCGTTCCCGGCGGACCCCAGAGTAAAAAGTAATCCTCTGCATTCAGCATCATTTGCAAAAGCTCAAATTGCTCATCGCTCATCTGAGGCTTGAACTCATCCTGAGAAATACGGATACCGGCAACGGCCTTTTGCTGTGTGGGCGGAATACGTCCCATGAATAAACGGCGTGTTCTCTTTCTCATCTTTCCCCACTTCAGTAGATTCTGATAGATATTGGAAAAGCTACTTTCCATCAGGTCATGCTCGATATTCCAGCGCGAATTGGGAGTAAAGCCATGACCTTCAGGTTGCTTGGAACGGAGTCGTAATGTGACCTGTTCACTGCTGATTTCCTGAATAGTAGACTTATATATCTCAAACTGTATCTTATCAAATAAAATATCGGAATGCGGGTATAGCGTAACTATGTCGCCTATGCGGAAATTACTGATTTTACTCTCATTTTCATTCCTTTTAAAGGTGACGGTAGGTTTTTCGTCACCTGAATTATCCTCCAGTAATAAGAGTCCCTCAAGCAAATTGAATTCCGTGGTTTTCTCGGGATTGGAATGTAACCACATCCCGGCCATCCCCGGCCGCGCAAATGAGCCCGGAGTACCGAGCTTGGCATATCTCTGCTCTCGTGCCGCATAGCCGATAAATGCCTTCAAATACTGCTTTTCCGTATCATCGAGCCCCTTCCAGGTCTTTTCTATCTCTGCAATATTCTCTCTGTCAAATCCCTTGAGATCCGTCTGTATATCTACCCTAAGACGATCAAAGAGCGAAGCTCCCGTTATATCATTAAGCGATTGCAGATGATGGTCAATCATAAGGAGTCTGTTACGCATATTGAGCGCTTTCATAAGCAAGGCATTTACTCTAGGCGCATACCGCAAGGGATTGTCAGTCTGACGCGCATACAGGATGTGCGCTTTAACGGATTCACTCGTACCCGGTCGGTTTTCCATATAAGCATACTCAATCAACAGATTGTAAAGTAGGGTCTGCACATAATGATTATAGGATAAGCCGTAAGAATTGGGTCTGAAAGGAGAACCCGACTTTAACTCGACAATATTAATCTGCTTATCGGAAAGACTCAGAAGGTCAAGACGCCCTTGAATACCATAAGGCGGTGCAATAAAGGAGGGCTCGAGTTTATAACTGCTTTCATCCCGTATAATCTGCTTCAAGTCCTTGTGAATTGTCTCCCTTAGAATGTAAAAGGCTTGTTTTATCCGGTCAATACAGGTTTCCAGGTTTTCCGCAGTCATCGCGGTATATGGAATCGGATATAGTTTAAAACTCTCCTTTAATAGCTCATTATAAGTTAGATTAGGATTGATGAGTAGTTGATCCAGGAAATAGTTTGTAATCAGACCCGCAAGAATGTAGGGGTTATTTTCTGTATTTAAAAAACGATGCGTGATATACTTCACAGCTTTAAATTCATTGCCATCAAAGCATTCCGATATCGTCGTCACATCAATCAGATAATCCGGCTGCCATACGATAGCCTCCGGAATTGCTTCTTTTTCATCGATTACCTTAACATTTACCAAGGACAAAGTCGTAGGCAGACTGTTTTTGGTATTTGAAAGATACTCTATCAACTGCGCCAGCGATTCATCCTGCTCAATATCATTGTATTTTAAGGTCAGAGGTTCTGCCGGATAATCCTCAGCAATCACTTTCACCTCTCCCGGATCATCAATACTGCTGAGATAAACCCGCATGTGTTTTTTGAAAGTAGATTTTTCTTTTTCCAGCTTTCGCAAATGTAATTTCTGCGCAAATCCGGCTGTTTCGTTAGGTTCTTCCGGTGCCTTCCCTTCAAATATTACTTTTATCAGATTTTCTATACAGAATATACCGAGTTCAGTCAATTCCTTATCCGTAAACTTCCGTTTTCTACTCTCAGACTCTTTTCTATATGTGTGCAGACTATATGTGAACCAGCCTTTAAGGTGAAAAGCTTCCCCAAGGTAGGCTATCTGACTGAAGAGGGTGGAGAACTGCATTCCGATTGCCCTTGATTCATCGGTGCTATACTCGCAGATAGTTTTGAACAGCTTATAGAGGAGCTCATTCAGTTCAGCATCAGAAACCTGTTTGTTTTCACGCAACAGTCGTTCCAGTGCTTTCCTGAACAGAGAAGCTTTCATTTCGTCGCTTATAGTATCTGTATTGGCTACCATTTCCTCCATTTTAGCAAATTAATAAAAAGCTTTCAATTGGAGGAAGGTTTAAACGAAATAAGCGGCAATAAACGGTTAATGCAGATGTCGTACATGATTTTCACTTTCAAATTCCACAATCTGTAAAATAAATTGCTCGGGAACTGTAAAATGCATTGCCCTATAATGATTATGTGACTATAGAACAAGCCATTGAGCAGATGTTAAAGTAAAGCGAGTATAAGTCTTTTGGTAGAGCGAATTCACGAATTCGCTCCAACTCATAATATGTAAAGTGAATTGGTCAGAATATGTAAAATGGATTTGATAGACCTCTATATCTTAGCCTAGGTCCCTGAGGGAGCGAAGCGACTCGAAGGGCAGCCTCTGCCTAAATCTCAACCCCGTGAAATGGCATCTGCCTTGGGCAGATATTTCACGGGGTAAACCTCAATCCCCCCTGTGCTCCGGAGCAAGAATCTTATAATCCACCCAGAAAGTACCGAAGGGAATTAAACTGGCGACCAGGACCTTGAATGTTTGATTTGTATGTCGCCACTTGAATTGTATAGCAACGATGATGGCAAGAATACAGTAAATGACAAACAAAACGCCGTGTGCCATTCCTACAGAGCGCACCATTTCCGGACTATCCCAGATGTATTTTAAAGGCATCGCGATAAATAACAGAATCAGATAGGATAACCCTTCCAGAATTGCAAAAATACGTAGCCAGCCGATGACAGAATTTACAAATTTTTTCATGCGGCAAAAATGTAGAATGGAAATGGATTTTCCTAGAGGGTTCTGGCAGAAAATGGAATTTTACTTATTGTTGATATATGGTCAGGTAGGATTTATTTGAGAGAACGAATTCGTGAATTCGTTCTACGAAGTGGTTTTGGATGAACTTTGTTGAACCAGGACGGAACGAATTCATTCTACAAAGGCCCCCACGGCTTCGCCTCGTGTTTCTTGTCTTATTGTAAAGAGTTTGGTGTAAGCTAAATGTGAGTGACTGGATGAACTTCGTTGA
>CAYRFF010000020.1:0-30363 GCA_964423575.1 uncultured Saprospiraceae bacterium | reverse complement strand
TCCAGAGTGGGGTGTTGACTAATCAGAAACCCCACGGCTTCGCCTCGTGTTTCTTGTTTTCTAGTGAGAAGTTTTTGCGTAAGCTAAGATGTGTGACTGGATGAGCTTCGCTGATCCAGAGTGGGGTGTTGACTAATCAGAAACCCCACGGCTTCGCCTCGTGTTTCTTATTCCCTCTAAGCTTATGAAAATAAATTTTCCACGCTTTTCGGAAATAAGAAACCCCACAGCTTTGCTGTAGGGTTTTTGATTGTCGGGATGACTGGATTCGAACCAGCGACCCCTTGCACCCCATGCAAGTGCGCTACCGGGCTGCGCCACATCCCGAAATCGCCACAAAGATACTTAATATTGTATAAAATTGAAGAAGGACATTAACTACCTTTTCTTTATCACATTTTTCGACCCATATTTTTCTCCGAAAGCGTAACCTAGTTTAATTCCTATAGTAGTAACCCTGTAGCCGAAACTGAAGTATCCTCCTCCGATAGGGAGTGAATACATAGTGTTATCGGCATTGCCATACATAAGAATACCCTCGCCGTAGAATATGTCAATAATGAAAACATCAGAAAAAACAGCTTGATAACCTCCTCCGATTGTTCCACCCAGATAAACTGTTGAATACGCCTTGTTGCGATAAGGGTAAACATCTCGAGACGCATCTGCCCCGAATAAGCCTATGACTAACTGCGGATTTATATAAAATCCCTGGAGAACATCTTTTGCAGTTTTACTTGCCAGAAGTCCGCCCAGTCTATACCGATAAGCGCCTTCTAATCCCAATCCATAACTGCTCATAGAATTGTTAAGCCCAAGGCCGTGAAAAATAAGACCGAATTCATAAGAAGTGTTATAGTCTTTTGCTTTTTCATAAGTTATTTTACTGGCCGGTCCTATAATGCTGAGGAAATCCACCTTTATAGCCTGACCATAAGATTCTGCATATCTGTGTACTTTGAGTAGTCTGATGTCTTCTTTGGCATACTCAAAGTCATTCTCGAAGATTATTTTGTGAACGAGATTCATATTCAAGCTGATCTCCGGCATATCTGCTTGTTTGTCTTCATCCGGATGATAAGGCTTAAAGACAACTACATCTTCTCCCAGTTCAATGACTTTGCATTCGATTTGCTCGCCATCAATTCTAAAGACAATGTCTTGTGCAGAGACTATAATGAATGAGCCGGTTAGGAAAAGAAGAGTGAAAAACCTGATAAGAGTATAGCGTGTTTTCATATCTGAAGATTTAAAATTTCAATAAAAAACAGCAGACAGGAAGCGGTTCCTATCTGCTGTTCTTATATTCTTTCCTGTATTGTTAAATAGAATCAGCAGCAATTACTTGCTTTTCACAATTCTACGGGCATCCAGTTTATCTCCGAAAGCAAAGCCGAGTTTAATTCCGCCCTTTAAACCAAAGTTTGATTCATTAACCCAGTTCCCTCCACCGACAGGAAGCATGTGAAAATCCGAATATGAATCTCCTCCGGTCAGGTCTGCGTGTTTCTCAGAATAATATGTTGGGCCCAGCCCTATATACATATCAATTACAAATATATTGTTTATGACAAACTGAGCACCGGCATTTAGGAATACCCCAAAGTAGGGTTCCGTAAGTTTAGTGCTTATCTCACGACCGGTTCTGTAATCGTATGTTTCATATTTGTAGGATAACATCCCTATCAATAACTCCGGCTTAAAATAGAACCCGGAAAGAGCATTCACCTGATCTGAATTTGTAAACAAGCCTGTTGACATAGGGAACTTATGTCCCAGCTCAAATCCGATTCCATTCGCTTCATAATTGTTATTCATCCCCACTCCGTGTATCAGTATACTGAATTCACCTGAGTTCTTGTGGTCATACAACCTTTCATAGGTTAATTTAGTCGTTCCGCCGATAGGAGAAAAGAAATCGAGCTTAAGAGCGTTTCTGTAAGTTTCTTGGTAGAGGAAAATTTTAGCTTCTTTTATCGTAGAGTGCTCATACTGATAACCGGTTTCAAATGTAACTTTCTGAACCAGATCCATATCTATCGATATTTCCGGTGGGTTTTCAAGACCGTAGGGATAGTAAACTACTTTGTCCTCTCCCAGTCTGATGATTTTACATTCGATGGACTTACCATCAATCCGCTTGATGATATCCTGAGCGGATATTGTTGACACCATAAAGAATGCCATGCCAAGGATAAAGAATGTCTTGATAATACTACTTCTCATAATTTAATTTTTCATTTATAAAATTTACCTAGTCTAAATCTTTCTTGATAAAAAGCAACCAGATACATATTAAACTCCTTTCGAGAGTTTAAAAGTATGTTTTTTTATTAAAGAATCCTATTCTGAAATCCTTTTAAGGGGAATTCATTACATAATCATAAGTACGTGTTTTAAGAGCTTAATGCTGCCTGCGCTTCAGGAGACATTCTTCTGTAATGCTTGAATTTTCTTGAAAACTTAGCCTTACCCTGAGTCAGTGAGCGCAATGTAGAGCTATACTGATAAAGTTCACTTAACGGAACTTCTGCTTTAATACTTTGATAGTTTTTAACCGTATCCATACCCATAATCACACCCTGTCTACTCTGTAAGTCACTCATAATATCTCCCATGACATCCTGAGAGCATAAAATGGAAAGTTCATAAATAGGCTCAAGAGCTATCGGATTGGCTTGTTGCATGGCACTCTTAAACCCGCTCGATGCAGCAATCTGGAAAGCCATATCATTACTATCCACACTATGCATCTTTCCATCAGTAATGTAAACGCGTATATTCTGGCATGGGAAGCCGGTCAATGGCCCATTTTCCATTTCCATGAGTATACCTTTCTCAATAGCATTCATATATCGGCTATCAATCGCGCCTCCTACTATACACCAGACGAAGTCAAGATTTCCGCCTTGAGGTAGATCTATTAACTTTTGATTACGGATAGTCAGATCGGAATGCAGTGGCGCTCCTTCTGTGTATGGTTCAATACGCATGTTAATTTCAGCAAATTGTCCCGCACCGCCGGATTGCTTCTTATGTCTGTAGTTGACTTCAGCACGCCCGGTTATAGTTTCTCGTAACGGAACTTTAGGTTCTTCAAACTCAACCTTGATGCCATCGGTTTTTTCAATGCGATATGCGGCGAGATCCAGGTGAAGTTGTCCCTGGCCATGCAGAAGAGTCTGCTTTAGCTCCGGATTGTGTTCAAGTGTCAATGTAGGGTCTTCTTCCTGAAGATTGTGTAATGCCTTAACCATCTTCTCAAACTCCATTTTACCCGGATCCTTAATTGCTGAACGAATCAACGGCTCAGGGAAATGGATTTTCTTAACAGGTTTAAGCTTTTTACCTGCGGAAAGACTATCATTGGTAAATGTGTTTTTCAATTTCAGGCTTACGCCCAGATCTCCGGCTATGAGTTCGTTGACACTGGTTCTTTCTTTGCCATAGCATACATAAAGCTGGTTAATTCGCTCTGAGGAACCTTTACTGAGATTATTCAATTCATCTCCGTGTTGTATTTTCCCGGACACTACCTTGAAATAAGATACACGTCCAACCTGTGGTTCGGTCATCGTCTTATATACAAATGCCAATGTCGGACCATCGACATCACATTCTATCATATTTCCATCGATATCACGCATGCCTTGTGGACCTGATGCAATATCGTTTATAAAACCCATAACTCTACCGGAGCCCATGTTTTTCAAAGCACTCACGCAGAATACGGGAAGAATTTGCTGATTGGTCAGAGCCATTCTTAGACCGAGGGTTAATTCCTCCTCACTCAATGAGCCCTTTTCAAAGTATAGCTCCATTAATTCCTCGTCGTTTTCAGCAGCAGCTTCAACAATAGCATTGTGCATTGCATTAGCCCTGTCCATATACTCATCAGGTATTTCCATCTTCTGAGGCTTCCCTCCGCCTTCGGAAAAAACATACATCTTCATCCTCAATGCATCGATAATTGTATTGAAGCCTTCTCCTTCATTTACCGGAAACTGAATAGGTAAGACTCCACTGCCAAAATGCTCTTGCGCCTGGGCAAGTGTGTTGTCATAAGATGCTTTAGGGTGGTCGAGCTGATTTATAACCAGAATTGTAGGCGTTTCCTCCTCCTGAATGGTATCCCATAGCACTTCAGTACCTACCTCAACACCAGCACTGGCATTTAAAAGAAGTAAAGCAGTATCTGTAACTTTAAGGGCGGATAGAATTTCACCGATGAAGTCATCAGATCCCGGAGTATCCACAAGGTTTATTTTATTTCCTCTCCAGGCTATATTCATGAGAGAAGTGAACACTGAATATTCTTTATCTTTCTCGATAAATGTGTAATCTGATATTGTATCTCCATTCTCAACACTTCCTCTTTTACTTATTTTCCCGGATTCAAACAGCATTGTCTCTGCCAATGTAGTTTTTCCTGAAGAATGGTGTCCTAGTAATACTATATTCCTGATATTTTCTGTGGTGTACGCCATATGCCTGTAATTATTTAGATAGATGGAAAAATACTTATCTCCCGTCGGAGAAATGATTTTAAAAATACAATTATTTCTGTAAAAAGGAAGTAGAATAGCTTGCTGTTTTCACATTTATAAAATCTTAACCTATAAATGTTTAAGATTCACCTACTGATATATAGTGGTTGCAGCGTTTTTATGAAATTAAAGATGCTTTATGGTAGCCGAAAGAATTGATTAATCGAATTCTAAAAGAGCATAATCTTGCTTATTCTCCATTGATTTAAGATAGGAATCTGTAATATCTGATAGTGTTCTTTCTACCGAATAATAATCCAGATTTAGAAGTTCTTTGCTTTTGTTATTATCGTACCTGGTTTGCTTGCGCGTCGAGTTCACCGTATGTCTGGTTACAGCAGGAGCAAGACCGGTAAATCTGTATTTTAACCTTTCCCATCGCCAGAAAATGTTTCCCATCCAGTCGGGCAATGCTTTTGTGGGCATTTTTACACCCAATTTTTGAGTCAGTAAGGAGAAGAATTTCTTGTACTCAATATTGAAACCATTGAGTATAATCCTCTCATTGCTCAGATTGGACTCGATAGCGAGAATACAAGCTTTGGCAACATCTCTTACGTCTACGAAGCCCGCCGTTCCCTTGGGATAAAAGGGTAGCCCCTGTGCAGTCCTATCGATGATTACTGCTGAACTTTTTTTCCAGAATCCCGCTCCCAGAATAACAGAGGGGTTGAGAATCAGGGTGTTCAGACCTTCCTGCTGTCCCCGCCATACATGACGTTCAGAAGCATATTTGCTTTTGCTGTAGGGACTATTGTCTGCACTTTGGTCAAAGTTTTCCGCCTCATCTGTTAATTCACCGTTCTTTTTCCTTCCGATAGCCGCAATCGAACTCAGAAAAATGAACTTTTTAATCCCTGCGCGGAGCGATGCGTTTACGAGATTTTCAGTGCCATTGATGTTTACATCATACATTTCCTGCACGGCATTATCCGCAAGGCTCACGATAGCAGCTGTATGCACTACGATATCACCTGCCTGAAGGAAATCCCAATCTGTAATATCACGTACTTCCGCATTTTTCCACTCAACTGTCTCCAGATAATCTAAGACAAGTCCCATGTCAGAGCTCTCCCTACGTATTCCGACAATATTTTGATATCCGCTTTCGCTCAAATGTCGGATGAGGTGCGCGCCCACCATTCCGGTTGCACCCGTCACAATAATCCGTGTTTGTTTATTTGATGTCATCTCCAGAATGAATATACAGCGCTCCCGCAGAAACTGTTCTGTCAGCAGCTGTAATTCCTTGAATATAGTTAGGTTTTTTTAAATATCTCAACTGTGCTGCTAGTGCTATCAACAGGGCTTCTTTGTAATCAATAATGTCAGCTTCCGGTATGTCGATAGTTATGTCGGGGTTTAGCTTGCGCAAATGTTCGGTAAAGTAGTTATTATAAGCACCACCACCAGACAAGAGGCAACGCTTGGTGCCTTTGAGAGATTCGGAAATTTTATCTGCGATGTGATTATAAAAAGTATGCAGAATATCTTCGACAGAATAGGCACTATCCTCAATCAATGTCATAAAATATTCTCTCAGTTCTTCATTGGATAATGATTTTCTTCCACTGCGTCTGTAAAAGGGGAATTCAAGAAACTTTTTATCCAGTTCGGCTATATACTTTCCATTTTTACCCAGATCTCCGTTTTTATCATACCTCATACCCTTCTTCTCGGCCATGTAATTGCTGAACTGATTGAAGGGGCCGATATCATAGGCGCTATCTTTAAGGCTGACATTTACAATTCCGCCGAGATTAATCCAGCTATCGTATTCAGGGAACAGAAGATGATCCACGAGTGGAGCCATAGGTGCCCCTTGGCCTCCTGCAGCAATATCTTGATTCCTGAAGTCACTGACGCAGGAGATTTTCAATGTTTCACAGATTTTTCCTGTATTTCCCATCTGAATCGAATAACCTGCTTCCGGATCATGTGCAACTGTGTGCCCATGAATTCCTATGAGATTACAGGCTTCAGCATTGGAAAGAAAAGTTCTTATCTCTTCAATGATAAAGTCGGTATAATCGTTTTCCAGTGCAAAATAATCTGTAGCTGGAAGCTGATTGCTGTTCTTTAATTTAGTAGATAGCGGGTCGGGAATAGCGACAGTATTTGCCTTGAGCAAAGACCAGGAAATATCGGATAAATCCTTGCTGTCAATTGTGAATAATGCGAGGTCTATACCGTCCAGAGAACTTCCGGACATAATTCCCAGGACATTCAGTTTGTTAATTTCCATGGGACAATTCCATTGTATATTTGGCGACAGCCTCGATTTCATCCATAGACAGGACCCCTCGGAAAGGAGTCATTAAATTACGACCATGGGTGATGATTTCAAGTCGCTCCTCCAGTGCCATATCAGACTTGCTTAAATCGGCAGCTTTATTCAGCCCTTTCTTCCCATCAGCGCCATGACACAGGATGCAGTACTGAGTGTATACTCTCTTCCCATTGATTTCCTTCCCGTTCCCATTATTGTCGGAATGAGAATTGTTTGTATTATTGCACTGTGAAAAGCATAGTATACTTAGACTTAAACCCAGAAACAAGAGGAACGTTCGCATAAAGATGAAAGATTGAAATTCTGTGCAATGATACAGAATTGTAAAGGAAATTTAAGTATTTGCCTTGAGCTTAGTCTTAATTTTACAATTTTCTGTATAAAAATTGGCGTTTTGATATTTACTGAACATTAGTATCAGAAAAGCTCCGATTCTGCGTTTATAGATTGAATTAAATAGAAATTGAACTGAATTAAAAACTTATGAAAAATTTACCTTATATACTTGTCATGCTTGCCGGCTTATTCTTTGTGAGTGGCTGTGCCGATGACGGTTCTATAAATATATTCTCTATTGAAGATGATATCGAACTGGGACAGCAGTTACGAGATCAGGTATTGGCCTCCAAAGATGAATTTACAATTGTTCCCCGAAGCCAAAACCCATCGGCTTATAATTATCTCGAGTCGATTATACAGGATATTCTGAATTCCGGTGAAGTAAAATATGCTGAGGAGTTTGACTGGGAAGTATATCTGGTCAAGGATGACAGCACGCTGAACGCATTTGCTGCACCGGGTGGCTATATTTTTGTCTATACCGGATTAATCAAGTATTTGGATAAAAAGGATGCTTTTGCAGGTGTGATGGGACATGAAATGGGGCATGCGGACAGAAGACACTCTACCAAGCAGCTCACCAAGCAATATGGAGTTGCTACAATGCTGGATATTTTACTGGGTTCAGATGATAATACGATTAAAGATGTACTGGGATCATTGATGGCATTGAAGTTCAGTCGTACGGATGAGACGGATGCAGATACACAAGCAGTAATATATCTCTGTGAGTCCGACTATGCTGCTAATGGTGTTGCCTATTTCTTTGAAAAACTTGAAGCAGAAGGAGTGTCTTCTCCGCCGCAATTCCTGAGTACGCACCCATCTCCTGAAAACAGAATAGAAAATATTTACAAGCAGGTAGAAGACAGAGGTTGCGATACTACTGACAGTAAAACGGAAGCTGAATGGAAAGCTTTCCAGGCTAGCATTTAAGAAAAAATAGATATCGAAATTCAGTTTTTAACTGCTTGCCTGGCTGCGTTTATTGTATTCCGGACGGAAACCATTTGTCGAAAGACATATAATCTCAGAGGAACTTATAGCTACAGAAACCACTTGATTTTACTTATCGACCAAACCTTTAAACTCATAGTCTTACAAGCTATAGGGATCAATGTCTGCAGATCGACTCCGGTAAATTGTATGCATTAAAACTTCTGTACATCGAGCAAATGAACTCATTGGTCGAAACTCAGGAAACTTTAAAACAATAAATAGTTTCCTTCGTTTCCATTGTGATATGTCAGTGGAAATAAGCATAGAAGATAGAATAGTTGAGAAGGCCTTGGATTTATATCTTAAGTACGGGATAAAATCTGTGACTATGGGTGACTTGAGCCGTGAGCTCGGTGTCTCCAAAAAGACACTGTATCTCTACTTCGAAAACAAGGAAGACCTTGTGAAAAAGGTCGTCGATTATCAAAACGATCTTGAATTTGAAAAAATTAAACTACTACGCAAAGAATCAAGGAATGCCGTTGAGGAATTATTCAGAATAAGCAGGTTAAATGCTGATCTCCTACGCAGAATGTCTCCCAGTACGATGTATGACTTGAAAAAGTACTACAACGTGATATGGCGGGAAAGACAGGATAGTAAGTGGAGTATTATCCATGAGAGCATCAGTACTAATTTAAACTGGGGAATAAAGGAAGAATTGTATCGCAATGATTTGGATGCCAATATCACGGTTGTTCATATTACCAAAATAATGGAAACCATTATTGATGACAGATTGGTAAATGATTACGGGTATAGCAGAGTGGATATATTTGAGGAAACTTTCAATTATCACATTCATGGAATTGCCAGCCCCAAGGGGCTAGAAATTTGGAAAAAATACAAAGAAGAAAATGCTGAAAGAGCTTAAAAAATACATTTGCGTAAGCGTAATAATAGCATGTGGATTATGCGGAATGCAGCTGCCTGCACAAGAAACGTTTACGTTGGAAGAGGCTGTAGACTTTGCTTTTGAAAGGAGCGAGCAACTTCAATTAGACAGACTGGATATCGAAGATGCCTATGGTAGAATCAGAGAATACTGGACCCAGGGAATACCGAGTCTTTATCTCAATGGTAATTTTCAGCACTCTCTGATTATTCCTGCGCAATTGCTACCTGCTGAATTTCTGGGTGGCGCGCCGGGTGAATATATGGAAATCAGATTTGGTCTGAAAAATATGCTGTCCGGAACGCTGGAATTCAACACATTGCTCTTTTCCGGTTCTTTTCTAGTCGGTCTGAAAGGACAGGAGCTGTTTAAGACACTCAGTGTTAAAAAACTAGACGTTACCAAGGCAGAGATTAAGGACAAAATCTATAAGGCATATATTAATGTATTGCTTACGCAAAAGATGCTAGAGGTACTCGATGGTAATATGGCTGTGGTGCAGCAATCTCTGGACCAGGCGACAAAGAGTTATGAGGCCGGATTTCAGGAGAAATTACAGGTAGATAGAATAGAATTGTCTTATCGAAACCTGGAAACAGAGATAGAAAGTATGCGCTCTTCTCATTTTATCGCTAAAAATCTGCTGAAATTCCAGATGGGATATCCCTTAAACCTGGATATTGAACTTACGGATGATCTGACGAGTATTACGGAAGAAATACGGGTCAATAAGCTTGAAGGCGCGCTGGAACTCGACATCACACGAAGACCGGAGTGGGATCAGCTGGAACTTCAGGAACAGTTGAACGTCGTAAATGTAAGGTCGCTCAAAGCCAGTTATTATCCTGAACTACATGGATATGCAAATTATTCTCAGATGCTTTCACGTGATAACCTATTTGACTCCAAAGGTCCGGACTGGATAGGTTCTTCCGGAGCAGGACTGAGTTTGTCCTTCCCTATATTTGATGGGATGGTACGCTCTGCCCAGATACAGCGTGCATCTGTTGATCTGGCTAAGGCAGGTGTGATGAAAAACCTGTTTGAGCGCCAGGTGGAGATGCAAGTTGCCAATAATAAGCTGTTAATGGCCAATGCCCGCAAGAAACTGAATTTTGCTGAAAGTGCGATGCTGCTTGCTGAAAATATATATGAAGTAACTCAGCTTAAATTTAAGGAAGGAGTGGAGTCGAGCTTTGAACTGACTATGGCAGAACAGGAACTCTATAGTACACAGAGTACATATTTTAATGCGATGTACGATTTATTTATTGCTTATACTGATTTACAAAAATCACTTGGAACTTTATAATAGATATGATGAATTTAAATAGATATATATCTCTCGTAGTCTTTGGATTTCTATTTCTTGGGATGTTTTCCTGCGGGACAGTTGATAAGGAAGCCGATTCCATGACAATTGAGGAACTTAAGAAGGAAATAAGGAAGAAAAATCAGGAGATCAGAGAAATATCCCAAGAGGTTGATATACTACAGGAAATACTGGAAGAAAAGGATCCAAGTTTGCAGAAAGAGGTATATAATGTAACTATTGATACTCTGAAGCGTAGCAACTTTGAACATTTTGTTTCTGCTCAGGGACAAATAAGATCAAATAATGAAATTTCTATAAGCGCAGAGCTCGGAGGCCGTATCCTAAGCTTGCGTGTAAAAGAAGGCGACTATGTCCGTAAAGGGAGTTTAATTGCCGTACTGGATAATGAAATGCTGCAGGCACAGATAGGTGAAGTGCGATTGCAGCATACTCTTGCTGTAGACTTATATGAGAAACAAAAAGCTTTATGGGATCAGAACATAGGCTCGGAAGTTCAATATCTCCAGGCCAAGAATAATATGGAGAATCTGGAGAAGAAGATTGAAGGATTAAGTATTAATCAGGCTAAGGCAAATGTTTATGCGACTGCTTCAGGTATTGTCTCAGTCGTGATGCTTGAGGAGGGCGAACTTGCAGGAGCAGGTATGCCTATTATTGGACTCATTGACGACAATGACTTGAAAGTGGTGGCACAGGTTCCGGAGGTTTATGTAAAAAACTTACAAGTAGGTAATGAAGTAAGGGTGGAGTTTCCACTTCTTGATACATTTCAATACGTAAAACTCAATCGGGTAGGATCAGTGATAAATCCGGCAAACAGAACACTGGAGGTAGAGGCAAATATCCGCAGCGACAAGGATAAATTCATTAAGCCCAATATGCTTGCAATGGTTTTTATTAAGGACTTTGCCAGAGAGAATATACTTAAACTTCCTTCACCACTGGTCCAGCAGGAGGTTTCTTCCAGAAAGTATGTATTTGTAGCAGAGAAGATAGATGGAGTATATAAAGCAGTGAAGAAATATGTAGAGACGGGTCCATACTACAATAATCAAGTATTGATAGAAAGCGGACTGCAGGAGGGAGATTTAATTATAAACCTCGGAGCGCGAGGAATGGCCAATGGCTCGCATCTCAATATTCTTTCACAGAATGAGGCGGCGGATTTATTTAGTCAAGCAGGAATCAAGTAGGCCAATGGAGAATAATAAGTTAGGAAACGAGAATAAGAAAGGGTTTAGAGAGTTTTTTCTATCCACCTTTTCTGTAAATAATTCAATGTCGATTTTCATATTGACATTGATGATATTCATCTTTGGTTTTCAGGCGTACAACAGTATGCCCAAAGAGCTTTTCCCGGAAGTAAGTATTCCTACGGTCTTTGTGACTACAGCTTATATGGGAAACTCGGCTGTGGATATGGAAAACCTTGTTACGAGGCCACTGGAACAAGAACTTCAATCCGTCGAGGGAATTAAAGATATGAAATCCAGTTCCCAACAGGATTATTCAATTATAATTATAGAGTTTGAGTCGGGTATTGATATCAATGAGGGGATGCGTAAAATTAAGGATGCTATCGATCTGGCCGAGGATGAATTGCCGGATGACCTTGATATGGAGCCGCAGGTTAAGGATATTAACTTATCCGAGTTGCCGATTATGACTGTGAATCTATCCGGAGATTACGGGATGGATGAGTTAAACAGCTTCGCAGAGTATCTGGAAGATGAAATCGAAACCATAGACGAGGTTTCAGAAGCTCAGATTAAGGGAGCGAGTGAGCGTGAAGTGAAAATTGATATCGATTTATTCAAAATGCAGACTCTCGAGCTGGGCTTCAATGATATTATTATGGCAATTGCTGAGGAAAATATCACGATGTCCGGTGGCGAAATATTACAGGATGGTTTCAGACGGGCAGTCAGAATTATAGGTGAATTTTCAGACGTTGAAGAAATTGCAAATCTCATAGTAAAGAGTGAAGATCAGAACCCGGTATATCTGAAGGATATAGCAGATGTCAGCTTCGGTTTTAAGGAGCAGACGAGTATTGCACGTGCCGATGGCTATCCTGTAGTTTCTGTCGATGTGATGAAAAGACAAGGTAAGAATGTCTTGAGCGTCTCTGATCAGATCAAAGAAATTGTTGCCAAAGCTGAAGCAGAGGTGTTTCCGTCGGATTTGTCAGTCAGCTTGTTTAACGATCAGTCTGTAAATACGAGAAGAGAGGTTGATAACCTGGAAAACTCTATTATTTCCGGGATTATCCTCGTTGTACTAGTGCTTCTGTTCTTCCTGGGATTGAGAAACGCTCTCTTTGTGGGAATTGCTATCCCCCTATCTATGTTGATGGGTTTCTTATTGTTGAATCTGTTTGGGATTACACTTAATATGGTTGTTCTGTTTTCCCTGATACTAGCACTAGGAATGCTCGTGGATAATGGAATAGTTGTGGTGGAAAACATATATCGTTTCCGAACGGAAGGATTTAAAAGTACGGAATCTTCCAAGTACGGAGCAGGAGAGGTGGCTGTTCCTATTATTGCTGCAACGGCAACGACAGTTTCTGCTTTTATTCCGCTTGCATTTTGGCCGGGCTTAATCGGTCATTTTATGCTCTACCTGCCTATCACTCTTATAGCCGTGATGACTTCATCTTTGCTTGTAGCTCTTGTGATAAATCCGGTGCTTACGGCAGCCTTTATGAAAATCGACAAACGGGATAAAGGAGATGAATGGAAGCGCAAAAGGAATAGAAACTTGTATATGGCAAGTGGATTTATGTTGATGGCCATTTTGGGCTTGATTATTCAGAATGAAGCTGTACGGAATATCGGTGTCTTGGTAACAGTGCTCATATTGTTGCACTTCTTTGTTCTAAGACCTTTTTCCTTTACTTTTCAGGAGCGATTTATGCCTTGGCTGGAGGGAGTTTATTTCAGGTTTGCGAAGTTTGTCCTAAAAGGAAAGAGATCTATAGTCGTATTCGTAGGGACAGTACTACTTCTGTTTTTGGCAATAGGACTTGTAGTAATCAGGACTCCTGATATTGAGTTTTTTCCGAGTACGGATCCGCAGTATATCAACGTATTTGTTGAAATGCCGCTGGGAACTGACATCGCAGAAACAGATAAAGTAGTAAGAGTTCTTGAAAGCAGGATTGACGAGGTGATTCAATCCAAAGCCCAGGTGGTGGAAGCTGTGCTGGTGCAAATAGGAGAAAATACATCTGACCCCAATGGCCCTCCACAGCCTGGTACAACACCAAATAAAGCAAGGATTACGGTTTCATTTGTGCCATTTTCCGAGAGAAATGGGATTTCTACAAAGGAGATTATGGAAGAAGTCCGTAGAAATGTTCAAGGATTGCCGGGTGTGAGTGTGATTGTCGATCAGAATGAAAGTGGTCCGCCCACCGGAAGACCGATAAACCTTGAGCTGCAGGGCTCTGATATATCCAATCTTGCGCAGTTAAGTGAGGATGTGATGAATTATCTGGAAGAAAAAAAGATTCCGGGTATCGAGAAGTTGCAAAAGGATGTCCAGATTGGGAAGCCGGAACTTGTCATACACATCAACAGAGAAGCTTCCAGAAGATACGGACTATCGACAGAGCAGATAGCAGGATCGATAAGAACATCCATCTTTGGCTATAATGCCTCTTACTTTAAAGTGGGAGAAGATAAATATGATATTTATATTAGACTCAGTGAAAAGTACAGATATAACGAGGCCGACTTGTTAAATCAGATGGTAACTTTCAGAGATAATATGGGACAGCTGAATCAGGTGCCTATTTCTGCTGTAGCTGAACTAGAGTATAGCTCTACATACTCTTCCGTTGAGAGATTGAACAGGGAAAGAGTAATTACTATATACTCCAATGTTCTGGAAGGGTATAACGCCAATCAGATTGTAGATGCCTTGAAAGAAAATATGGAGAACTACAGGATGCCGGTCGGTTATACCTATAAATTTACAGGTGAACAGGAAGAACAAGCTGATGCAATGGAGTTTTTAAGCTCAGCTTTAATGATTGCCTTGTTCTTTATTTTCCTGATTATCGTTCTGCAGTTTAACTCGATATTTTCACCTTTGATTATCATGGGAACGGTTGTCTTGAGTACAATAGGAGTATTCCTGGGGCTTTTCTTCACCGGTAGCAATATTGTAATTGTAATGACCGGTGTCGGAATTATTTCTCTTGCAGGTATTGTCGTAAATAATGCGATTGTATTGATTGACTATATAGAATTGCTTATTAAGAGAAAGAGAGAAGAATACGGCTTGCCGGACGGAACTCTTCCATACAATATGGTCAAGGAGGCAATTATCGAAGGTGGAGCGCGTAGGCTACGTCCGGTATTGCTGACGGCGATTACAACAATACTGGGTCTGATACCTCTGGCGATAGGGTTAAATATTGACTTTGCCGGATTGATAACGAATACTAATCCCAACTTCTTTATAGGTGGAGAAAGTGCCGATTTCTGGAAATCCATGGCCTGGACAGTTATTTATGGATTGACCTTCGCTACTTTCTTGACATTAATCGTAGTGCCGGTTATGTACTGGCTTACGTACAGAATGAAGTATAGAGTTAAAGCAAAGCTAGGTCAGGATGCACCGGAGAACTACGATTACAGTAAACATAATATGTAGGAGTCTCTGAACATTCTTATTGCGATTCCGATTTTATTGGCCGGGAAGATTTGTTAATTTGCAGAAAAATTAAAGAAATGAATAAACTGCCTAAAATTAAATTTGGAACTGATGGATGGCGCGCAATTATAGCCAAAGAATATACTGTTGATAATCTCAATAGACTGAGTCACGCATTGGGTCTTTGGATGACCGAAAAAGGGAAAAAGTCA
This sequence comes from uncultured Saprospiraceae bacterium, assembly GCA_964423575.1. Taxonomy (GTDB): domain Bacteria; phylum Bacteroidota; class Bacteroidia; order Chitinophagales; family Saprospiraceae; genus CAYRFF01. Next base: position 15,080 of record CAYRFF010000020.1, on the reverse strand, counting down.
GTAGTTATCGGCCATGATTGCAGATTTGGTGGAGCCATGTTTACCGAAGTTGTGGAGACTCATTTGCGAAAGCATGGAATAAAAGTCTATAGAACTGATGGCTTTGTATCTACACCGATGGTTTCCCTCGGAACTGTATTGTTAAAGGCAGATATAGGAGTGGTAATTACAGCAAGTCACAATCCTCCTTCCTACAATGGATTTAAGTTGAAATCACATTACGGCGGAGCTACGCCTCCGGCAGAAATCGCCGAAGTAGAGCAACTCGTACCGGATACGATGGAAGAAATCGAGAGCTACAAATATCCTGAAAAGGAAGGGGATCTTGAGCTGGTAGACCTGGAGCAGATGTATATCGATGAGGTTGAGAAAGCATTTGACCTGGATAAGATAAGAAACAGCGGAATTAAGCTAGCTTATGATGCTATGTACGGAGCCGGGCAGAACGTGGTGAAGCGCCTGTTCCCGGATGCTTATCACCTGCATTGTGAGTGGAACCCCGGTTTTCACGGACAGGCACCGGAGCCGATTCACAGAAATCTGGGCGAATTTGCGGAGTTTATAAAGAATAACGATGTCGATCTAGGCCTTGCCAATGATGGTGATGCTGACAGAATCGGACTTTACGATCCGGATGGCAATTTTATTGATGCACACCATATTTTACTGCTTTTGGTCTATTATCTGCACAACTACAAGAAGATTGAAGGAGATATGGTAGTTTCTACCTTTTCCGTGACGGATAAACTCGGACAAATGGCTGAGAAATACGGCTATAAGTATGTCGTTAAGCCTATAGGTTTTAAATATATCGCAGAGCTGATGACTACCGAGAAGGTTCTTGTAGGTGGTGAAGAATCGGGTGGAATTGCGGCTGCCGGGCATATTCCTGAAAGGGATGGCGTATGGATGGGAATACTCATAATGGAATTTATGGCTGTTACCGGAAAGTCCATTAAAGAGCTGATTCAGGAAGTGTATGATGAAGTCGGTTCATTTGCAATGGACAGGGATGACCGCCACGTTTCCGAAGAGGTCAAGCAGGACATCATTAAGAAATGTGCTGAAGGTTATTATAAATCTTTTGGGGAGTATAAGGTAGAACGCATCGATGACCTTGATGGCTTTAAGTTCCGTCTGGGCAATGATAGATGGGTAATGATACGACCTTCCGGAACTGAAGCTGTATTACGGATTTATGCACAGGCGGAAAATGCTGAGGAAGTACGTAAAGTACTCGATGCAACTCAGATTGAAATCGGCATAGGAAAAGCAAGATAGACAGCTTTAAGCCGGCAAAGTGGCGATTTTGTCCAGATTTCCTGAAACTATCTGATCTATTTTTACATGGATTGTACTATCCGGTGGCAGGAGTAAATCAACTCTTGACCCAAATTTTATAAAGCCGAGCTCTTCACCTTTTACCGCAGTATCTCCGGGGTTACAGTAGCAGACAATTCTACGTGCTACTGCACCGGCAATCTGGCGTAATTTCAGGTATTGACCCTCAGTTTCATACAGAACAGTAGTTCGCTCGTTTTCCAGAGAACTCTTAGGATCCCAGGCGACGAGATATTTCCCTTTGTGGTACTTGTAATCCTTAATTGTTCCGGAAATTGGATGGCGGTTTACGTGGACGTTCAAAGGCGACATAAAGATGGAAACCTGAATCCATTCACCGGGCATAAATTCATCATCCTCTACTTTTTCTATCACGACGACCTTTCCATCGCAAGGAGAAATGACATCCTTGCTGTTATTGAGTTCCACCGGTACTTGACGATCCGGGTTTCTGAAGAAATGTAATATAAAAAAGTAAAAACCGATACTGATTATGGCAACTACAATGGCTGCTACCAATGGCAGATAGACATAGCTCAGTGAAATAAGTATTGCGCATAGCACGCTGACCAGTAAAATAGTTTGTCTTCCTTCCCTATGAATTTTCATCCTTTATACTACTTAATTTTCCTGCTGTGAAGATAGTAATTCCGTTTAAATAATTTTCATGCTTACGCAAATGTTGAATCTTGCCATTGTCTTGCTCCGTATCTAACTGAAATCATTTTCCCTTGGCTTTATAATCAGGAATAATAAACAAGTTTTTTTAATGAATTTATCACGATAGAGGAGTAGCTCTTATGAAAATAATATTTTAAAGTAACGAAATAAGAGAACTTTCAAGGGAGCATGTAACTAAAGCCGACAGAAAAACCATATCGGATACCGTAGAAATGAGGATTATGGGCTGGTGCCGTGTAATACTTATGGGCAAGAAAAGGTGTGACTTCACCAGCTCTTCCTACTTTTTCGATAGGGGTGAAATCGACATTGGCCCATGCACCAAAATCTGCACGAAAGTTTGCTGAAAAGTTATAATGAAGATATGCCTCGGCTACACCGCCTATCTGTGCTCTTCTTGCAACATAGTCTCCATGATTGTATGTTTGACTCTTGGTTTCACCGTCTAAATCGTAACGTAAACTATGGTATGTGCTAGTTTCAGAGTTCATGATAATTTCATAGGCTAGGATGTCCGTTTCTTCAAAGTCTCCCGTCGACCCATTAAATAATGCACGATATAACTTACTGTGACTGCTGTATTCTTTAGTATATGATAGCACAAGTCCAAGGTTAACAGATATTCCAAGGTCATACACCAATGCATGCCGTTGATGTGAATACAGGATAGGCATTCGTATCTGTGTAAGCTTTAATGAATTCCCATAGTCATATACAAAAGTTGAAAAAGACTCTTCAAAACGAGGAAGTTCTCGACTAAATATTCCAGCATTATAAAATAAAGAAATACTCGAGTAAGCAAGTTCTGTTTTTATATAATGATAACTTTTAATCTGAAACAAGAGATGGGCTGCAATAGAATAACTCCTTAAAACATTAACATTCCATAATTCCATTTCTTTTGAAGATTTTAACTCCAAAGTTGTATCCTCATCAAGCGGAGATAGGGAGTAAGTAAAGGGTTGATAAGAAATGCCCGCAATTAAAGCCGGTTGCTTATTAGTAAAGATACTATCTCTCAGGTTTTGCTGTCCATTTATAGGGTGAAAGACGAGCAAACTAAGTAGTATAAAAGCAAATCCTGCGATAATCCTAACCCTTGTCTTCATGACGTAAATAGCAGCCATAATCATAACTTTATAATGGTGGATAATAAGTGGGATACTTAATTGCTTTTCTAATAATTTTAAGGTCTAATCCTGGTTAATATCTATTTATGTTGTAATTCAATTTCAATAATTCACCTGATTTAGGTCCAAGCAAAAAGCATAGACTGCATCGGATAAATAACAATATCCCGTTTTCTGATCAATGATGAAAGAATTAGCAAAGCTGTTATCTTGCATATTCCATGGATCATGGTCAGGCGGCATAAATTTCCATAGTTTTTTCCCTGTATTAAAGTCAAGACATTGCAGATAAGCATCACTTAAATAGAGCTTATTGTCATATATAGTAAAGGTTTTAGTTCCTAGAGCTTCATCTGTTACCTCTGTTTGCCATAACCTATTACCAGACCCAGCTTCATAGACAGCCACGTATGAGGGGGCATCGGTAATTTTTCCTTCTTCATAGTCGTCGTGATAGCAAATGATTTTATCCCTATATAGGGTAACTTCATAGGATGGTCTGTTAATTATCCACTCCAGGCTACCATCAATAATATTATAACAGATCATCCTGAGGCCTGCTGAGAAAATCACCTTATCCTTATAAATGTGATGCTCCCCAAGAATACATCCTTCACCATTATTAAAATCATAATTCACCCAGACTGCACTATCTCCGGTCAGGTCATAAGCATAGAAATCAGCTACCTTAGCTCTGTTTTTAAATAGCAGCCAATCATTTCCATTACTATGTTTATAATACGCGACGTTTTCAATACCTGCAGGATTTTCAGGGCGTTCACGTACAGTAAGCAGGGTATCAATAATTTTTCCTGAATTTATATCAAGTTGCAGTAATTTACAATAAGGTGTATAAGGGTACACGTTCGGTCGGGCAACTATCGCTATTTTATTGTCAAAAGTGCTAAAACGCGCTTGCATAACTAAGTTATCAGCAACCACCTTTGGAGTATTCCAATTTAAACTGCCATTATCCAGATTAATATTATATAACCTCCTTTTATGAGAAACAAATAGCATATTATCAATTACCGGATTATTGTAATAACTGGATAAAATATCAGTAAGTTCATCAAATTGCCATACCATATTTCCGTCTTCTTTATTGAATGCCATAAATTTCTCTGGATAATTCCCATTCCATCTGGAAAAAATTACATTCTCTTTATGCAGAAACGGACGTAATGATGCTTTATTCATTATAGAATCTGGATGTAACACCTTTTTCCATATAATCTTAATCGGATATTCTTCTGCATCCACCTTTGTAGAATTATTTCTGTCGGTTGTATCCGGAGGAAATATCTCCTGCGGAGCACAAGCCGTAGAATTTATAAGGAGAACCAGTAATATAATTGACATAATATGTTTCATATCAATCTCGTTCTTCAGTAGCAAAAAAGTCATCGAAACCGCCATCATATAACTGAATTAGTTTTTCTTTCAATGCCTCATTATTTCTTGCCTGCATATGTGAAGTGTTTTCCATCTTTAGATCTTTTATTCTTACCGACGGCTTTAACGTCATATATGGTAAATTCATTTGAGATTCTGATAGGACAATTCCATCATTGGGCAAAATAACTCTTTTCAATAATAAGGAACCACCACCTGCATTCCAACAATTCCAATTAATATTCTTATCCCATTGTTCATTCATTGCAGCAGGCCCATGAACTTTACATGTATCACTAGCACTAATGTTAACTAAGCCGCTGAAACCAAGTTTTTCAGGATCTTCACATTCACAAGTTTGCATCCCAGTTTCTTCAAAATGAATTGCGCCAATAATAGCTTGCCATTTTGAATCTACTTTGTTAAACCAATATTCACCATCCTTAAATGCTTTTGCAATTTTTTCACTATCTTCTATATCATTGTACAATAACTCGCAATTCAAACACTGCATATAGCTATCTATTAAGTAAGGTTGTAAAATATAAATTTTAGAACATCCTCCTACAGATTTAATAATCGGCGTATATCTAAAGCAAGCAAAGGCGTTATAAATCAATTTTAAATCCTCTGTTCTCTTCTTATACTTTTCTTTATTCTTTCTATAATTGGATTGCATATTTTGTAACTCTCGAACTAAGATAAAATCTTCATTAGCTTGAAAATAAAGACTATCGGGATGTTGAACTATTTCTACACTCCCATTGTTAGGGTCTTCCAATAAGTATTGCATAGTCCTTGCAAAAATATATTCTTGCGGTTCTTCTGCATGAAAAGCTATCTTGTGAATATTCGTATTAAAGTCTGCACATCCCAATGATAATGTATCAAGGATTTTTGATCCAACCACGTAATCTTCCGTAACCCTAGGCTTTAAAACTGGGTCCACCACTTTGTCAATCCCTAGCGTTACTCCGTCTAATAGCCAGTTTGACACAAATTTTTCTATCACTTTATATGAAAATATCCTATCCAGTGGTAATTTTATCGTATAGACCCCTAAATCTATAAGGGGGATTTTAAGCTTTTTAACTAAGTCTTCAGCCGGCCCTAGAGAAAGAGTATAAGTTAAATCCCTGATAAAATATTCCATTTTTGTTTCCCCATTCCAAGTTGTTTCATGAACACTATTTAGAATTTGGGCCCCTTGATGTGGGCTGCAAAAAGTTACGAAACCGTTGGGTAGGGCATTTAAGCTTTTTCCATCCACACACATTAATTGTCTATAATAGGCTCTTGTTACTAATCCGCCTTGACTATGAGCGATAATAAAAGATTGAGTAGTATCATCAAGAATATTAAAAGAACTTTTTATAATTTTATTAAGACTTAATCCTGCCTCTCTAAGATATCCACTTTCATCATAATTTATATCTGTAATAGATTCAATTTTTCTCGGTGGAAAGCTTGATAATATATTATGTTGACTAGCATCAGCAGCTCTAAGCCAGGTCTCTGATCCCCCTGCAAGCCCGTGGACCCAGAACACCTTGCGATCTCGGCCAGATAAAAGAGTGTAGCTTGTGTCTCCAGTTACAATTATAGGCGACTCAAATACGGGAGTACGGGTCTCTTCTTTTTCTATTGAATTATAAATAATGATTTTACCCTCATTGTTGAAAACAGGAATACCTTCATTTTGCGCAATCCCTTGAATTGAAAGTAGTATAAGGTTTATAAAAACGAGTAAATTGTATGTGGATTTCATAATCTTTAACTTATATACGTTATTGAACGATGATTTTTTTACTAAATGACAATTGAGGTGATGTTATCCTACAGATATATACCCCTGGAGGTAGATTGTAAATGTCAAGAGAGAAAATAGGTCCCTTTATTCCGTCTTGCTCCATAATTTTCTCTCCTTGGGTAGTATAGAAAGAACATAGAAAACTTCCCTCATACTTCTCAGGGATATGGATCGACAGGCTTTCTTGCGCTGGGTTGGGAAAGATTGTGATGTTTTTATCCACTAGGTTAGTCCTACCTTTGAGACCGATAGAAATTATATCATCCTCATTGACTATAAGTGGGGCTTGATCGAGGTATTCATTATTGTGCAAAAGAGAAACGTCATTAATAGCATAATTAATATAGATTTTATATTCGGTTTTTTCAATGGGGATTCCTTGTATGCTATAGTAAACCTCTTTTTGATATTCCGCCTTAGGTACCGCAAGCGTGTCATTAATTAATTGCACAGCGATAAACTCCTCGGATTTTATATATCCATGCTCGTCAAAACTAGTAGAGATACTGTATTGATTCTCCTGATTGAAAACTATTCTCATTGAGTCATTAATAAGTGTGACAACGTTAGGATTGTTAGAGTATAAAACACTAAAATTATCAATTAATGCATCTTCAAAATCTAAATTGACTGGAACATTAACAGGAGGTTGATAACCAAGATAATTTAAATCTACATCATGAAATGAAACCGGCGGAGAATATTGAAATGAGTCATTCAATACAAGTAAGCTTCCATTATAAAACTTAATACCGCCGGAGTTTACTACTACTTTATCGTGTAACTCCGATTCTTTGGTGCCATGATTATCAAACCACGAATAGTACTTTGTTGTTGTAGATGTTCCACTTTCTTCAAGGCAAAATACTTTTTCTACTTGATAGTGCTCTGGGAACATATCAATAATGTCGAAGTTTGTTAGGAAATCAAACGATTGTGCATTTGGAATAGAATAAGTATTGAAAACGATATATTTACTTTCAATCGTTCGGATACACTGTGCCACTAGAGTCGTGCTTGACACTATAGTTGAAAACAATAATACAAGAAAAATAATTATCTTATATTTACCTACAGTCTGTGTGAACTGTCTGTCTGTGTGAACTGTCTGTCTGTGTGAACTGTCTGTCTGTGTGAACATAGCTGCAAGATTTTAAATTAAAAAAAGACTTATGGTACACAAAATAGGTTTATTACGTAATATTGCAAAACTTCTTAGTAATAATTCTTTTTTATTTCCCTTCCTTGGACGTTGGGAGACTCTAAATGTTTATTCTACAGTTCATCATAATACGGTTATAATATGGGCTCTTTTTTGGAAAATAAAGCTATTCCTTTTGTAGTCTTACTGCTTTTGGTTAATGGTTTTTACTATGAATAAACAAAGCTCAACGAGATTAGTATCGCTATCATGACGCTGACCAGTAAAATAGTTTGTCTTCCTTCTCTATGAATTTTCATCCTGTGTACTACTTAATTTTCCTGCTGTGAAGATAGTAATTCCATTTTAATAATTTTCATGCTTACGCAAATGTTGAATTTTACTATAAACTGAATCCTTACTTAACTGAAATCAGCCCGGATAATAAAAAAGGGCAGAAAAAATCCTGCCCTTCAGTGTCATTTATTCAGACTGTGTTTTATCCACCGAAAATGTGGCGATAAAACGATTTACAGCAATTCTGCTATTATGTCTTCTTCTCTGATTCCCTCTGCGTCAGCCTTATAGTTACGGACTATTCTATGGCGTAGAACATAAGGAGCAATAGCCTGGACGTCAGCAATATCCGGTGAATATTTTCCTTGGATTGCCGCGTAACACTTGGCACCGATAACAAGATATTGTGAAGCACGCGGACCTGCTCCCCAGGAAATATACTGGTTTACGATATCATGTGCACGTTCTGTGTCCGGTCTGGTGCTGGTCGCCAGTTTAACACTGTATTCGAGAACATTGTCTGAAATAGGAATTTTACGGACGATATTCTGGAAATACAGGATGTCCTCCTTGTTCAGGATATGACTCAAGTTATGGTCCGGAATTCCTGTAGTCTGGCGTACAACCTCAACTTCCTCTTCAAATGTAGGATAGTCGAGCGGTATATTAAACATAAACCTGTCGAGCTGCGCTTCCGGCAGTGGATAAGTACCTTCTTGCTCTATCGGGTTCTGTGTTGCAAGTACAAAGAATGGTTTAGGTAATGGATAGCGCTGTCCTGCAAATGAAACGTTTTTCTCCTGCATCGCTTCCAGAAGTGCTGATTGCGTCTTAGGAGGAGTACGGTTAATCTCATCCGCCAGTACAATATTTGCGAAAAGTGGTCCCTTGTTGAAATGGAACTTCCTGTCATCGCCCAGTATTTCAGAACCGGTAATATCTGATGGCATTAAGTCCGGTGTAAACTGGATACGGTTAAATTCCAGGTCAAGAACTTCTGAAATTGTACTGATAAGCAATGTTTTCGCCAGTCCGGGCACACCTACAAGTAAGCTATGCCCATTGGAGAAAATACTGATAAGAACCGCGGAAACAACCTTATCCTGCCCTACGATTACCTTGGAAATCTCATTGCGCATATCTTCGTATGCTTTGGCAAGTCCATCCACCGCTTCTTTGTCTGTCTGATACCTCATAATTATAAAACTCTCTATTAATCTCTTTTCAACGCACGCAAAGGTAGAAATATTTAATACTTTTTGATATATTGGTACAATCTATCTCTATAAAGCAGCGTAATTAACATTATTGTAATCTAATTAATAATACAATAAATGCGTTAAGGGATAAGAAGGTTTTAAACACTGAATGAACTTTGATATGCAATGAAAAATACGTACTTTTGCGCCCCGATTCCGCTAACTTGTATAGACGAAAGTTTTTGGAACGGTTTATGAAGTCTGTAATGAATAGGGAAAAGAAAAGATAAAATGGAGTTTAGCTTAAAACATTATTTCACATTATTAGGTATAGTTCTATTCTTGAATATGGGATTCTCCCAGGGAGCAAGTGGACTGGACTGTGAAGGTATTAATTCGTTTTTTGTAGGCTCAATTATCCCCAATCCCTCCTTTGAAGATCAATCCGATTGCCCGACCAAGGCATCTGACCTCGATAAAGCTGTAAGCTGGGAACAGGCAACACAGGCAACAACCGATTATTTCACGGAAGGCTGTTATATGGGCGAAGGATTTATTATTCCTCCGACGCCATTTCCCGATGGAAAATCATGTGTAGGTATTATAACGGAAGGTGTTGCCAAGAAAGGAGAAAATTATTTTGTATATCAGGAATATATCGGAACACATCTTTCCAGTAAACTTGAGAAGGATGTTGATTATACCTTAAAACTCCACGTTGGGTTTGGAACGCCGGACTCTAACGATCCCGACGGTGATGATATAGAAACAGCTGTTAAGACACCGGATAAGACCACATTGGTTCTGTATGGCTATATCGACGATAAGCCACTTAATTTCCCTATTAAAACCCGGGAGTGCATAGAAGTTGCGTATGGTGATGAGTGGGAAATAATCAGCCAGATTACAGTGTCGAGTAATGGTACAGGCTGGGTAGATACAGAATTCAACTTTAACCCGGCGCAGGATTATAAGGCCATTATTATCGGAGGTGCCTGCAATACTACTGTAGACCTCAATGACCCTATTGCAGATTACGTCTTCATCGACAATCTTATTCTGAATAAAGCAGAAGAATTCAATTACGGTGAACCGATAGAGGTGGGAAGTATCTGCGAAGGAAACCTGACATTGAAAGCTCCGGAGATTTCAATTATCAACTTCATCCCACTGTATCAATGGTATAAGGATGGGGTAGAATTAACCAATGAAAACGATCCTGAATTATTCCTGGGCGATGCTGTCGGTGCAAGCGGTTATTACCATGTAGTTATCAGTGATGGAGAGAGTTGTGCAGAATCAGACAGTATCTATGTGGATGAGAATAATACATACAGCATGCTGAATCCCGGATTCCTGTGCGTAGGCGAAACGCTCACCTTGGATGCGGGAGACGGATATGAAACTTACCTGTGGAGTACAGGAGAAGTTACGCAGCAGATAACGATTACGCAAGGAGGTACATACTCCGTTGAAGTAACCAAGTCCAATGGTTGTGATGGCAGAGATACAATTGTAATTGAAGAGCCGGAAGCCATAGTAATCAATGGTACTGTTACAGATTCTGATTATGGAATGAATAATGGTTCCATCTCGGTAAACGTAAGCGGAGGAAAAGCACCATATAATTATTCCTGGAGTAATGGCGGCGACAGTAATAATATCAACAATCTTGCAGAAGGAACATATCGCCTTACCGTAACCGATAATAATGGTTGCACGGGAATCGCAGAATTTACGGTTGATGAGAATCCGGATAAAATCAGCGTGCATATCACGGTTGAAGGTGTAAAATGTCACGGAGAAAGTACAGGTTCAATTAAGATTGAAATAAATGGTGGAGTGCCGCCTTATGATATCTATTGGCCGGAATTGGATGCTTATGGCGATTTCATGGATGATTTACCTGCAGAACAGTATAAATTCATAATTACGGACAGTGAGGGCAAGGAAATGGAGTCAGCGGCATTTGTTAATCAGCCTGATCCTCTCAATATAGATATTCTTGATATGGTAGATCCTCTTTGTTATGCTTCCGCAAATGGGAAACTAACCGTGGATATTTCCGGCGGAGTTGAACCATATAAAATAAGCTGGAGTCACACATCATCAGAAGATTTAAGTTTTGATAACCTTACAGGAGGAGAATATAGATTAATAGTACTTGATAATAATAAGTGCGAAACCTCTGAAGATATAGAACTGGTAACTCCGGCTCCGTTGGACGCTGAAATTATCATTGAAGATCCCAGCTGTTACGGAAAGAATGACGGTTACATTCAGTTTGCAGGATTGAGAGGTGGCGTAAGACCATACCGTTATTTCCTTAATGGAGAGGAAGTTGCTCCTGAAGATTTCAGAAGATTGGGAGAAGGAGATTACTTTGCAGAGATTATCGATGATAACGGCTGTGAGATTTCAGTTCCATTTTCCCTGGTAGAGCCTGATTTGATTGAGATTAATTTGTCCAGTAACAACCTGCACATAATCGAAGGAGACAGCGCATCGATTTATCTGGAAGTGCTACCGGGTTTCCAGGATGGTTATACTTATTACTGGGATGAAACCAGACCGGGCTCCAAGATGGAACTCTGTGCTTCCTGCGAGAAGAATATCGTTTTCCCGACAACGACAACGAGATTTACCTATGTAGCGACCAACGGAATCTGTACTTATACAGATGAAATCACAATTACCGTGGAATCTATACGCATATATACGCCTAATGCCTTTACACCTAATGATGATGGCATTAACGACAAGTTGACGATAGGAACCAATGGAAAGGATCTGAAGATTCAATCTTTCGAGGTGTTTGATCGCTGGGGAAGTCGCATCTATTCCGTCAGAAATGTACCTCTGAAGGATTTTGAGGGCTGGGATGGCACGCACAACAGTGTGAAGGTACACCCGGGTACTTATTTCTATAAGGTAAATGCGATTGACAATAACGGCAAGAGTTATCAGAGACAATCCACAATATCGATCCTGGACTAGGAAGAGTTCAGTCTAATTATTTAATCACAATCCCATAGAGCATCTTCGAGTGCTCCGCCATCGCCATAATTATAATGCCACCATTCGGTTCTGATAGCAGAGAAACCGTATTTCTCCATTATTCCTTTTAATAAGGCTCTATTTTTAAGAACGCCTTCCGGCAAATCGTAAAAGTCCTGATGTGCCTCCCTTCCAAAGAAGTCATGATCCGTACCCATATCTAGCTCATAACCATCTTTATTCACTATACTTAAATCGATGGCTAATCCTCTCGAATGCACAGAACCCTTTTGTGGGGGAGCTACATAAGAAGCATTGGGATAGGATTCCCAAAGACGATATTGATAGGGTGAGGGTCGATAGCAGTCATAGATGATAAGGCAATGCCCGCTTTCGGCCAGTTCTTCCGCAACCTTTTTTAATGCGATTGCTGCCTTTGTACGCATATAACAAGCAGCACAATCGTAGATTTTCTTTTCGGTGAAATTATTGACAGATGCATAACGTATATTTAGTACGGCTGAAGGAATATACTCTGAAATGTCTTTCCACTCTGTAGTATCATACAGAGGATTCTCCTGCGCAATTCCCTGTGAATGAAACAGAAGAACGAGTACAAAAACCTTGAAAAACCCTTTAAGCATTTTTCTCGATTATTTTCCTGAATTGCTCTTCGGTCATTATCTCAACAGTTCCTATCTCTTGAGCTTTTCTGAGCTTGGAGCCGGCATTTTTACCTACGACAAGAATGTCCAGATTCCCGGACACTGCACTGATATTCTGTGCGCCTGCCATTTCCGCAAGCTTCTGAGCTTCTTTTCTGCTCATGGTTTCCAGCGTTCCTGTAAACAGGATTTTCTTATTTACGAGCGGCGCATCTGCTTCTATCAACACCGGCTTATCTTCTTCCGTTTGCAGCAGATTAACACCTAGTTCTTCCAGTTCTTTTAGCATCTCAAGGTTAGACGGATCAGAAAAATAGGCGATGATATTTTCTGCTACTACAGGTCCCAGATCTTTAATCTCGGTTAGTTGTTCTTCTGTCCAGTTCTGCAGATCCGGCAGATATTCTACATGTTCTGCCAGTATTGAGCTGACTTTCTTGCCGACATGATGAATACTCAGACCGTGTAAAAGGCGTTTTATAGGTCTTGATTTACTGCGTTCTATTGCCTCTTGCAGATTACTTGCGGATTTCTGCCCAAAGTCTTTCAGTCCGGAAATCTTCTCAAAGTCCAGTCGATAGATGTCGGGAATAGTATCCAGAAAACCCAGCTTGCGGAATCGCCGGATAATTGCAGGCCCAAAGCCGTCAATATCCATCGCATCCTTGGAGGCGTAGTGTTTCATTCGCTCAAATATCTGTGCCTCGCATTGAGAGTTGACACAGCGCCAGGCAGATTCCCCTTCGACTCGTTTCAGAGGATGTCTGCAGACAGGACAATCTGCTGGAAAGACAATTTCTCGTTCAATACCCGTTCTGCGGTCTTTCACAACCCCGGCGATATACGGGATTACATCGCCTGCACGCTCTACTAGCACATAGTCGTAATATCTGATATCCTTGTTGCGGATAAAATCTTCATTATGCAGCGAAATGGAAGAAATTTCAACTCCCGCAAGTCTTACCGGAGTTAATTTTGCAACAGGCGTTATTGAGCCGATTTTTCCGACCTGGAATTCTACATCGAGCAGTTGTGTGATTGCTTGCTTAGCCTTGAATTTAAATGCGATTGCCCAGCGCGGGTGATGTGCTGTAAAACCACATTTTTCCTGATCTTCCAGCGAATTAAGTTTCACGACCATTCCATCAATCTCATAAGGATATTCCTCTCTGTTTTCTTCCCATTCCTCGCATACTTTTATCACTTCTTCTATTCCCTTGTATATCTTGCCGGAAGTAGGCGGAACGTAGAAGGAAAGTGATTTAAGTAATTCTATATTATCGGAGTGATATTTTCTTGATTCCCGTACTGATTCCGGTTCTATATAACCGAGGTGATAGAGGAAAATATCGAGCTTTCTATCAGCAGTTTCCTTTGGGTTCTTGGTGCGCAAGCCGCCCGTTGCAGCATTTCGGGGATTGGCAAAGAGATCCAGACTGGCACTTTCCCGCTCTGCATTCAGTTTTTCAAATCTATCTTTGCGGATGATAGCTTCACCACGTATTTCTGCTTTGGTAATTCCGTACTTGGAGAATTCAGCCTGAAGTGGAACTGTGGGCAAAGTTCTGATATTATCCGTGATAATTTCACCGCGCTCTCCATCGCCACGAGTGGCCGCCTGTACAAACAGATCGTTTTCGTACAGGATTGAAACTCCACCGCCATCGTACTTTGGTTCTATAGCATACTCGATATTGACTTCGGCAGGTAGATTGAGAAGTTTCTTTATCTGTTCATCAAAGGATCTTAAATCTTCAGCATTATGTGCATTATCCAATGAAAGCATCGGACTCAGATGTTTTACTGTAATACCGAGTTCAGTAATATCCGAGCCTACGCGCTGAGTAGGAGAAGCAGGAGTAATCCAGCCGGGATTCTCTTCTTCAATAAGAACTAACTTCTTATAGAGGATGTCATACTCAGCATCCGTAATTAACGGACTGTTCTGCACGTAATACCGCCATTCATGAAAGCGAAGTACATCGCGTAATTCCTCTGTCTCGGATTCAGTAGCCGGCGTCGATTGCGCTGCCCATTGAGTGAGTTGATTCCAGTGTGCAACATCTTCAAACCTACCTTTCTTTTCTGCCATACTGCAAGATATAAAGTGGCAGAATAACTTACAAGTTCCTGCCGCTTTATCCTGAAGCTGATAAACTGAGAGAAATTGTAAATCGAAGCATTGATTGGATTCGGTTTTTAATTTAACTTGTGATTCGTGAGTTAAAAATAGAATATTGAAAATCAATAGAAATGTTAAAGATTTCTTAAAATGTGATAATCAGGGAATTAAAAATGAATCTCATTGGTTTTAGTTTTGAATTTGGGTTTAAGTGTGTAAATCTAAAATAAAAAACAAAATCTAATAATGCAGGATTCAAATGTGAACTGCAACAGAGTTAAATAAAATATTCATTATTTCCT
>CAYRFF010000019.1:0-56369 GCA_964423575.1 uncultured Saprospiraceae bacterium | reverse complement strand
CCATTAAAATAAGGTCGTATGAATAACTTAAGTCCTATCAGGAATCGATCTGAAACTACATTTAAGACCGCTATCCAACCATTAACTCCCTGTCAACCAGGTTAAAACGTTAGTTTTTATGATGCCTTGAAAATTTTGCTCTGTCATGATATCGTCTAGAGTTAATAGATATTTTGGATAGTTATCTTGAATAAGAAGTAGTGATGAAAGTTCTCGATTTAAGGTTTTTTCATGCTCTGTCTGTAAAGCAACCTGTACATATATTCTATCCCCATTGGGTCGTATAGCCAAAAAATCTACTTCTCGCTTTTCTATCATGCCTACATAAACTTTGTATTCGCGGCGAATGAGTTCCAAATAGACGATATTTTCCAATACATGGCCAAAATCTTCGGTTCGATCACCTGCTATCAAGCGGCGCAATCCCATATCAACCGCATAATATTTGGCATTTCCTGACAATACTTTTCTTCCTTTTACATTAAAGCGTTCTGCTTTATACAACAATAAAGCATCTTCAATTCCCTTTACATAATTAGCTACAGTTTTATTGGTAATCTTATACCCAAAACTGTTCAAGGTGTTTGTTATTTTATTGATATTTTGGAGACTTCCAACCTCAGCATATAAATAACGGATCAGTCGTTCCAATATCGCTACATCAGTAATTCCCAGTCGTTGAACAATATCCTTTAGGACAACGGTCGAATATATTCCTTCTAAATATTGTAATTTTTTCTCCCGTTCTAAATGAATAGCATACGGAAAAGAAGTAAAGAGGTATTCGTTAAACAAGGTCCGTAAATTAGTTTCCGACTTTGCCGAAACAAATTCCTTAAAGGATAGTGGCAACATTTTCAACTCTATATAGCGTCCTGAGAGCAAGGTTGCCAATTCGCCACTCATAAAATAAGCATTTGACCCAGTAATATATAGATCTATTTTTTCGTCTAGGAACAAGCTGTTCACCACCTGTTCAAAGTCGGGTACAATTTGGATTTCATCCAAAAACACATAATACTTTGCAAGATCTTTTATCTTTCCCTTTACAAAATCATGAAGTTTCTGGGGAGTTCGTAAGTCTACAAATTGAAAATCCTCAAAATTAATATGAATAATCTGATCCTTTGAAACTCCACTATTTATAAGCTCATCCTGAAAAATATAAAACAAGGTTGATTTCCCACAACGACGAACCCCTGAAACAACTTTTATCATCTGTTCATCTTTCCACTTTCTTAGGAAGTCTAGATAAATCGGCCTATTGATATACTTTTTATCCATACATCAAAGATAGCAATTATTTGGAATACACTCCAAATCATGCTTATTTTTCGTAACAATTTGGAATACACTCCAATTAATGTTCATTTTTCGACATAATTTGGAACGCATTCCAATCAAACATTATAAAACAACTCTATTTGGATCTGAAATTAAAGGATTTGGGAAATGACTGTTTTATTTATTCTACCATTCAATGGCTTATTCGCTCCATCAATTCAAGGCCTAAACTGTCTATCTCTTGCATTATAGGATTAAGGGCAGAAACATTTGAATAGATAATGGTCGCGTTTTTATTTTCTATTAAATATTTTCTATCAATTTTATTTTAACCAATTCAAAGGCTTCTTCTGCTTGATATTCGATGGACGGTCTTAACAAAGCAGTAGTATCTCCAAGAAAATCACTATCCTTCATTTTCTCCTCCATATTAAGTATAAACTCCTTTTGTGAAGGAGGGCTTTCTGTGGTTTTTTGCATATAAAGATGATAATTATCAAGCAATTCCTCTATATTCAAGTCCGGCCTTTGTATCAAGGCCGTATATAAATCAAAAAGATCTCTGCCTTTTTTGCGCTGATACAATGCACGAAGCTTGGTACCTAATAATTCCTCTAAACTGTATGTGTTCAGTTCACATCGACCACTAAACCAAGAAGACTGAACTTCAAAAGGAAAAGCGAGAGCTCCCGTTGCCGAAAAATGTTCCCGGGTATTGGTTTCAATTTTTAATCGCAGATTGACAATCGGTGGAAATTCGGATTCAAAGCGATAAATAATCTGAAAGCCGTTTCTTTTACGTACTACTTTAGAGTCGCCAAGAAAAGACATCACCGATTGAATTTTCTGAATTATTTCTTTAATTGGTTCAGGGGAAAGCTGAACTAAATCAATATCTTCCGAATATCGTGGCTGTGGCTGTAAGTAGAGCTTGTGTAAAGCTGTTCCTCCTCTGAAAGCAATCTTGGATTTCAGCCACTCATCAGAAAACAATGCAATTAATGCACGACAAATCACCAAATCCTGCTCCACCTGCGCAGGAGATGACCAAGGAACCTGTTGGTGCCATTCGGTGATATAGGCCTGCGGAATCATTCGTCAATTTCTATTAATGTGTTCACAATTACTTTCCATCTATTAGAAGCCGAGTAACCTTTAGCGGGTTTTGAGGTTTTGAGTGGAATTCGATAGAATCGAATATTCAACTTGCACATACCTTGGTATAGGCCTTCTGCCAAATCCCCGGCATCACATATATATTCCAGCAAATATCCCAATCTTTGTAAGACTACAGCTTGGCTTTGTCGGATAAAATCCTCTGTAAAATCCGTCGGACTTATTTTCTCGGTCAGTTCATTAAGCAAAGTCCCGACCCTGTTTAGTCCCCCAATTCTTTTCTCAAATTGCACCAAATCTCCGGCAGTCAGAACCGCTGAAGAAACATTCAAATAACCGGCTTCTGTTTTTATTTTCTCGATAAATTCAGTGGGGAAATTACGGATACTTATATAGTTGATTTTTAAGTTTTTTTTCATGGTTGATCGCATCACAGGAAAATCCGTCATCACATAAAATTCCTGTGGTTGTTGATGGGCAGCTCCATGAAACGCCGCAGCATTAATTAAAGCTGTATAATAAGGCCGGCTCAGGTATTTCATAAAATCATCCATAAACAAATGAGCCGGAAGAACTCCTTGTCGCTGATAAGAAGGCGGAATAATAAGATAATACCCTTTAAAAATAGAAATGATTTTCCCTTTGTCCGATAATCGTTTTAAAACAGATTTTAAAGCAATGTTGCTTAGTTCATCCATTTGTTTCCTTAAGTCTGTCAGACTGAAACTATATTTCCCCTTGGCTAACATACTATCCGTCCAATTTTCCAGATAATTATATGTGACTTCAGCCTTCATTAGCTATATTTTTTGCGAAAGGTAGTGAATTTCGATACTTTTCGCAAAATATTTGTCTTATTTGTTGTTTTTCCCCTGAAATCTTGACTAATGTCATTATTCATTCCGTCGTTCACTTGTTAATATTACAAACAACCGTCCAAAGATGTAAACTACCAATGAAATAATGAATGCAAAAATAAAACCAGTAATAAAAGAAAAATTACGTCCTACGTCATTGTTTAAATTCTTCAACACCTCGTTTAATTCTTCAGTTTGTTCGTTTATGCTAAACAGTCCGTCTTGGTTTATACCTAATCTATTTGCTTCATACTGATAATAAATATCATAATAACTTGCGCCACCAACAATGAGCAAATAGAGTAGAAAAAAGGCTGTTATTGATAACCATAAAATTTTGTTCCTCGTAAATAGTTTGTTGCGATAAGACAAAATGATAATCAGCCCTAAAATGCATATTACACTCGGAATGGCTAAATGATATGGAATTGCTATCCCGTTCAAAGTCCTTTGTCTTTAAAAAGCTTGATTTTTTAATAACTGCTCAACGATGAAAAACAATTAAAGTCCCAAAACTGGAAGTCCTATAAACAGTGTAATTGTTAATGTAATTCCATTTATATTTTTCATCTGTGGTTTAAATTTCTGAATTGTCAACTTTGTCAAAACAAAAAACATTCCAGCCACTAACAAAAAAATCAAGTATGTCATCGGATGGATTGATGAAACAAAAGTCAAAAGTTTATTGATAAAATAGGTTACTCTATCCATTTGATTTCCTTTCAATATTGTAAGTTTCAAAAGCACTTCATGCCTGAGAAACAACCCTGACTTCCCCAAAGTTACTCAGTTAATCTATGCAGCGCCGATGCTGCTTGAGCTGGCCTCTAGGTAAAATGAAAAGCTCTCGAAATGTCCACTTGTTAACTCGTCTACCTGTCTACTCACAAACTAGTCAAACAACTCCGCCAGCTTCTTCCCTAGCTCCGGGCCACGTACATTCTGCGCAATGATTTTCCCATCCGGATCAAGCAGGAAATTGGCGGGAATAGCCTGTATTCCATAACCGGAAGAAGCCTCATTTTTCCAGCCTTTCAAGTCAGAAAGCTGAGTCCATTCAAGACCATCTTTCTCCACGGCAGCTAGCCATTTAGCGCGGTCATTATCCAGAGAGACACCGAGAACAGTGAAGCCTTTATCTTTATACTTGTGGAAGTTATTAACAACGTTGGGATTTTCCGCTCGGCAGGGCCCGCACCAGGCAGCCCAAAAATCGAGCAGAACATATTGTCCTCTGAAATCACTGAGTTTCATATCGACGCCATTACTATCCGCTTGGGTAAAATCAGGTGCTATCTGCCCTATGGCTGTCTTCGCTCTTTTCTCCAGATATTTACCAAAGCTCTTCCCTTTTCCGGAATTTTGAATCTCCGGACTCAATCCTGTATACAGAGCATTCAACTTCTCATAATCAGCACTGTAAGAGAGGTTTTCAAGCTGATGCACGCTGACATAGCTGCGGGGGTTTTCTGTAATAAACTCAGTTATAGCTTCACGCTGTAATCCATCAAGTGAATCATACATTATCTCAATATTATCCATGAGTATTCTGTCACCTTGTTCTCTGGCGGCAAAGTATTGATCAAGCAGAACCTCGATCTGATCGCTGTATGGGCTTTGTTTTGCTTTCAGACTCTCAAAGTCTTTCTGTACAGCTGAGCCTTCTATTTTAACTTTTTCGAGGTCATTTATATTAGTCTGAATTTCAATGTCGGAATTCTCAATGTAAAATTGAAAAGCTCCACGACGTTGAGCAAGAAAGACATTGGCAAGGGTGGGTTCAGTCACCATACCTGAGAAAGCAAATTTACCCTCAGTAATAATTGCAGTATCAACCAGTGTAGAATCTCCACCCATATAACGCATAAAGAGCTCTGTGCCATCTTCCACACCGCTCATACTACCTGAAATATTGAATTGTGTAGCTTTCTCTTCACTACCGCCACAGGCATATAGGAAAATGGAAACGAATAATAGAATATAGACTTGTGTTTTCATTGTTTTGAATTAAGGTGAGATTATGTCCGCGACCCTGACCGCAATACTCATAATTAAGAAAAAGGCACAGAAATCACGTGATTCCTGTGCCCTTTATATTTGCTTTAAGCATAAAAATTCATGCTATACCGAAAGAAAGTCTATTAACGAGACTTGGCATTAGCCATAATTCTTTCCATATCAGCTATAAATAAATCAGGGCTTTGCTTATATCCTGTGCTTCCCATTGCATCGATATTGATTTTTCCGGACTTATCCTTAGTTGCGTTAAACACCCATACAGTCGGATAACCACGTACTTTAAACAACTGCTGAAGCTGGTAATTCTGTGCTTTTACTTCTTCAGGAATCTGAGTTCTCCTAGGGAAGTCCAGTTCAAGTAAAACCACGTTTTTATCAGCCCATCTCTTAAATTCTTCTTTCTCAAAGACGGCTTCTCTCAACCTCTTACACCAGATACACCAGTCAGTTCCGGTAAAATTGGCAAGAATAGGCTTTCCTGTTTTCGCGGAAATATCGTATGCCTCCTCAAGACTCACCAGCCAGCCAGCCATAGAAGCTTTATAGTTGTCTTGCGCGACAGCATTGCTATTCATAAACCCTACAGCAAAGAGCATCAGGAAAGCTATTTTAAATATTTTCATAATAATTTTTTTATTTATTAACGTTTCTTAAACGCCGACCAGCATATAAATAGTTTAACAAAGTCCGGCATTTGCAATTCATTGACAGATTAATTTCTGTATTCGTACTTAGCTTTCGCAAATGTCAGGAAAATAACCATAAAATCACAGTAAGAAGCAGACTAAACAGCAACATTGTTGTAATCGGCATGTACAACCTGAAGTTTTCTCGCTCAATTCGGATATCTCCCGGCAGATTTCCAATCCAGCTAAACAGCCCGGAATTGCCGCTATAGAGAATAATCCCCGCAATCACTGCGACAATGCCGACTAGAATCAGAATTTTTCCTGCATATTGTTCCATCCTCCAGGAAACAATAGAATAAGAGAGAAAGTTGAATCCAAAATTAAAGAAGCAGAGGTTGCGAAGTTGAATAACAAATCTTTAATTTGTGCAAGCTAAAAAACCTACAACATGAAAAAGACAGGACTTTTCTTCATTTTATTCTTGTACTTTGTTCGATTAGTCGGACAAAATACCGCTCCGGAAGTCATTATCACTGAAGTTGAACATTTCTCGGAGACCCACACTCTAGTTTTACACTATGATGTAAGCGATGCGGCGGATGACGAGCTGACTGTCTTTTTGCAGGAAAATATAAACGCTACATATTATAATAATGCAGAAGCTGAGGGAGATGTCGGGCCAGGAATAAATCCCGGCCAGGGCAAGCAAATCGTTTATAAGTATCAGGAAGACTTGAAAATATCTGACATTCAACTCCGTATTCTCGCCTATAACGGCCAGGAAATCGATATCTCGGAAATGATTGATGAGGTTTCAATTGAGACTCTGAAAGAGAATATGAATTCGATTATAGGAATCAGACACTACACGAGTAATCCGGAACACATGAGCTATGTTGAAGACCTGCTGGATAATTACATCACAAATTACGGTCTCAGCACACATCATCATTATTTCAAGTACGGAAGCAAGGAATACCCCAATCTCATCGGGAGACTGAGCGGTATTAACAACAAGAATCTCTGTATTATCGGAGCGCATTTTGATTCCGTCCATAACGCGCCCGGAGCAGACGATAATGGTTCCGGGATGATAGCAGTTATGGAAGCTATAAGAATCATGAGCAACCACCTCTTTGAAAATAATATTCAGTTCATGTTCTTCAATCTGGAAGAACTGGGTCTGCTGGGAAGTAGGGCTTATGTGAAAGATGGGATAGAATCGGATGAAAACATAATAGGCTTAATAAATTTTGACATGATTGGTTATTATTCCGATGAACCTAATAGCCAAACTCTTCCCGCAGGATTTGAAATTCTTTTCCCGGAGATTGCAGCAGAACTTTCAGAGAACGAATACCGCGCTGACTTTATACTTAACGCGGCCGCACAAGGTTCCTATGACTTTCAGAATCTCTATATAGAAACAGCAGAAGAATATGTTCCCGAATTAAAAATCGGCAAACTCGTACTTCCCGGAAATGGGCAGATTGCTTCAGATTTAAGACGCAGTGATCATGCTCCGTTTTGGGACAAAGGTTATCCTGCGCTGTTTTTATCTGACGGGGCTGAAACGCGGAATCCATATTACCATACCCCCGGAGACCTTATTGAAACACTAAACTTTGACTTTATAGCAGATATCACAAAGGCCTCCATTGCAGCTCTGGCTAAAATCGCAGGACCTTTGAACGGAACAGTTACCGATGTAGACTTGTCGGATTTTACTTCATCGACAAAGCAAGCTTTCCTAAAAGACTTAAAACTATGGCCCAATCCGGCAGAAAATAAATTGTACTTTACAACCGGCAACACAATAAAGTCAGGCACAATTCAGATAGAGATAAACGACCTTAAAGGAATAAAGCACATTGAAGTAACCAAAGCAAAGAGTGAAACCGATACTCAGACTTTAAATATTTCAGATTTATCCCCCGGTCAATATTTTATTACAGTTAAAGACGGGAAAAATATTTATTCGGCAGGTTTTGTGAAAGGCAAGTAAACTGTATTTATCTGTTGCAAAACGTCTGCTTTCTAGTGTTAAAAACGGGAAGAGAAGCCGGGAGTCTTTTTCTCTTGTCCGTGTATTGTAGGAAAACAGCAAGAACAGAGAATCAACTAATAAATTTTTGATGTTTCCTCTGTGGTATATTCACTTTTTTACTAAATTTATCCCGTAAACAACATTCATTTATAATCCCCGGAGAAGGACGAGCAATTATCTTCGATCCGACTGGGCAATATCAGTAATTATCAACTTGAAAATAAAGCTGCTATGATTTTTTACAAACTCAGAACGACTTTTACCTCGGGTAAACACAAAGGAAAAACATTGAGAGAGATCTTGGATGAAGAACCTGAATATCTTGACTGGTGCGCTATAAATAACGATCAGTTTTATATCTCTGATACAGTTATTAAGGAAATTCAGAAAATCATTCCTGATTTTAAACTCAGTAAAGAAGCTTCCAAGAACCTCAGAGATAAATATGAAGACTGGGAAATAGAACAGGAATTCACCAATCACTTCAGTGACGATGACCTATACAATGATGAAGACCTCGATGGGTTTTCTGAATCATGGGATGGAGATTTCGATGAAGATTTCTAACAATTCATCCATATAGAAATTATAAAAAACACCGACAATCGTTGGTGTTTTTTTATATCCCTACCTACCTACCTACCTACCTACCTACTTCCACTCCTTTTCAGCTATTCCTTATCCCGTTCCCGACAGAGCATTTTTATTTTATTTATAAAATATGCCCGGAAAAACGGCTCATAATACTGAAACAAGACACTAAGTAATGAACGAACACATTTTTTAATTAAACTACTCGACGCTATGAAAACAAAGTATTTTTTTATCGTTTTATTGGCAACAACTATTTCGATTGCCGCTTGCAAAAAGGACAACACACTGGATCAACTTGCTGAAACACGTTCCTCAGACGATGCGAGCCTGTACTATTCCGGTGCCAATGATGCCTATTCATCAACATTCACTTCCGTTGTGATAAACGAAAGATTTGAATTTTCTCAAGACCAGATTAATATTCTTGAGTACGGAATTTGCCATGGACCATTGATAAGCCCCGAGTTTGGCAGGGATGCAGTTGTATCCGGAAAACGCGGTCAGGTTGTCTACATTATTGACAATTTATCTCCCAATTCAACAGTCTATGTAAGACCTTATGTCCTGACTCCAGCCGGACCTGTATATGGTGAGGAAGTCGTCGTTAAAACAGGTGCATTGGAAAATTCAGTCTGGGAATGCAACCTGGTTCTGTCTCCGGATATGATTTCCACGAGTGGGAAAAACTCCAGTCTTGGAAATCTAGGAAAAAAACAGAGAGCCAGCCAGGAAGTAAGCGGAAAATTATCTGTCTGTGAAGAAGGTTACCTTTCCTTCCAGAGTCGCGAAAGAACCTTGCGACAGATGGTAAGTAACAGACCCTTTAGAGCGCATAAAGATTATATTTCTTTTACTCTGCACTCTGAGGATGGCTATGAACTTACTTTCAGCGGTAAAATAGTTGAAAACACAATTTATGGCTCATTTCTTTCACTGGGCGATAAAACCGAATCTAAATGGGAGGCAAAAGCTAATGCGAGAGAAAAGGAGCTTTCTATCAATTGTATGAGTCTCTAGAAGGACTGTCCGACTTTCTAAATCAGATATTCCGACAGTTAAAACTCAGGGACAATTAACGAAACGACGAATTTAATAGATTCGTCGTTTTTCTTTTATGGCAATGGCACATATTCATCTTCATCTCCGGGAATCTTGGGGAATACATCATAATTCTGATTGTGCCAGTCGGTTTTAGCCTGTTCAATTGTTTCTCTGCTCGAGCTTACAAAGTTCCAGAAGATATGGCGCTTTTCAGCAAATGCCTCTCCACCGAAAATATAAACAGTCGTTCCGGCCTTAATTGTGAAGGAACATAGCGTACTATCCTTGGCAACGAGAATGCGCTTAGGATCATAATCATATCCATCTGCATGAATTCCGCCTTCGAGAATGTAAAGAGCACTTTCTCCATACAAACCGCTACCGATATCCACTGTCTTTTCTTCGTCAGCCTTAATTTCAATAAAATAGAGTTTACTGTATACCGGAACCGGGGACTTTCTTCCCAGTGCCTCTCCGGCAATTAATTTGAACTGTACCCCATCCTCTTCCCAGGCAGGAAGTTTATCTGCCTCAATATGAGTAAAGGAAGGTGCCATTTCTTCCAGCTCCAGCGGCAAGGCTACCCATATCTGCAAACCATGTAGTTTTTTATCGGTTCCTCGCATATAATCCGGCGTGCGCTCCGAGTGAACTACGCCTTTCCCGGCAGTCATCCAGTTTACTGCTCCGGGTTTAATCTCAATATCTGAACCCAGGTTATCTCTGTGCTTTATCGCTCCTTCAAACAAGTAAGTCAATGTAGACAGACCGATATGCGGATGCGGAGGAACATCGAGGTTTTCATTTCCATCCATTTGTGCCGGTCCCATGTGATCGATAAATGCAAATGGACCTACCATACGCTTTTGGCGGAAAGGCAATAAACGCCCCACCATGAAATTCCCTATATCAGCAGCGCGTTCTTCTATGATTAATTGAATATTGGACATAATCTTTCTCGGATAGTTGAACAATAAGAACGGAGAGTTTAAACGAATTGTTTAAGCAATATAGGATACCGGACATCATCTTCAGGTAATTATTTTTACCCAAAATCTGAGGATATTCTGCTCAGAAAAGCAGCTTATCCATTTTGTCCAGTATTTCTTCAATTTCCACCTCAGACTTTTCAGATTCAAGTTCATCTTTCAACGCAGATTGCAGGCGGTGATTATTCTTTATTTCAACGAAGGAGTTTAAAATAAATAATTTCAGTGAAGGCTCATTTTCCGCTGCAACAACAACATCCCAGTTAGGGTTTTTGTCCAGTAAAAAAGCAACTACAGTAAAGTCATAACTTTTACGAGGTCCTACAACATCTCTTATACTGAAAGTCGACAACTTATTGGCCAGGTAGTGCGGAAAGGAAACTACATTAAACTCTCTGCCCCATTTCTTTATCTGTTGCACATCTTCGAGGCCTTTTTTCATCCAGACCATTGTAGGAATCCAGGAAATCACTTTAACATGAATTATTTCAACAAGAATATCATCGTATTGAAAACGCCGGGTAGTATCTCTGTTCAGTACTTCCTGAAAACCCATCTCCTGTAATTGAGGGCTTAATTCTTTAAGCTCTGTTGCTGTCGCAAGAGTAATATCCGCAGCATCTTCTTTAAGCGGTCGCAGGCCTGATTCAATTTCCGAATACAGCCATAAACCGGCGCCTTCTATAAACACCAAGTCCTCCTGCAAATCTCCCAGCAGATCCATGAGTTTCAGTATTTTCCTTTTATCCTCTTCAAATTTTACCATCGGTAAAGATTTAATAGCTTCCAGAATTCAAGCCTTTACTTTAAAAATGCTAAATACGGCATTTTTAACGAATATCTGTGTAAAACATTTACACTGAACTGTCATAATGAGTATTATTTTTTGAACGCAAACAAGGTTTTTGAAAATGACACTTATAAAGACTTAGCTTTCTAGGGAGCCAGACATATAAGGTCCCGTAAACTTTCACCATCGGATTTTAAAGGAGTCACTATTTAACTTTCATGTCCTAAATGGCAATCAAAGACCTCATAGGACCAGTTCTATTATAAATCGGGAGTAAAATCAGAGATTCCAGTTCTAATTTTTCACTGCGTTTATATGACCTCCCCTCATATCCGAGCTATTCAATTTAGAGATGGATAAACCGGGTAGGTTTTGCCGAGTAACAAAATAAGATCGGATTTCATCCGAATGGAGTAGTGGTGAGGAGAAAGAGGAAATACCATGATTAATAATAATCACCGGCCATGCTGAGTACGGGCTTATAGGGATCCGAATCTTATAGATTTTTCCCGCCTTAAAAATCAAGCACAGTCACCAATTTTTAACATTCAGAGTGTTAATTTCACAATTGTAAATAGGCATTTCCTAAGCAAGCTTACACAAAACCCATAAAATGAAGTAAGAGTCTAAAGTTATTTTCAGACTTTTACTTATCAATCTTAAAGAGAGAACAAAGTCCTACCTCATTTTATGGGTTTTCTAGTATCTATCTAATTACCCCTATCTTCACAAACTTCTCCGCCGCTCTTGAGCCATCTTTAAATTCTATTTTTATAATATAAGTACCTTCCGGCAATGTAGATATATCCACTTCATCTCTTACCATTACGTCAGATTGAAGTTTTACACCTGATATACTATAAATCGTGTATGATTTCATCAGCTTCTCACTCTTAATTTTTAACTGATTCTGTGCCGGATTAGGATAAAGAATGAATTTCTCCTCCTTCTCTACGTGCTTTACGGCTGTACTGAGACCGAGACTATCACAGGGACTATCCTTTAAAGCGCCCAGACTATAATTCATATATAAGGGCACACTTTCTTTATTCACATACGGTAGTGCAAGCCCATTCTGCTCAAACTCACAGGCAGCACCTCGTCGTTCCGGATGGTGTATCACATGCATATAGGGTGAGCCGTCAAGTAATGCGCTAACATATATCTTCCCATCAGGTGCCAGCGAAGACCAGGCAAATTGCGTAGGGCGTTTTACCCCTTCCGTACTATCATCTATTGCCTGAGACCAGACACCTACCGTATCTCCCGTCATCCACCATTCTTCTCCCATTAAATCATATTGCACCAATATTGTGGAATTATGGACATATAAATATCTCCCTGTAGCAGAATAATCCACGTCTATTCCTCCGTAATTATTTAAATCATCCATGCCAATCTCTATCTCCCCCTCCCTTAAAGACATAGTCCCGTCACAGCGATCAAAATCATATAAATGAACATAACGTTTATAGTCAGGATCTCTCATATCTATCCCCACTGTGGCGAGCACAGAGCCATCAACGCTAGACCTGATAGACCTGATACTGTTATTCCTTTCATATCCGGGTAGAATCACTTCTACATGGTCTAAACTAAGCCCCTCAGGGCTTAGTAAAAACACATAAACTCTAAAACAGCTTTCATTTTTACAGAGAGCCACAGTATTCATCCCTCCGGCAAGTACCCACCAGTCTCTGCCATTCCCATGACGGACTGCAGTTAAAGATGTAGTATGAGTCAGATACTCATCCCAGTCATACATAATAAGCTCATTCATTTTTATAATTTCCCAGGTATTTTCAGAAGGATCTCTCTGAAGCTCTGTATAATACAGACTATCAACCCCCATGTGCACTATCCCCCTCGTAGGATACTGATGAACAACTCCCATCCGATTATCTTCCAATGGTAAAAGAACAAGTGTACCGGCAGCGCGTGTTCCACAAACTTTTTTCTCTCCAAACATTTGTTTACAACCCCTTACCTCACTCTTTGCATAATAGGTAGGATTCAGTATCTCATCCTTATTTATTATTTCACCATTCCCATCAAACAGATGAAAACCATTTGAATAAAGAAGCATCTCTCCGGTTTCAGGATCACAATAAGAAGTTACCGCAAGTAAAAAACCCGGATTATACACAGTATCCACTTTGACGAGTTCTCCATCCTTAAATGTCAGCCGACTGGACCTATTATCTCCTTCCGGATTCCTTCCCACCACCCAAGTATCCCTTTCACGCTGTGCTTGAAGCTCTGTAGTAAAGCAAGAAAGCAGACTGAACATGATAGTTAAAATCAATAAATTTTTCATAATATAGGATTTAAATTAGTAAATGCTTTAAACATACGGAATTATTTTATAACTGCATTGTTTTATATCATTTATTGCCCTCTATTCCTTTTTTACTAATTAAATTAAGAGCAATTTATTCAATCCATTTCAAGTTCTATTGCGTTTAAATATATTCGGATATTCGCAATTTACACGACTGCAGTTATTAGTGTTTCAATATGATCTATGGGCATTTTATCCATTAAGTAAAATCCAACTTTAATTTAAAGCTCTGCAAAACCTACTGTTAATAATTAATTCTGGAGTCAGAATAGAAATCGATATGTAACATATCGCCATCAAATAATCAAAAGACTAGCTTTTAATTATTTGATGGCAATGTGATGCATTTCAAGCCGACATAACAACTAGGATCTTTGGCTATAAAAGCGGTCTATTATACTAATCACGATCATTGTAGACAGTGTTAGTGACTGCATAGCAGTGCGCAGTATATTTCTAATTCGGTGCAATAAGTTTATCCGTTCAGTTTTCAATTTTTTCACTACCCTATGTATTAATGTGGATTTAGAGTTTTATTATTAGACTCCATAAATAGAACTTGGCAATCCATATAGGTTTCCATACTGCAAGGCAGAAGAAACCTAGGAAGCTGAGCCTTAAAAAATAAGCACAGCCAACATTTGCGGAAGCTGAAATACAAGGGTCTATGCCCGGAACAATAAAGGTTTCAATGAACAAATTTCCGGGATTCATCTTCCCTTTTATTGCCTTTGGGCTAAAAGAAAGTGAAAAACTCCTTGAATTTTCACATCTTTGGAATGAATTTAAGTATAATCTATGTATCCAGATTTATCCTATATCATACACGCCATATTCGGAATTGAGCCGGATGGCCCCTTGTCTATAGTAAAAACATTCGGACTCTTTCTCGTATTTGCCTTCCTGGTGAGTGCCTGGCTGTTGAAACTCGAATTAAAAAGAAAAGAAAAACTGGGGCTGTATTCCTCGATGAAAGAATCAAAAGTTATCGGAAAGGCCCCTACCATAGCCGATATCGTTCCTCAAGGAATATTTGGTTTTGTCCTTTTATTTAAACTGGCGGCGATATGGAAATACTGGGATACATTTCTCTATGATCCGGCCACCATCTTACTTTCCAAGCTAGGAAACTTCTGGATGGGGCTTCTGGGTATGGCGATATTTGCCGGATTAAAATACTATAATCTTCATCGCAAGAAACTCCATGTACCAAAGAAAATCACAAAGGAAGTTTCACCGCATGACAGAGTATGGGATATCACCGTAGTAGCAGCAATTTCCGGAATTATAGGTGCAAAGTTGTTTGCTATATTTGAAAGTGCAGACACCTTCAGTCAATTTCTGAGGAGCCCCATAGCAACACTATTGTCGGGTAGCGGTCTGGCAATTTACGGTGGGCTTATCGTAGCTTTCGTCGCTGTAGTTCTTTACATCAGACGCTTTAATATGAATCCTATCTACACGATGGATGCTGTCGCTCCCTCGCTTATTGCCGGTTACGGTGTAGGAAGGATGGGTTGTCAATTTTCAGGAGATGGTGACTGGGGCATTGTCAATAACGCCCCTACGCCTGACTGGTGGTTTTTGCCGGACAGCTTCTGGTCATTTACATATCCGCATAACGTAATTAATGCCGGCGAGCTTATTCCGGGTTGTCAATGGGAGTATTGCAGAGTTCTGAGTGAGCCTGTCTATCCCGCACCTATCTATGAAATAGCTATGGCAGCCGTAATTTTTGCTATTTTATGGAGCTTACGCAAAAGGATAAGAATTCCGGGAGTACTGTTCTTTATCTACGTTTTCTTTATAGGCGTGGAACGCTGGTTTATTGAGAAAATCAGAGTAAATGACAAGATTGATCTCTTCGGAATGCAATTGACACAGGCTGAAATAATTTCCTTTGTCTTGATTCTTCTCGGTATCGGAGGAGTACTATATCTCTGGAAATACAGTAAAAAACGATATCCCAAGTAAGGGATTTCCGGATAACAGCTATGTAATGAGAAAATTTTTCAAAGCTTTCGTTTACGCCTTCCAGGGAATAGTCACATTCTTTAGGGAGGAACGCAATGCCAAAGTCCATGCTACAGCCGCTTTTCTCGCAATCTGTGCCGGCTTTATCTTCCCTATCGAAACTTACGAATGGCTGGCTATCATCTTCTCAATCGGTATGGTTATTATCGCAGAAATGATAAACTCCTCTTTAGAAGAACTTGCTGATACCGTTCATCCCGGGCAACATCCGGGAATAAAACGCAGTAAGGATATGGCTGCAGGTGCTGTACTTGTACTGGCAATTATCGCAGTTATCGTCGCAGCGATTATCTTTCTGCCATACTTGTTATTACTCTTCTCCTGATTCTGTTTACAGCAAGGATAATAGATAAATAATCTATCGCTATCTCTCTTACATAAAGCCTTTCAGTACTCCTTTCAATCTCTCATCATCAGAGTTCTCGTATAGAGAATTCAATGTGTCACGCACGTGATTGTTGATTCTATCCTTGGTTTCTCTATCGAGATTGAGAGAAAATCCAGTAGAATTTCTGATATCAAATATCCCCTTTGCAAGTAATAATTGCGTGATAAATGAACCTGACTGCCCTTCAAACTGCTCTGCAAGAAAATCTATATTTTCCATGATAGTTGAAGAATCGGAAGCCGAAACAAGATTTGTATAATTGGTCATGATATTAATGATACCATAGCCACTGGCATTTCTTACCTGCTCCTGAAAGAATGGAAGATACTTAGGATCATTTTCCTGTGCATACAAGCTTGATAGGCTCGCAGCAACCATATCACTCTTTGCTTTCTCCCTGTATTTATCAGCATAAGAAAGAGCCAGTTCAGGCTTTACCGTATACAGAGCTTCTATAGCCTCAAGTTGCTCAGCAAGTGGAAATGCCGTTTTGATCGTATTTTCATACATGGCTACATAAGATGTATCCTTACTTTTCTTCAATTTATTCAAGGCAAGGATACGCATTTCCGGCTGCTTATCTTCCATTGCAATTTCATGGATAGTCTCTGCGTATTTACTGGAATAATCCAAAGTCTGTAAAGCGGCCCTACGGATATGCCAGCTTTTATCTGTCAATAAAGCTTCTCTGACAGTACGGAAAGTCTGAGTATCCTCATATTGCAAATCCTTAAAAGCATCAATGCGGTCCTGTGCATTTAAACCGGCAAGAGAAAGCATCTCGAGTTCTTGCACATTGCGCTTTTGTCTTTTTACAGCCAGTAGAGAATGAGTCGGGTCAACGACAACCAGAGCCGGCCTTTCTTTAACGTCAATACTGAAATCCTGATCGCGTGCATCGATAATAATATCGTGGAACTCAATTTCGTCTGTGCCATAATATACCGCTACCTGTGTAGGCATTCTGAAAATAGCCTTGCTCTTTACCGGGCTCTGCTCTTGCTTAATATTTATATTAACGGTCATTCCCTCTTCATCAAAGCTGTCGGAAATTCTCAATATCGGATGTCCGGGAGTGAAGAACCACTGATCAAAGAACCAATTCATATCTTCTCCCGATACTTTTTCTATTGCAAGTCTAAGGTCAGCTACTTCAACTGCAGAGAAAGCATTTCTGTGCAGATAGTAATTGAGAGCTCTGTAAAACAAATCCTTACCGTGATATTCGCGCAACATGTGAAGAACCAGGCCTCCTTTATTATAAGTCTGCGCATCAAACATGTCTTCCCGATGATTGTACTGATAGTCGACAATTGCTCGCATCGATTGCGCCGCAGTATTGTAATACCCGCTTCTTGAGCCCGCTTGAAGAATCTGTGCGGCATCAAGACCATACTTATACTCATTCCATAGATATTCCGAATAGTTGGCGAAGCCTTCGTTGAGGACAATATTGGACCAACTTTCACAAGTCACCAGATCTCCAAACCACTGATGAATCATTTCGTGCGCTACAATTCCATCATTGGAAGAAGTTACGAGTTCATCGGAATGCTTCTGTACAAATTCTCCGAATAAGGAAGCAGTTGTATTTTCCATTGCACCGGAGACATAATCTCTCACCACAACTTGAGCGTACTTATCCCATGGATAAGGATAATCCAGAATATCACTGAAAAAACTCAGCATTTCCGGCGTATGTGTAAAGATATTTGCAGCATCTGCCTCATATTCTTTTTCTACATAGTATTGAATCGGAATCCCGTTCCAGCTATCCTCCACCACAGCAAACTCTCCTATTGCCAGCATGAAAAGATAAGGGGCATGTCCTTTGCCGATTTTAAATTCCCAATGTTCTGTACGTGTGCCATCCGCATTTTTCTTGGCGCTTTTTCTCGTTCCATTGGTCAGGATCTCGTACTTATCCTCCACCGTTACGTACATCTCCTGCGTTGTGCGTTCGTTTGGCTTGTCATAGGTCGGGAACCACTTGGAATTGCTTTCCGTTTCTCCCTGCGTCCATATTTGCTGAGGTTTTCTGGGATTTTCACCTCGTGGATTGATAAAGTAAAGTCCATTATCACTCATAATCGCCATACTTCCACCGCTTTCTGCTTCGGCAGGCTTGGCAGTATAATCAATATAAACCCTGACCTTTTCTTCACGTCTCAACTCCCTGTTCAGCTCTACACTGAGTATCTTTCCGTCATAACTATATGCGATATCTTCCCCCTTTGCATCCGTCATTTTAACCGCGTGAATATCAAAGTTCACTGCATCCAGATTTATCTTCTTAACAGGCAGAGCATAAGCACTGATATCGAGGTATGCTTTCCCCAGCACATATTCCTTTTCCCAGTCAAATCTCAGGTCCAGAATCGTGTGCTTTATATCGTAATCCCTATAAGGCTGCTCCCTGTAAACAGGCAGTTCCTGTTCAATCTTTTCTTCCGGTCTATCCTGAACAAGAACGGTATCCAGGGTGATTTCCTTGATAATTATCGTATCGACCTGGACGGTTTTGGTTTTGTTAAGGTAAGGACCGCAGGAAAACAGAAAAAGGCTAAAAAACGGTAGTAAAAGGAGGTGAAGTCTTTTCATTTTTTAATAAAGTATTTGAGCGTAAGCCTCAATAGACT
This sequence comes from uncultured Saprospiraceae bacterium, assembly GCA_964423575.1. Taxonomy (GTDB): domain Bacteria; phylum Bacteroidota; class Bacteroidia; order Chitinophagales; family Saprospiraceae; genus CAYRFF01. The sequence continues at coordinate 37,601 of CAYRFF010000019.1, read as the reverse complement.
TACGTTTGATTATGTATAAGCTTTCGCAAATGTTTTGTTGAATAATACATTACATACGTTGCACCACAAGAGGCATAAGAACCATAAGCAAGTCCACATTCTCGTCATCAGTCGTCTCGGGAACGATAAGACTCGGACGATTTGGCGTGCTTATTTTGATTCTGACTTCATCGGAATTCATGTTGGACAACATTTCAACAAGGAATCTTCCCGAGAAACCGATTCTCGTTTCCTCTCCGGAATAATCACAAGGAATCGTATCCTCTGCCTTTATTGAAAAGTCAATATCCTGAGCCGTCAAGCGCATTGCATTGTCTGCTATGTCAAATGTCACTCCATTAGTAGTCTGATTGGAGAAAATTATAACCCTCTTCAACACGTTAATCAGAGACTTTCTGTCTACGAGAATGTGATTGGGGTTGTCTGCTGGAATTACCACGTTATAATCCGGGAAAGCAGCATCTATAAGTCTGGCGACCATCTGATTGCCATCGCTGACAAAAAACGCATTCTTCTCCGTAAAATAAACGGTAACTTCTGTGTCACCATCGAAAACACTCTTCACTAGTGCCGCAGATTTCTTGGGTAAAATAAAGCTTCCTGTAGAGTCCGAATGGACATCGGAATAGCTGAATTTCACGAGTTTGTGTGCGTCTGTCGCTACAAAAGTCAATTTATTGAAATCAAGCTCGACAAATACTCCTTGCATTGCCAATCTGACCTCATCATTACTGGTCGCAAATATTGTTTTTGCGAAAGCGTCAACCAGAATATCGCTATTGATTTTCACCGACTTATCTTCAGTCATTGCCGGCAATTCCGGAAAATCTTCCATGGACAATGCCATCATGTTATACTCGGCCTTATCGGCTTTAACTACGATACTTGCCCTCGCTTCATCATAGGAAAATTCAACAGGCAAGTCCGGCAGAGAACGAATTGTGTCCGTAATCCTCTTTGCAGGAATAGTAAAGCTGAAGTCTCCTTCTGCTTCAACTTGCAAAGATGTTATGATTGTAGATTCCATGTCGGTTGCCGTAATGGTAAGACTGCCATCCTTTATCTGGAAAAGATAATAACTCAGGATGTCAAGAACCGGATTCACAGCAACGGCGCCCTGAACTTTATTAAGTTGTTTGGATAATTTTTCAGAAGAAACAGTAAACTTCATTGATATCTGGATTTAAAATTAAATTGAGGACAAATATAGTTTAAAAACATTGCTTTTATAGAGTTCGACACGGCTTTTTTCCCTTAAAGATGCGCTTGGCGTGTTATTTGCTGTATAAGTAATCAGAAATGAGGAACTTATCTGTATTTTCAGCGTTTAAAGGAAATCAAGCAGATAGGAACATAATCAATAAGCTGAATCTCGATTGTAACTGTAACAAGTCCTCAATTTATTAGGTTTTCCTGATAAAACAGGCCCTAAAATCCTATTTACGTATAAAATAAGGGTTTATAGCGTAAGAGATTGAAAATATATTACAATTATTCAGCAAAATTGATTTCTTTTGTACTTTAAATTATTAGCCGGTAGGCTAAACAGTAGAGAATGAGGTTATTTAGTTTTTTTACACAAGAACTTGCAATAGATTTGGGCACGGCCAACACCCTGATAATTCAGGATGGTCAGGTAGTCGTGGATGAGCCTTCTATTGTCGCTATAGATAAGCGCACGGGAGAGACGATTGCCGTAGGGTCCAGAGCAATGCAGATGCATGAAAAAACGCATGATAATATTATGACTTTGCGTCCATTAAAGGACGGAGTTATAGCGGACTTTAAAGCTTCGGAAAGTCTCATCGCAGGACTTATCAACATGATAGATCAGCAGAGACGGTTTTTCACACACATGAAAATCGTTATTTGCATACCTTCAGGGATAACTGAAGTGGAAAAAAGAGCTGTATTTGACTCTGCGGATCACGTAGATTCCAAGGAAACTTACCTCATTCATGAACCTATGGCTGCAGCATTGGGTATAGGTCTTGATGTTGAAGAGCCTATAGGTAATATGATTATCGATATCGGGGGCGGTACTACAGAAATCGCGGTCATTGCCCTTTCAGGAATTGTCTCAGACCAATCTTTACGCACTGCAGGAGATGAGTTTAACCAGGACATCATGGATTACATGCGTCGTCAGCACAACTTACTCATAGGAGAAAGAACTGCTGAACAGATAAAAATCCATGTGGGAGCAGCGATCAAGGATTTAGATAATCCACCGGAAGACTATGCCGTAAATGGCAGGGATTTATTGACGGGAATACCTACGCAGGTAAGTCTGCGCAGTGAAGAAATCGCTGAAGCTCTCGACAAGTCGGTAATGAAAATTGAAGATGCGATTCACAAAGCGCTGGAAATGACTCCGCCTGAACTCGCATCCGATATTTATAAAACCGGTTTATATTTAACCGGAGGTGGAGCTCTGCTTAGAGGATTGGATAAGAGGATTTCCAAGAGAACTCAGTTGCCGGTTCATATTGCAGATAACCCACTTAGAGCTGTGGTAAGAGGAACGGGTCTGGCTTTAAAAAACACGGACAGATATTCCTTCCTCGTAGATAGAAAGAGCATTTAATTAGGCCAATTATTTTCTTAACTTATGAGTAATCGATTAATACAGATCGGGCGGTTTGGAAATCTGTTACTATTTGTATTTCTGGAAATAATTGCGTTCTACCTCGTTATAAGCTTCAATAATAAACAACGGACTATCTTCTTGCACTCGTCTAGCTTCTATGCAGCCAGTATCAACAACAGAATAACCAAAATAAACAATTATTTCAGCCTCTCAGAAAAGAACCAACAACTTGAAGAGAGCAACTCAGACTTGCAAAATCAATTGAGCAACGCTCTGCAATATATCCGCTCACAGGATTCTACGCTCATCCACAGCGATTTCAGCGGTTATGAATACACCATGGCCGAGATAATAAGCTATACGACCAGTCTGAGAAACAACTCGATGGTTATCAACAAAGGGAAAAAAGAAGGCCTGGATGAAGGTATGGCAGTACTGGACAGGCAGGGGATAGTCGGAATCACCAAGCGCTGTACAGAAAACTTCTGCAGCGTGCTTCCTGTAATTCACAGTAATGTAAATATCTCTGCCAAAGTCGCTTCCTGCGACTGCTATGGCAGACTGTCCTGGGAAGGAGGAAATCCCAATATTCTAAATCTGTATGCCATTCCTAAGCACGTAGAGATTAATGAAGGAGATTCTGTTCTTACCAGCGGCTTCTCACTTATTTTCCCACCGGAGATTTACGTAGGAAAGGTGATAAGTGCATCTGTTCCCTCCGGCTCCAATTTCTACGACATTCAAGTGGAGATAGTAAATGACCTATACCGGTTACACTATGTCTATGTCGTAAAAAATCTGATGCGGGAAGAGTTTGATTTATTATTGAATGACGAGGACTATGAAAACTAATATAGGTAGATATATCATCTGGTTTATAATCCTCACCTTACTCCAGGTTGTCGTCTTCAGAAATGTCAATCTGGGCTGGGGCAACTTCAATTATATCCACGTATTTGTTTACCCTATTTTCATTTTGATGCTACCCATCCGTACATCTGCTTCAACGGTATTATTACTGGCATTTCTGATGGGAATAATAGTGGATATCTTTTACGACTCACCCGGAATTCATACCAGCGCTCTTGTCTTCATGGCATTTATGCGCGGATTTGTCATTAACTACATAGAACCCAGAGAGGGCTATTCTGTCAACGACAGACCCACGATAAGAGAGCACGGACTAGTCTGGTATCTTATTTATAGTGGAATTCTCCTTTTTCTGTTCCTCTTTTTCTACTTTAGCGTGGAGTCATTCACATTCGCATACTTCCTGAGTATCTGGCTTAAAACAATATTCAGCCTGCTTATATCGTATATATTTGTAATGATTCATCAGATTCTCATTGAAAATTAAGCTATGCCTACAAATGATAAATTTGAGAACCGCTACGTCATTATTATCGCATTCTTCGTACTTGCGGCACTGGTCATTGTTTTAAAGGCAGCGCACCTGCAGTTGATAGACAAGACCTTTGGTAAACTGGCTATCTCTACCACCATTGAAAGGCAGGTAACATACCCTTCGCGCGGTCTTATATACGACCGGAATGATGAACTGCTCGTACTCAATGAAGGAATTTATGATATTGATGTTATATACAACAATATTGATCCGGAAATGGACACTACTCTGTTCTGTGAATTACTGGATATCGATAAGGAGACTTTCGTCAAAAATCTGGACAAAGACTGGACGGACATCCGTTTTGCCAAGTACGCACCCTTTACTTTTCTCACTAAAATCTCAAAGGAACAATTCCTGCAATTTTCTGAAAACCTGTACAAATTTCCCGGATTTATCCCTCAGCTGAGAAATGTCCGCGGTTATACACACAGCAATGCAGCTCATGTCCTCGGTTATATTTCAGAAGTCGATAGAAAAGTTCTTCAGGACTCCTCTGAAATATATAGCACGGGCGACTATATCGGGACGAGTGGACTGGAGTTATATTATGAAAAAAACCTGAGAGGAACCAAGGGGCTGCAATACATCTTAAAGGATAAATGGGGCAATAAAGTAAGCGCCTTTGACCAGGGAAAACTCGATTCTTCTGCTGTCTCAGGAGACAACATCCTGATTTCAATAGATCTTAATCTGCAGAATTATCTGGAAGAATTAATGGTGGATAAAAAAGGAGCAGTTGTCGCCATAGAACCATCGAGTGGCGAAATCCTGGCTATGGTGAACAGTCCCAGCTATGATCCATCACTACTTACCATACACAGAGGACGAGGTAAAGTATTTGCTGAACTTGTGGCAGATACGCTTAAGCCTTTCTTTGAAAGGTCGATAAATGCCAAGTATCCGCCCGGTTCAACCATTAAACCGATAATGACTCTCATTGGTCTCCAGGAAGGTTTAATCAGCCCTACAGAACGCATTTATTGCGATGGAGGATATACCTACAATAATCGTCGCTGGGGTTGCCATTGCGGAGGTGGAAACCGGGATGCAAGATCCGCTGTACTGAAATCATGCAATACCTATTATTTCAGACTTTACAGAGAATTGATTGACGAGTTTGGATTTGATAAACCGGATGTCGGACTTGATAATTTAAACAGCTATTTCCATCGAATGGGACTGGGAGACAGACTCGGAATCGATTTAAATAACGAATCGCGCGGACTTATTCCCGGACCCGAGTATTATGATCGACTATACTCCTATCAGCAAGCAAAATGGCGCAGTACATATATCATTTCCAATGGAATCGGACAAGGAGAAACCGAGATGACTACAGTACAACTGGCAAATCTTGCTGTAATCCTGGCAAATCGAGGCTGGTACATTAAACCGCACTTTATAAAGCAGTACCGTAATTCAGAAAAAGAAATCCCTCTGCAATACAGAGAAAAAATCGATGTCGGAATCGACAAAAAACACTTTGCCCCCGTAATCGATGGAATGGTCGACGCAGTGAAAATCGGTACCGGAAGAACCGCAGCAATCACAGGTATTGAAATAGCAGGTAAAACGGGTACTTCTGAAAACCCACATGGAAAAGATCACTCTGTTTTTATCGCATTTGCACCCGTAGATAACCCTAAGATAGCAATTGCTGTCTTTGTTGAAAATGCGGGTTTCGGTTCTCAGTTTGCAGCACCTATATCGGGATTGGCAATTGAACAATATCTGCGAGGCAGCATTTCTCCGGAAAAGAAATGGCTCGAAGAGCGCATGCTGGAAGCCGATTTAATCAGCCCTTAAAACTTCATAAACATGAAAATCTCCGCAGTCGTAGCAATGGCACATAATAACGTAATCGGCAGAGAAAACGGGTTGCCCTGGCATCTGTCCGCAGATTTGAAAATGTTTAAAAAACGCACAATGGGCCACCATATCATCATGGGGAGAAAGACTTATGAATCGATAGGGAAACCTCTGCCCGGTAGAACAAGTGTTATCATAACACGTGACAAAAGCTATTTCCAGCCCGGTTGTAAAATTGCTTATTCGATTGAAGAAGCTCTGAAAATAGCTCATGAGAATGGTGACGATGAGGCAATGATTATCGGTGGAGGAACAATTTACAAGGACTCCCTGGCATACTGCGACAAAATATATCTCACAGAAATAGAAACGGAAATTTCCGATGGTGACACCTTTTTCCCCGAAATCAATCCGGCGGAATGGGTCGAAGTTAAAAGAGAGAATTTCTCTGCAGACGATAAAAACCCATACAATTATTCCTTTGTAGAATATGAAAGGAGACTGTAAAATTATAACTATCTTTCCGCATAACTTTTTCTGTTTCTGAAAGCCTTCCGGGTATTATTCAGGCTTAACCATCAGACTGTTTCTTTTTATCTATTGAATTTTCAGACCAGATAGATATAATTTATACAAATAAGATTAACATATTATAATTAAGCATTATATTTACGGTTTAATCATGGCAACTAAATTCTCAATAGGAAAACTCTTAAACAACAATCCCGATAAGTTTTTTAAACTTTTCCTGGGCTTAATGACCGTATTTATGCTTCTCATATACGGTCAGAGTATCAGCTATGATTATACGGTTGATGATGCCATTGTCATCACAGAAAACATGTATGTCCAGGACGGAATTAAAGGGATTCCGGGTTTATGGATACATGACACCTTTCAGGGGTTTTTCAAGACAGAAGGCAAAAGCAATTTGGTTGCCGGTGGTCGTTATCGCCCTTGGACTCCGACTTTATTTGCATTGGAACAAGCTATATTCGGACAAAATCCGGCAATTGGGCATCTGATGAATGTCCTCACTGCAATCGGAACAACCATACTTATCATGGTAGTCCTGCGCCGCTTAATGCGTGAAAAATTTGGCGATAAAGCAGCAGTCTATATTGCATCTTTAACCGGTCTTCTATTTGCTGTACATCCACTTCACACTGAAGTCATTGCCAATATCAAAGGCGCTGATGAAATCTGGGTTTTACTCGCTTCATTTCTGGCCATATTTTTTGCAATGTCCGATAAAATATCCGGTTTCCTCCGGTTTATTCTGGTTTTGCTGTTCTCCTTTATTGCCATGATGAGTAAGGAGAATGCACTTTTCCTGCTGGCAATTTTACCGATTTTTTATAAATGGTCCGGTATGATAAACTGGAGCGATCTGATTCAGCGCACCTTTCCTATGTTTATTGCAGTAGGGATTGCATTGGTCCTGCGCTTTATAGTCCTCGGCTTTCCAACAGGTTCAACTTCTATGGAACTGATGAATAATCCATTCCTTAAGTGGGATGGCAGTCAGTATGTGGCATTCACTGCATCAGAAAAGGCAGGAACCGTACTTGCCGGTCTATTGACGTATCTCAAGCTCTACATATTCCCACATCCGCTGACACACGATTACTACCCGGAACAGATAGCCAGAATCGGTTTATTCCACTGGAAAGCATTCTTATCGCTCGCTTTGTACGGATTCTTGCTTACTGTTATGATAATAAATTTCAGAAGAAGGCAATTTATAAGTTTAAGTCTGGCGTTATTCTTTCTGACTCTCCTTCCTGTATCCAATATCTTTTTCCCAATCGGAACACTTGCTTCAGAGCGCTTTATGTTTGTTCCTTCACTGGGTTTAAGTTTACTCATTGCTTATGGAGTCTGCCATATCAAGGGAAGGCCCTTCAAGCTATTCAACTATTTTTATGCAGCTGTTATAATAATTTTTACAATTCTGAGCTTCCTGCGCACGCAGGCCTGGAAAGACAATTACACTTTATTCCTGACCGATGTTAAAACTTCTTCCGCTTCCGCAAAAGTCAATAATGCTGCAGCGGGTGAGCTTATAGTAAAAGCCGGAAATACAGAGAATGAAGAAGAACAATACAGGCTGGCTGAAGAAAGCTTCATATATGCCGACAAGGCGATAAGCATTCACCCTACCTACAAAAACGCTTATTTACTCCGAGGAAATAGTTATCTCTATAGGAAAATGTATGACAAGGCAGTACAGGATTACAACTTTGCTCTGTTTCTGGATCCCGGATTTTCGGATGCACAGAACAATAAATTCCTCGCATTGCGTTATGGAGGAAGGCACTATGGAGAAGTGGAACAAAATCTAAAAAAGTCGGAAGAATACTTGCAGCAAGCCCTGCAGTTACGCCCCAATGATTATGAAAGTCTGCGACTGATGGGAATTAATCAGGGGATACAGAACAACAACAGGGCTGCAATTCGTTATTTTAAGAAAGCCCTCAATGTGAACAAAGGAGAGACACCGGCAGACATCGTCAAAAATCTTGGGATTGCTTATGCCGGCCTTGGGATGCAGGACTCCAGTCAATATTACCTGCAGATCGCAAGCCAACTAGAGGGACAGAAATAAGAAGAAATGAAACTGAAATACATAGCGACATATATTCTATTCATGATCACTTCAGCTGGAGCATTTGCGCAAGCTTACGACTTAACCAAATCAGAATCCGCAGAGGAACAGAACTGGGTAGACTCAGTATTTGCAACATTGTCAAGATCGGATAGAGTCGCACAGATGATGATGATACGTGCACACTCGGACAATAAGCCGGAAAATGAACGACTCGTAAAACAACTTTTGCAAAAGCATAAAATAGGCGCTCTCTGCTTCTTTCAGGGAACCCCGGAAAAGCAAGCGGAACTGACCAAGACATACCAGGATATGAGCGACATTCCTCTGCTCGTCGCAATGGATGCCGAGTGGGGAACCGGAATGCGTTTTAAATCAGATGGATTTTCCTATCCTTATCAGTTGACCCTGGGTGCGGTCAGAGATAAAAACAAGATTTATAAGATGGGATATCAGATAGGAGAACAACTGCGGACTATCGGGGTCCACTGGAGTTTTTCTCCCGTTGTCGACGTCAATACCAACAGAAACAATCCCGTGATCAATTATCGTTCCTTTGGCGATGAAACAGAACGCGTGGCAGATTATGGCATCTCCTATATGCGTGGTCTGATGGATGCAGGGGTAGCAGCTACTGCAAAACATTTCCCCGGACATGGTGATACACAGGTGGATAGTCATCACGACTTACCGGTTATTCCTTTCAGCAAGGGAAGGCTGGACAGCGTTGAGCTATATCCATTTAAGAAAATGATAAATGCCGGCGTTCCTTCTGTGATGGTAGGGCACCTGAACATTCCGGCTTACGAAGGCAGAAAGCAGTTTGCTTCTTCACTTTCTCCGGCGATTATATCGGGTTTACTACTGAGAAATCTTGATTTTAAGGGAATTGTAATTACGGATGGAATGGAAATGCAGGCAGTTGTGAAACACTTCCAGAATGGAGAAGCTGAAGCACTGGCGATTATGGCGGGAAATGATATGATCTGCCTGCCACTTGACGCAGAAGCAGCTATTGAAAAAGTACTGGAATTTGTCGATAGCGGCCGTATTCCCATGCTTCAAATCAATCGCTCCGTTAAGAAAATCCTACGCTTAAAATACCGCCTGAACTTGCACAAAGATGCTTATCCCAGGGAATTTACACGCAAAACCCTGTTTAACGCAGAGGCAGACAAGTTAAAAGAAGAATTGATTCAGGAAAGTATTACACTGGTCAAAAATGAGCACCAACTCATTCCTATACGGGATGTAAGTAAACCCAAAATAGCATCAGTAAGCTTTGGGAGCAAAGACTTCACTACTTTCCAGAATAGACTTAATGATTACGCCCGTGTCCTGAACTTTGTAACGGGTCATCATCCGAGCAATGCTATGAGAGAAAATCTCCTGTCTCAGGCTAAAGACGCAGATATCTTTATCGCAGCTTTTACGAGTATGAGTAATCATGCTAATCAAAATCACGGTATTTCCATGGACGCAGTTGAATTGCTCAGGGAGATGCAAAAGAGAGCCAAGGTCATTGTAGTTATCTTCGGAAGTCCCTATGCTACAGCTTACTTTGATGGTTTTAAAAATCTCATCGTAGCTTATCAGGATGACAAATTAACGCAGGATTATACTGCGCAGGCCGTTTTCGGAGCAATACCCTTCAAGGGAAGATTACCGGTTACAACATCGGATGAATATCAGCATGGAGCAGGGGAATTGACAGGCATTCTGTATAGAATGGGTTATTCTTTCCCGGAAAGTGTCGGAATGAGTAGTGACACTCTGCAGGAAATCGACAAACTAATGGAAAAGATGATCGCCACAAAAGCAGCTCCGGGATGCCAGATTCTAGTGGCAAGACACGGAACGGTAATCTATGAAAAATCATTTGGGTCGCATACATATACCGGAGAAGTTCCTTCCCTCAGATCCAATATGTACGATGTGGCATCAATCACCAAGATTGCGGCAACTACATTATCTGTAATGCAACTCGTAGACGATGGAAAAGTAAATGTAGGCAACAACCTGGGAAACTATTATAAAGCTGTCTCTTCTACCGACAAAGCTAATATGACAATCAAGGATATGATGGCTCACACTGCGGGATTGGCAGCATGGATTCCCTACTATAAACACACTCTGACGGATAAAAACAAACCGGATCCCGAGATTTATCACTCAGAAAAATCGGCTAGTTACAGCACCAGGGTTTCCGATAATCTTTGGATGCAAAACAACTATCGCGATTCATTTCTCATAGAAATAATCAATACCCCCTTAAAACCGAGAGGAGATTATAAATACAGCGATCTCGGTTTTATCATGCTCGGAGAAATGGTAGCAAATATCACCGGGAAAAGCCTGGACAAATATGCTGCCGACACATATTACAATCCACTAGGCTTGCGCAGTACGACATACAATCCCCTGGAGGCCCATTACACCTCCGGAAACATTGTGCCTACAGAAATGGATGACTATTTCCGATATCAGGAAGTACATGGTTACGTGCATGATATGGCCGCGGCAATGATGGGTGGCGTTGCAGGGCATGCAGGCCTGTTTTCCAATACGCATGACCTGGCCATTATTTTCCAGATGTTGCTCAATGGTGGTTATTATGGCGGGAAACGCTATCTTAACGAAGAAACAATAAAATTATTTACGCAGAGAGTTGCCGGCTCAAGCAGACGTGGAATCGGATTTGACATGAAAGAATTGAATCCTAAGCGCTCGGCCAACATGTCAGAGTATGCCTCTGTAAATACTTATGGGCATCTTGGGTTTACCGGATGTGCTGCCTGGATAGATCCGGATAAAGATTTAATTTTTATCTTGTTGTCCAACAGAACTTATCCGTCTATGAAAAACAATAAGTTTAACAGAGAAAGTTACAGGACAGAAGTCCAGTCCATAGTATATCGTTCAATTCTTACCGGAGAATCTTCCTAAAATGCCATTACAGATAGCGTTTCGATATTTATTTGGACCCAAGTCCACCAATGTTATCAATCTGATTACGGGCTTATCAATTCTTGGGCTGACCATAGGAACAGCAGCAATCCTCCTTGTATTATCCGTATTTAATGGATTGGAACTTACATTACTCGAGCTTTTTAACCCATTTAACCCCTCTCTGAAAATCGAGAAAGTCGAGGGAAAATCATTTGAGCTTGACTCGGAGACTTATCACACACTACTTGATATTACCGGAGTAAAATCCGTCAGTAAAACTTATGAAGAAATTGCCTTTTACCAGTATCGAGATCAGACAGTAGTAGCTTATATCAAGGGCGTGGACAGTAATTTCATACATGTTTCAGATCTGCCCGACCATCTGATTGAGGGAGAGTTCAAGTTAAAGGATGACGAGGTATATTATGGTATCGCTGGGCTCGGCATTGCCAGTAAACTCGGTCTGAACATCTATAAAATGTTTGAACCGGTAACTGCTTTCGCTCCCGGTGAACAGAAGGGAATGGGGCTGAATAAACCACTGCGGGAAAAGTTTTTTTATCCCGGTGCTGTATTCTCCATTCAACAGGACTTCGACAATAAATATATCGTGACCGACCTGGAAATGGTACAAGAGTTAATGGGAGATAAAAACGCAATCACGGCTCTTGAATTGAGGACTGAAGCTTCCGCAAATGTAAAAAAGGTTCAAGCAGCAGTTCAGACATTATTTGGTCAAGAATACGCTGTACTGGATCAATATCAGCAGGAAGCAGAATTCTTCCGCCTGATGAATATAGAGAAATGGATGGGCTTCGTAATACTGATGTTTGTAGCACTTCTCGTAGCTTTTAATCTCGTGGGAGCTATGTGGATGATAGTGCTGGACAAGAGAAAAGATATCGGCATACTGCGGGCAATGGGTATGACGCAAAAGCAGATAGGGAACATCTTTCTGTGGCTGGGAGGTCTGATATCCGGATTTAGCTTCCTTGCAGGATTTATCATTGCGCTTCTACTGTATAGCGGCCAGAAATATTTTGGCTGGGTACGAGTTCCGGACTCCTTTGTGATGGATGCCTATCCGGTAGATATGCGGTTTACAGATGTATTTATCAGCTTTATTGTCGTAACGGTTATTGGCATACTCGCTAGTATTCCCGCTATGCGCAGAGCACGGAGAATCAATTTCCGTGAGAATGCGAATTGAGCATTAAGGCTGAGGCTGCCCTTCGAGTGCGCTTCGTTTCCACTTCGAGGGGCCTCAGCACATCGCTCAGGGACCCAGGCTAAGACTAAGAAAGCAGAATGCACTCCTCAACAAGTAGCGAAACAATATATAATTCTGTATTTGAAAGTTGATGCCCATATAAACAGAATTATTGATAGAAATAGAAAATAAGCTTTATTTTCACCTTAAAACAATTGGATAGTTATATATATGCGCTGTAGCAGTAATTATTCTGCAATAATTGACTTGTTTAAAACAATATAGACATGTGGACTTTAGGAAATATACTGATTATCGTCTTTTCTGCAATAATAGGCGGAGGAATTGCTGATTATTTACTGAGAAAGTATTACTCTAAGCAAAGAGAGAAGTCGAATTAGGTTGTAGTATCTTTCTCCTCGTAAGGGGATCGTTAAGCCCGAGGAAATGGGGAAAGATAAGAGATTGGGGCGGAGTTGAAAGAGAATGGGTTAAACCTAATGCGACACTCTCCGAGGTCGTATGTATTTGTATGCTATTTTCTAACCTAATGTGACTTCTCCGAAGTCAATTCATAAAGTAAGTGCAACACTTCAATCCGCCAAGGCAGGTAGCTTTATAGAGTAAGATGTCCGCAGCGCGGACACATTAGGTTAGAGAAACATTGCAATAACTATTCGATTGCAGAGCAATCGCATTAGGTTAGTAATGCATATTGACAAGCAATCGACTACAGAATAGTCGCAGTAGCTAATACGCCGAATTATTAACCACACCAAATTAACGGACAGCACTCTCAGCTAACCTTCGTAATTTAAGATTATTATTTATCTTTACGCAGCATGTCCTCTTACTAAAAAGAATCGAAATGAAAGCAATAAAAATCTATTTAATAGCTCTTTTCTCTTTCGCATTCTGCTATGCGAGTTCTGCACAAGGACCATCTAAATATCTCGAAAAGGCAAGAGAGGGAGATCCACTGTCACAATCTGCTTTAGGCATCGTTTATTACGCTGGTATTGATACTGAAGTCGATTATGAAAAAGCAAAATATTGGTTTAAGAAAGCAGTAAAACAAGAAGAGCCAATCGCTCAATTCTTTCTTAGTGAAATTTATTATCATGGGGAAGGAGTTGAAAAAGATTTTGATAAAGCATTCCACTTAGCACAAAAATCTGCGGTACAAGGACACGATGAGGCACAATTTTCTTTAGCGCAAATGTATATGGGTGGCAAAGGAACAGAAAAGGACTTAAATAAAGCATTTAGATGGTTCAAAAAGGCGGCGGAACAGGGATTGCCCAAAGCCCAATTCAATACTTGGTATTGTTACTATGAAGGTTTAGGCACGAAAAAGGACGAAAGGAAAGCTTATATATGGATCAAAAAAGCTGCAGAGCAGGATTTTCCTGAAGCTCAATATAACTTAGGATTAATGTGTGATAAAGGATACGGGGTGTTAAAGAATTATAAGAAAGCATTTTTCTGGTATATGAAGGCAGCAGAACAGCATGTTCCTGATGCACAATATAATTTAGGCCTATTATATGATAAGGGTAATGGAGTATTAAAAAGTCCTAAGCAAGCATTTTACTGGTTTAAAAAAGCAGCAGAACAAGATATTCCTGAAGCACAATACAATTTAGGCGTTTCATACTTTAACGGAAATGGAACGACAGTTAATAAAAAAATGGCGGCATTTTGGATAAGAAAAGCCTATGAAAATGGTACAGAAGAAGCATCTGAGGCTTGGAAAGAGGGCGAACTCTATAAATACGAATAACCCCTACCCCCACTCACTTTCCCATTCATCAACAAAAGATCTCGCTATCTATTGCCCTGGGATTTTACCCTGTTCACCCAGAGAAATATCTGCCAGAGGTAGATGGCGTAGCCATTTCATAAGATAGTCCCTGGTAAAACACACAACATTTCCTCCTAGCCGCCTCTAGCAATAAATCCTAAAAAACTCAGTATCAACTTTAATCTATCTCAGCTTTCAGCCCTTTAAAAACCCCTCGCATTCACATTTCACCCCGGTATTTCCCTTTTCACTACTTTTATCCTAAATTTGTTCATATTATGGACGCAAACACTTATTTCCGACACCCTACCGCGATTATTGACGAAGGTGCCTTCATCGGAGAAGGCTGTAAAATCTGGCATTTCAGCCATATCATGGGCGACGCTTATCTCGACAAATATTGTAAAATTGGACAAAACGTCTTTATAGGGAACAATGTCCGACTAGGGCAAAATGTCAAGGTGCAAAACAATGTCTCCATCTATGAAGGAGTTACATGTGAAGACGATGTCTTCCTAGGACCATCAATGGTATTCACCAATGTCATCAACCCAAGATCCGCGATAAACAGACAAGGTAACTATATGAAAACGTTGGTGAAAAAAGGAGCCTCTATCGGTGCCAATGCCACTGTTATTTGTGGCAACACAATAGGCTCCTATGCTTTTATTGGCGCAGGAACCGTTGTCACCAAAGATGTCCCGGATTATGCTCTCATCGTAGGAAATCCCGGACGACAAGTAGGCTGGATGAGTGAGGCGGGCGCACAATTGGATTTCCAGGACGGAAAAGCCAGCTGTACTATCGATAATAGCAAGTACCGGCTTGAAAACGGAAAAGTGACTAAGCTCAAGTAAAAGAAAATGAACGAAATAAAAATTGCGGTGCTGGGACTAGGAAGAATCGGTATGCGACATATCGAGATAATCCTGCGGCTGAAAAACTTTAAACTCGTTGCCACAATCGATCCCGTAAAACCAAAGTTGCCGGATATCAGCCACTATCGTAACCTGGATGACTTCCTGAAAGCAGGAGAAGAAGTAGATCTCGTAGTCATCTGCACACCCAATGGCCTACATGCTTCACAGGCTATAAAGTGCATCAGACGCGGTTACCATGTAATCATAGAGAAACCTATGGCCCTTGACTCCGCTTCTGCCAATGAGGTAATAGAAACAGCCCTGGTTCATGATAGAAAAGTATTCTGCGTTATGCAGAACCGCTTCTCACCCGTTTCTCAATGGCTCAAGGACTGCATCGATAAGAACAGACTCGGAGAGATTTATATGGTCGATGTACAGTGTTACTGGAACCGAGATGAACGCTACTATATCACAGATGGGAAGCAACACTCCTGGCACGGTAAAGCTGAACTCGATGGAGGCCCGCTGTACACGCAATTTTCTCACTTTGTCGACATGGTCTACTGGCTTTTTGGAAATTGGACGGATATTTATGCCTCTCTCGGCAGCTTCAGAAACAGAAAATACACAGACTTTGAAGATTCCGGACAGGTATCATTCCGCTTAAAGGATAAAATCCTCGGAAGTTTCTCGTATACCAATGCAACATACAGTCAGAATCTTCTCAGTGCAATTACCATAATAGCGGAAAAAGGTTCTATTCGCGTAGGAGGACAGTATATGCAAGAGCTTATCAGCTATAATATCCAGGATTACGAGATTCCTCTCGACACATTGCGCGCAATAGAACGGCCTCCGTACAACAATCACATAAATATCTATGAAAATGTACATGAGGTGCTGAAAGATGGAAAGGAAATCTCCACAGATGCCTACGAAGGGATGAAAGTTGTAAGTATTATTGAAAACATATACAAAGATAAACGATAGACTAGCTTTATCGGATGGAAAGGATTTCTGTAAACGCCTTTTCTCTTTTAAGCATTTAAGCTACCTTTGAAATCTATGCCCGGTCGATTACGTCATATATTTCTAGCGATTATTCTCTGCACACTGAACTACCTCTCATTTGCGCAAGCAGACAACTATGCAATCCGTAACATAGAGCTGCAAGGCAATAACAAAACTCAGGGCTATGTGATAAAACGGGAATTGAGTTTTCAGGAAGGAGACAGCATTAAACTGCAGGAACTGCCGATGCTTTTTGAACGGGGTGAACGACAATTAAATCGCATGGGAATTTTCACACAAGTCACTTTCAACCTGGGTAATTTATCGACAGAAACCCGTGAATTTGATGTAGTTATTACTGTAAAAGAACGCTGGCCGATATATATCGTTCCCATGGTGGAACTCGCCGACAGAAACTTCAACGTATGGTGGACGGACTACAACCACGAGCTACGACGTATAAATTACAGCCTCAAGTTGTACTACATCAACCTCACCGGCCGGAATGATGAACTTCAAGCCAAGGCTCAACTGGGTTTTTCCAAGAAATACGAGCTGAAATACAACCTCCCTTCCCTTAAAAGGCTCCCGCAATGGGGCATAGGCGGGAATATGCTTTACGGATTGGAAAATGATCTGCGATATGAGACTGTAGGGCATAGGGAAGTATTTATGAGAATGAGTGGGGCCAATCTCTACAAGCGCTTTCGCTTAGAGGGAATGCTGACCTATAGGAAGGCAATTTACAACAGTTTCATCTTGCAGATTGGCTATTATAAAAACAGTATTAACCCTCTAGTACTAGAGCACAATCCCGATTTTTTGGGGAACAATCGTCTTGAGCAGAAATATCTTGCACTTAGCGGAAAATGGTTTTATGATACGCGCGACAACCGTATTTTCCCGACAATGGGAAGCCTTCTTCGCGGTGAAGTAAACCGATATGGCCTTCATAAGAGTCACGATGTAAATTATTGGGAAGCAATAGCTTTCGCAAATGTTGCGCAACATCTCGCAAGCAAGCTCACTTTAACACTCGAGGGAGAAGCACGGAAACAGTTTACAGAAGAAATCCTGCCTTATACACATCGCAGAGCCTTAAACTGGGAGAAGAGAATTCTTGAGGGGTATGACTACTATCTGCTGGATGGAACAGACTTTCTGACGATGAAAGTCGGATTGTTTTACAATCTTTTCACCTATAAAGCCTTTCTAGGTTCCTGGTTTCCTCTGCAATCTTATAGAAATCTGGAAGTCGATGTAATCCTCGGTCTGAGAGCAGCAAGCGCATATCTGTATGACAACAACAATGCTATTGAAAACTTTATGGATGAAAGATTACTCTATAGTATAGGACCTGAAGTTACTTTCCTCATTAATAACTTCAGCCTCGGTACAGGGCAGATTGCTATTAATCATCTCGGTGAAATCGGGTTATACCTCAGGGCAAGGGTGGCATTTGGAATATAGATGAAGACCCGGGAAGCAGTTGCCAGAAAATTGTATTCGGGAAGCCAAACTGCTATAAACAAAAATCGCTACAGAGACAATTAATCCCTGTAGCGACAAGCCAATGCTTTTACAAATGATACTAATTATTAATTCCTACACCGTAGTAATAGATACCCGGTGCATCTTTGTAAACGCCTTTGATCTCAATATAATTGCCTTTCTTATTGCTAATTATTTTATTGACATCTTCGACGGTCTTCACTTCGACATCATCCACCTCAAGAATTACAAATCCTTCACGAATACTCGTTTCGTTCTTGATACGGCCATTTTTAATCTTATCTATAATAACACCACCTTCAATTTTGAGATTCTTTGCCTCCTTACTGCTTATTGTGCGGAGTTCAATTCCCAGAACATCTGCTACGTCAACAACTTCCTTTTCAATAGCCGACGTCGTTCCTGACTGGTTTACAAGAACAGCTTCAAGATTAATTTCTTTGCCGTTTCTGAGTACTGTCAATTTCACTGGATCACCCGGTCTTTTACGGGCAATCAGCTCCTGTAGATTAGGTGAAGTAGGCACATCAACTCCATCTACTTTTATGATAACATCTCCATCCTGAACTCCGGCCTTATCAGCAGCTCCACCTTCCTGAACGGAAGCCACATACACACCTTTGTTCACCTTCAGGTTTTCTCTCTTGGCGAGTTCACTTGTCACATCTGCAATAGATACGCCCAGAAAACCACGTTGAACAGTACCAAACTCAAGAATATCCTCAATTACCTTATTGACAAGATTGGAAGGTACAGCAAATCCATATCCACTATATGCTCCCGTAGGGCTGAAAATCGCTGAGTTAATACCTATAAGACCTCCTTGTAAATCCACAAGCGCTCCTCCGCTATTTCCTTTATTAATTACAGCATCCGTCTGAATAAATGACTCCACTGCATATTTATTATCGAGAATATTAATGTTACGCGCCTTGGCTGAAATAATACCGGCAGTGACTGTCGATGTCAGGTTAAACGGATTTCCTACAGCCAGAACCCACTGTCCTACCCTCACCTTATCTGAATTCACCAGAGGTAAAGCCTTCAGTTCTTTAGCTCCTTCAATTTTCAATAAAGCGATATCCGTGGATGGATCCGTACCCACCAATGTCGCAGAATATTCTCTGTTATCGTGTAAAGTGACACTTATAGATTCCGCATTTTCAATCACGTGATTATTGGTAACAATATAACCTTGCGTATTTATAATTACACCCGATCCGGTGCCTATATTATACTCAGGTAGTGGATTGAAAAATGGAGAATCATCAAAGTCAAAAAACCTTCTGAACGGGTTCATGAATTCTTCTTGCCGCTTAGCATACTGATTTTCAACCTTGGATTGAATACTCACTACTGCAGGCATCGTTTCTTCAGCAACCTTTTCAAAGTTTAATACTTGTATTTCACCATTTTCATCTTCCGTATACATGACGTTGCTTGCCTGACCTTCCAGTCTTTCAATCGTCACCTTATTATCAGAAGATTCGTTTTTGTTGAAATAATAAAAGCCACTCATCGTCAGTCCACTGACTAGAAAGGCTACAATGGCTGATAAAAGAATAGTTTTCTTCATATTATACAATTTTATAGTAATTTTATTTTACAATTTATAAACCCATATATTAGTTGAATAGTGTTCTCTTTATGGATATTTAACGATATTTTAACGCTTTGGCCATTTTATAGTAACTATGCATTTAACATCTATGATATATAACGCTGTTTTCTCGATTTTGATTATTCCGATAATTATTTTTTCCTGCAAAGATGTCGCAAAGCAAGAGGCTCCACTTAAAGCAGAAGAAAATCCACCTGTACTTTTTACAGATACACAGGAGTATAAAGACAGCCTGGCCTATATTATGGGACAATTCAATCCTGAAGAATCTGACTTATTTGTAGAAATTCCGCGAGAAATGGCAGATCGCCCGGGATTGTATTTACGTGTTGAAGTATTGGAAGCCTTTCGGCAAATGAGAGAGCAGGCTCTTTCCGATGGTGTGAGCTTAATCATCCGCTCCGCTACCAGAAACTTTGACTATCAGAGAGGAATATGGGAACGCAAATGGACCGGAGAAACCATGGTATCCGGCCAGGACCTTTCCAAGACGATTCCAGATGCAAAAGAAAGGGCCTTAAAAATTTTACTTTACAGTTCTATGCCGGGCAGTTCCAGGCATCACTGGGGGACTGATATCGACCTGAATATGTTTGAGAACGAATGGTTTGACTATGGAGAAGGCTTGAAAATATATTCCTGGCTGACAGAAAATGCAGCAGCTTATGGCTTTTGTCAACCCTATACCGATAAATCTGGAGGCAGGACGGGATACGAGCAAGAAAAGTGGCATTGGTCGTACAAGCCGCTTTCAGACCGCTACACAACATTTGCGGAAGCTTATATGAAAAATGAAATGATTACCGGATTCAAAGGGGCGGAAACGGCAGGCGATATCGATGTTGTGAAAAACTATGTCCTGGGAATATCCGAGCTATGCAGATAGTAACAATGTCATAGGAAAACAGTGCAATGCGGATTATTACGAGAGAAGACATCAGGGATATTTATGTGAAGGCGAGGCAGCGCGGGCTGAAATTCCTCAGCTCCAAGCTAACGCCTAAAGATGAAAAAAGAACGCAGAGCGCTTTTAATGAAACGCATATTCTCGCAGCAAACTGGTGGATTGTACCTGCCGTGAGAGAAAGGTGGAACAGGCTGACAACAGGGAATCCTGCAGTTGATTATGAGACTTATCTCTGCCATAAACTCTTCAGGAAATCGGAAAATCTCAAGATTCTGTCACTGGGCTCAGGAGTTGCCAGCCACGAATTAAAAATTGCGTCTCTCAGACCGGACTGGGAAATTCATTGCTATGACTTCTCAGGCAAGTTACTAGAGACGGCAAGGAGAAAAGCAGAGAAGGAGCAGATTAAAAACATCTCCTTTCACGAAGAAGACGTACTGAAATACCAATTCCCTGAAGAGACTTATGATATGGTCTTCTTTCACGCTTCATTGCATCATTTCAAAGATGTCAATAGCATTATTAATCAACTGGTATTAAAGACTCTGAAACCCGGTGGCCATCTCGTCATTAATGAATATGTCGGAAAAAACAGAATGCAGTACTCCTCTGAGCAGATAAAGGAAATCAATAAAGGGCTGGCCCTCATTCCGCGTAAATACCGAAATATTCTGGGTACCGGCTTGTACAAAAACCGCTATTATGGCTCTGGAATTCTCAGAATGTACATCGCGGATCCTTCTGAATGTGTTGATTCCGAGAGTATTCTACCTGCGATTCATAGTAAATTTACCACCGTAATTGAGCGCCCTTATGGAGGAAACATTCTGATGAGTTGCCTCAAGGATATAGCACATCATTTTCTGGAAACGGATCCGGAACGTCTTAAAATACTGGAGGAATTAATGGCTCTTGAGGATGACTGGCTTAAAAGCAATCAGAGCGATTTTGTCTTTGGGGTTTACAGGACTGAACCTTAAGCCGATAAAAGTATTAGGACTTTATAAGCACTTTTGTAGTAAACAGATTAAAACAGATAGAAAGATGGCATACACAGAATCGACAATGCTGGAGCTGGGAACAAAGGCTCCTGACTTTAACCTTCTTAATACCGTGGATGGAGAAATGGTTTCTCTCTCAGAAATCAGCGCGGATAAAGTGGGTACAGTTGTAATGTTTATCTGTAACCATTGTCCTTATGTAGTTCACGTAAACCCTGAAATCGTAAGAATAGCCAAAGAATACCAGGCAAAAGGAGTTGGCTTTGTAGGTATCAGTCCTACTGATATCAGACAAAAACCGGCTGATTCTCCGGAGCTGATGAAGGAATTGGCAGAAAAGGAAGGATTTACATTTCCATATCTCTTTGATGAAAGTCAGGAAGTGGCAAGAGCTTATGATGCTGCCTGTACTCCGGATATTTATGTATTCAGTGAAGACCTGAAACTGTATTATCGCGGTAGAATGGATGGATCAAGACCGGGGAATGATGTTCCTCTTACCGGCGAAGACTTAAGAAATGCACTTGACTTGATGCTGGCCGGAAGACCGGCTCCTGAAAAGCAATATCCATCCGGTGGTTGCGGAATCAAATGGAAAGAGGATATTTAAAATATCCTCCTTTCACTTTACTTCTTATTAATTATTAACAACAGCCAGGTCTTTCCCTTTCCCAAGGTAATCGACCAGCTTGAAATGACTCTTGACAGCGTCTAGGAAGGTCTTGTGTTCATTATAAGGAACCTCGTGCTTGGCAGCGACTTCACGGACGATATCGGACAATTTCTTGTAATGCACATGACAGATATTGGGAAAGAGATGATGTTCTATCTGGTAGTTCAGACCACCGATAAACCAGGAAAACACATTGCTTTTATGCCCAAAATTGGCTGTAGTACGCATCTGATGTATTGCCCAATTGTTCTCGACACTTAAATCCTCAGCAACGGCATAAAACTCCGTCTCGCTCAACACATGCGCCGACTGAAACACAAGAGATAGAAAAAGTCCACTGATAAAGTGCATGACAAAAAAGCCAATGACCATATACCACCAGGGAACACTTACAAGCAGAATAGGCAATCCTATAAACAAAGCTAGATACCATAGTTTATTAAGAATAACAACAGTAGTAGCCCTGGGCAATGTCGTGCCTACGCGCTTCAGGAGATTTTTCTTCTCATAACTGATAAGTTGGGTGAAATCCTTAAACGTAAGCCAGTTTAACGTGAGAAAACCATAAAGAAAAGGAGCATAGTACAATTGATATTTAAAAAACTTCTTGTGCTCTTGCTCCGGCGAAAATCGCAATACAGGAGTATCAATATCTTCATCAAAGCCATCAATATTCGTGTAAGTATGGTGCAACATATTATGCTGGATAATCCAGTTATGATGATAACCTCCCAGAAGGTTAATCAGATACCCAAGACGGGTGTTTACCTTCCTTTTGGATGAATAAACCTGATGATTGGCATCGTGCATGACCGACATCCCGATTCCTGCCATTCCTATCCCCATAATTGCCCATAATCCCATCAGGGGCCAAAAGCCTTTAACTGCTCCTGTTAAAATGACTATAAAAGGTACCAGATATAGGAGAAGCATAATAACGGTTTTAAAAACCATGCCGCTATTTCCAAATCTCGTTATGTTGTTATCAGTAAAATATGCGTTTACGCGTTGTCTGAGTTCCTGAAAGAATTCGGGTTTTTCATTGTTGAATACTACTCTTTTCAAATCTTTTCTTTTTGCGGGTAAAATTAAGCGCGCAAATTAGGGAAAGATCGCTTCATAATTTACTATTCCTGCCTAATTGATTAAAAAACAGTGCCAAACAGCGCAATTGTCGTAGTAAATGATGCTCAAATGCCCTTAAAAAGCGTAATTATCCCATTATTTAAAAACACATAGCCCAAGACAGAAGTCTCAGGCTATGAAAATCAATCAATTAAATTTAGTCATCCGCGTCAAGCGCAAATATCTTTTAATTCAGTTTACCGATCTTTGCTTTCCATTCTTCTGGTCCATGCTCCACATCAACCCAGACAAAGTTATGGCTTCCTACTGCTTCAAATAAAGCGAGGTGCTTAGGTCTGAGACTGTGATCCCCTACCAGCATAAAGCCCTCTCCATATTCGAGGCCATTATAAGTGTCAAAAATCAATCTATCTACATCATCATGATGTCCATTGTGCCTTAAATCAAGCACACCTACCCTGTTTTCAGGCAAGTTATCAAAAATATGCAGCAGACTCTGCCTCTGTTCGAAGGCTGCAAGGAATCGCATTGCAAAGATTACTGTCGTAAGTACCAGCCCCGGATATCCTATTGCGAGCATTAGGACATACGGAATCGTAGGATTCCCCATACGGACACTCGTGAGGTTAAACGAGAACACACCGGCAGTAATTATCAATCCAAAGGACCAAAGTGCGGCAATCCACATTACAAATTCAAATGGCGACATTGCTTTTCTCCAGGAACTTATCCGTTTAGGTGACGACAGATTGGTATTTAATAAACGTCGTTCACGTTCTGAAATTGCTCTGTTTTTCAAGGTAAACAAGTCAAATATCAAGACATTGGCTCCGAGGATAAATACAAAGGCACTCACGCCTAATATAATTTGACCAAGGTTCATAGACGGACGTATATGGTGTCCCCACCAGTCGAGCCCGAGTATACGATATACGTATATCTGCTTGGTTCCTCCGATAGCAAAACCGGAAATAATTCCCATTAAACCGCCAAACATCATCCAGAAGCCCAGCTTCGACAGCCGGTCCTTGAAGGTGTCAATTTCTTTATATTGTCTTATCGCTTCATAAGCAGCTCCAAATACAAGTAGTCCAAATGCACCAAACAATGCCATGTGACCGTGTGAAGCAGTTATCCAGGTTCCGTGTGACCAGATATTTGCGTAAGCCATAGTCATAGTAAACCCTAGGATTCCGGCTCCTACCGATTCAAACAAGGCTGAACCAAATAAGAAATAGAACGCCACTTTGTTTTTAATCGGTGCAACTCCGTGTTTCTCATCCAGGTAGATATGCCAAATACAGAAAATCAACGGTAATGGCTCAAGAGCACTGAACAATGATCCCCAGAACTGCCAGAATGCAGGAGTACCGATCCAGAAATAGTGGTGAGAATTTCCTATAAGCCCACTAAGGATTACAAGGCTCACTCCCCAGAACACTGCAAATCCAACTTCTTTCTCATGTGCCCCAAAGAATTTCTGTAACAGGAATCCTATAAGGGTAATATGAATAACTTCCCATACTGCTTCGACCCAATAGTGTACTACATACCAGCGGAAATATTCCTGAGTATCCAGGTTTTCAGAAGATATAAAAGAGAAAACCCATACAGCTGCCAGTCCTACAACACCCACTGCCAGCCCCCAGTGAAGCTCATTCCAGTTCTTCGTTTTTCTGGGGAACATATACAAAGTAAGATAAGCGAATGTACAGAAGGCTACAAACAATAGAATATGACTTACTCTACCGGCCTCCAGAAACTCTTTGCCTTGTTGTAACCAAGGTGTATTTCCTATCCATCCTCCGATACCAAATTGTGCAAGCGGCAGCGTTGCAGCCGTCCATGCTACGGTAAAGATAAGAGCGATGAAAAGGAATTTAATTACCCATTTATGCTTAACTTCTCTCTTTCCCAATAGTGGTCCGACAAAAAGTATTGTACCTATAAAGCCTGTTACTATCCAGACTACTGCCAGGTTAAGGTGAAATGCCCTACCTACGTTAAAGTTGATAATCCCCTGCAATAGCTTGGGGTCCATGTGTTGCAATGCCATCAGCAATCCAAAAGTAACCTGAAGAGCAAAGAAAATCAACATTGCTATGAAAAAGCGATATGAATATCGTTGTGTTTTATATTGAAGTCCCATCTTAGTTATTTTTGTGCTTTAATGAATTCTACGATATTTGTTAACTCCTCTTCAGACATCATTCCCTCATACGGAGGCATTACGCCATCGGGGAAGCCATCTACTACATCAGCATTGGGATCCAGGATTGAACGTCTGAGATATTCATCGTCTATTTTCACAGTTCTTCCATCGGTTAACTTCACATCTGTGCCATAGATACCTTTGAAACTAGGCCCAATTTCGGTAGTTCCATCTGTCGAGTGACAAGCCATGCAACCTATTTCCGTAGCAATTACCTGACCTAATCTAGCAGGAGAAGCAGCATCTTCATCATAATTTTTCTTACCGATATCGCTATGAATAAGATGCAGCCCGCTCTTGATTTCAAGTTCCTTCTTCATATTGGTACGCACCGTTTCAGTCGCAATCACTTCCGGTGGCCAGCCTCCGGTGTTGATCTGTGAAGTATACTTGAGATAAGCTATGAGAGCATTAATTTCTTGTGAAGTAAAGCGAAGGTTGGGCATAAGTGCATCAATTCCGCCTCTGTCATGGACTCTTTCCTTGGCTCCAAAATATTTATCGAGATACGCATCGATATCAGAAACACTTGTTTCTCCCTTTTCTGCCAACTGCTTTAATTGTACATTGACCGCAGTTTTAGTAGGATAAGTGGCAGGTGAACCCAGATAAGCCTTTAACCATGCTGGACCGGTCTGTTCATAAGACTTGGTAAGATCGGGAGCAAAGTATGCTCCGTTTCCTACTATCGTATGGCAGTCCATACAATTATAGGATTGAAAAATCTGTTTACCGAGCAAGGCTGATTCGCCCTCAAAAAAAGTTTCTGTCGTGAACGGCCTTCCGCGTTCTTCAGATTTCATAAATGAGAAAATACTCAGGACAATCCATATTCCGATCATTCCGATAATTACCCATATTGCTATTTTCCGCGCTTTTTTGTCAAATTCATTCATGGTGGTGGTGATCTTCTTCTTCTAAATGATGTTTTTCGTGACCTGTTAATACGTCGATTGCCCATAAAAAGGCCCAAACGACAAACAGGCTAAATAAAAAGCCTACAATGTAATATATAACCCAGGCGATAAGTGAGTCACCAAAAAAAGTGTTTCCCCAATCCCAGGGCGTCGAAATAATCGTAAATATTACCGTGAGAAAAAATGATACAAAAATTATCTGTAGTCTAGACATTTTATTAATTTATAGGTTATTAAAAAAGTTACTCCTATAAGCCTTTCAGCTTTAACTATCGGACACCTATGTATAAACACATGAACTAGTTTTCAACTCTTTTCTTAGGCAGGCATCTTCTGATTAGTATAGTTTCTTATAGCTCTTTTTATCTGTCGGACAGATATGTTAATTAATCAATTTCTAAGATGCTTAAAAGAGGAAATTTGTCGAAGGAACTTTATCCATGCTAGGACAAATATAATTTTTAAAATGAATTAAGACAAGATTATCCACTTTAAATTGATTTTTTCTATTGCTTCAATAGACGAATTGACATAACTATGGTATTTCAAAGGAATTATTTTTAAAATTATTTTATAAAAAGCGGCACACTTTTCAGTTATAAGACACTAATTAATACCAACGAGAAAGTTTTAAGAGTTGGAAGTTCATTGAAGGTTTAATCCCATCAATTATTTTTCTAGGAGAGAAAATTTTGTTTTAAAAACACACTATTCTTGCCGCACTCTCCTGAGCTATAAATTTTATTAACCTAAAACTAATTCACTATGAGACGTTTATTAATTGCAACAGTCAGCCCATTTATGGCATTCTTGTTTCTGAACACTTACATTAATTTCAGTAACACTTACTTAAAGAAGAGTCACTATAAGCCGGTATTAAAAAAGACTGAGATTGTTTCTGATTCACTTATTTATGCGGACATTGATGACAATATAGCACAGCTATCAGTTGCCGGCATCAATTCGCTTATGCACAAGAAATATGATAAATAATCAGGTAAGTAGTTGGCAGTGAGGATTATGAGGACTATCCTCCTGCCAGCTCTATGCTTGCTTCTTCACGTATTGCATATAATGCTTTATCCAAAGGGTCTTCTCCACGTTTTCCCATCTCTTTGTAAATACTATCGATAAAAGAATTTATATCGCTAGCCAGAGCATTGTCGGCGGAGTCTCTGATAATTGAAACGGTTTCGTTTTTGGCCAATTGAATTATCTGCCATAATTGATGCGAGACATATATCTGTTGCGTTATATTGTGTTCATACTCTTGCTGCACAGCAATAATCATTGCTTGCTTAAGAGATTCAGTCGAGCTTTCATTGCTTCGTAAGCGTATCAATAACTTATCGATTTTAATCCGTTCACAGAACAAGGCCAATCGCTCATAAGCCATTACCTTTGAAGGATTAGTTTTCTTTTTCATTTGATCTGCCTGCAACTTAAGCCTTATAAGGTTTTCCTCCTTTTTACGATGTTCTATCATCAGAAAGTAAACCGTTAAAAATACGATAAGAGCAGGTATCGTTACCTTGATTATCTCTAATAATACTACCATTAAAAGCAAATTTAAGAAAGGCTTTGACAATCTCTAAGTTTTCACTTTGGGATTTCAACTTTCGTCAAAAAACCAAGTTGCTTCAACTTGTAAAATCATTCCTTTTTGGGTAAATATTTACTACCTATATATATGGCAACAAAGCCAGTGAGAAACATTATAACGCTATATACGGCCGGTGCTATTGCAAATAAGGTGTTGTTCAACATTCCACCAGCGATAGCAAGAGCTAGTGTTCCGTTTTGAATTCCCACCTCAATAGAAATAGATGCAGCTTGGTCAGAGGGCAATAAAAATATACGTCCTATATAAAAGCCAACCAACATCATTATCACATTCAGACTAAGTGCTATAAGCCCCGCTTCCGCAAAATAAGATGGAAGTACTGCTCTTTCTTTGATAATGATTCCTATAATAATCAGAGCCAGAATTAAACCGGATGCAATTTTTACCGACTTACCCATCCGCTCGGCAAGTTTAGGGAAAAAGTGACGGACAAGCATACCGATTGCAATAGGAACAACGACAACTGCGGAAATCTGCATCACCGAGTCCAAAAAGTCAAGATGAATCATCTGTGATGTTTCCATAAAGTTCTCCAATGCAAAGTTCACTATGAGAGGAATTGTAAATACGGTAATCAGACTGGATATTGCTGTCATCGACACGGATAAAGCCACGTCTGCTCT
Organism: uncultured Saprospiraceae bacterium; assembly: GCA_964423575.1. Lineage (GTDB taxonomy): Bacteria > Bacteroidota > Bacteroidia > Chitinophagales > Saprospiraceae > CAYRFF01. The sequence continues at coordinate 9,173 of CAYRFF010000019.1, read as the reverse complement.
TGCAAGATGTGAAATGAGATTGGAGGTCGGTCCTCCGGGGCTGGCAGCCAAGATCATCAGCCCCACGGCAACTTCAGGTCGAACCCCAAATACAATAATAAGCAGATAAGCCATAAGCGGGATAAGAATTATCTGACTTATAACACCGATTGTTACTGCCTTGGGATATTTTACGACTCTTTTAAAATCATCAAGCACCAGCGAAAGACCCATTCCCCACATCACGAGAATCAATCCTGCTGTCAAAATTAAATTGGAAATACTATCCATACAATTGACCTGTTTTTTAAAGAAATACCATTCAATACTCTTTCAGTCAGGACGACTGAGCCCAAACGAATATAAAATAATATTTCAACTTACTGCTTTCCCCCTTACAATATCTACTAAATTTTTGAGATAGGACTTCAGATTGTATGTACTTTTCAGAGTTAGACTACTTCTCATCGTGTACTTCATAAAGGTTATAATTGTATATTGAGTAGTGGTGTCATTGAAGATGAGATTTCCGCTCTTCATTAGAAACAGTGTATTGCAGCAATTATAGATTTGAAAAACCCTTATTAAAGCCGTACTTTTGCACTTTATTTGCACCAAGTTATACACTTTTCAAGTACATTATCGAAGTAAACTGTGTAATTTTGCACAGATTATGTGTGAATTTGAATGCTGACAATTAAGTAACTATGAAGGCTTACAAGCAATATGACAATCTGAATCTTCCGGCGATAGATAAAGAAGTTCTAAAGTTCTGGGAAGAAGAAAATATATTTAAACGTAGTGTTGAACAACGCGATCCGGAAAATTCATTTGTTTTCTACGAGGGGCCGCCATCTGCCAACGGTATGCCGGGTATTCACCACGTGATGGCAAGAACGGTAAAAGACTTATTCTGCCGTTTTCACACTATGTCCGGTAAACGCGTAGAAAGAAAAGGAGGCTGGGATACACACGGCTTACCTATTGAACTTCAGGTCGAGAAAGAACTGGGAATTACCAAGGAAGATATCGGAACCAAGATCAGCATTGAAGAGTACAATCAAAAGTGCCGTGAAACAGTGATGCGGTATAAAAATCTCTGGGATGATATCACAGTTAAAATGGCTTATTGGGTAGATCTCGATAACCCTTATATTACCTTTGAAAATGAGTATATTGAAAGTGTCTGGTATCTCTTAAAGAGATTATACAATAAAGACTTGATTTACAAGGGCTTTACAGTACAGCCATATTCTCCGGCAGCAGGAACAGGGCTTTCCACGCATGAACTCAATCAACCGGGTACATACAAGGAAGTTACCGATACAACTGTAACGGCACAATTTGAGATTATAAAAAACGAGAGTTCCGAGTTTCTGTATAAACTGGCGGACGCGGGTGCCGTTTATGCACTGGCATGGACGACTACTCCATGGACTCTACCATCCAATACAGCTCTTGCAGTAGGAAAAGATATTACTTATCTACTGATAAAAACATACAATCCATACACATTTGAACGGGTAAATCTCCTGATTGCCAGGGACAGACTCTCTGCGTATCTCAAGAAAGATCAAGCTGAAGCAGAATGGCTTGATTCTGTGGATGGCGGACAGGAAATCCCCTATAGAATCCTCGGAGAATTCAAGGGCTCTGAACTTGAAGGTTTGCACTATCTCCAGCTTTTACCGTTTGTACAACCGGAAGAAGGCGATGCATTCAAGGTACTTGTAGGGGACTTTGTTTCAACAGCAGATGGTACGGGAATCGTTCACCTGGCACCGTCATTCGGTGAAGATGATAAGCGCGTTGCTGAAGAAAATGGCGTAGGTGCGCTGACACTTGTTGATAAACAAGGGAAATTTACGGAGGACGCCGGCCCATTTGCCGGAAGGTACGTGAAAAATTACAAAGACGATCCCGATTATGTAAATGTGGACGTAGATATCGCAGTTCATCTGAAGCTTGAGAATAAAGCGTTTAAGATTCAGAAATTTGTGCACAATTATCCGCACTGCTGGAGGACGGACAAGCCTGTTCTTTATTATCCACTTGACAGCTGGTTTATCGCTTCTACCAAGATGAAAGACCGTATGGTGGAACTGAATGAATCGATTAACTGGAAGCCGGCCCATACGGGAGAAAAGCGTTTTGGGAACTGGCTTAAAAACCTGAAAGACTGGAATCTCTCAAGGTCAAGATACTGGGGTATTCCACTTCCAATCTGGCGTAGTGAGGATGCAGAGGAGCAGACATGTATCGGTTCTATTGCCGAATTAAAGAAAGAAATCGAGAATGCAAACAAAGTTCTCGGATTAAATCAGAACGTTCCCGAAGATTTGCACAGGCCATTCATCGATGAAATAATTCTGGCAAGTCCGTCAGGAAAAGCGATGAAACGTGAACTTGACCTGATTGACGTATGGTTTGATTCCGGTAGTATGCCTTATGCGCAGTGGCACTATCCATTTGAAAATGAGGAGAAGTTTAAGCAGAATTTCCCGGCAGATTTCATCGCTGAGGGTGTGGATCAGACAAGAGGCTGGTTCTTTACTCTGCATGCTATTGCAACGATGGCATTTGATAGTGTGGCATATAAGAATGTGGTGTCTAACGGACTTGTGCAAGACAAAAACGGACAAAAGATGTCTAAACGACTCGGTAATGCTATCGAGCCGTTTGAGACTATTGAGGAACATGGCCTCGACGCTACGCGCTGGTATATGATTTCCAACGCGCAGCCATGGGACAACCTGAAATTTGACCTGGACGGAGTTAAGGAAGTACAGCGGAAGTTCTTTGGGACGCTTTACAACTGCTATTCTTTCTTTACGATGTATGCCAATATTGACAAATTTGATTTTTCAGAACCTGAATTGAGCATTAATCAAAGGGAAGAAGCGATAGATCAGTGGATTTTATCACTTTTGAATACATTGGTAAAGGAAGTAAAGGAAGAATACGAAGATTATGAGCCTACCAATGCTGCAAGAAAAATCCAGGACTTTGTAACAGAACATCTCAGCAACTGGTATGTACGTCTGAGTCGTCGTCGTTTCTGGAAAGGAGAGTATAACGAAGACAAAATAGCCGCTTATCAGACGCTATATCAATGTCTTGTTACTCTTTCCAAGCTTATGGCACCGATTGCACCGTCATTTTCCGACTGGATGTACCGCAATCTGAATACGGTTACCGGTCTGGAAGCATTCGATTCTGTTCACCTGGCAGATTTCCCACAAGTCAATGAAAACCTGATAAACAAGGATCTTGAGGAAAGAATGGAATACGCTCAACGCATTTCATCATTGGTGCTTTCTTTGCGAAAGCAGGAAAATATCCGCGTGCGTCAACCGCTTCAAAGGATATTATTGCCGGTACTCAACAGCGATTTCCGCTCTCAGGTAGAAATCGTGGAAGACCTGATTAAGCAGGAAGTAAACATCAAGGAAATCGAGTACGTAGATGATGCTTCCGGAGTAATAAAGAAAAGTGCTAAGCCCAATTTCAAAACACTTGGAAGGAGACTCGGTGCTCATATGAAGCAGGCTAATGAGATTATTAGCAATCTGTCCGAAGCAGAAATCAACAATATAGAAAAGTCCGGAAAATACGGGCTTGAGATTGATGGTACTGTGTACGACCTGACGCTTGAAGATATCGAAATCCGCAGTGAAGATATTGCAGGCTGGCTCGTTGCCCGTGATCAGGATCTTACTGTTGCTCTTGATGTTCAACTAAGTGATGATCTGATTGCAGAAGGGACAGCACGAGAGCTTGTGAACCGCATTCAGAATATCCGTAAGGATAAGGATTTCTATGTGACTGATCGCATTGAGGTTACGATAGAAAATCATGAGCGAATTGTTCCGGCAGTTGAGCTTCACGGAGATTATATCAAGAGGGAAATCCTTGCCAATTCTCTTGTTCTGAGTGATAATGTGGGCGGGGAATCGATAGATTTATTTGATGATCTGACTATATCAATAGATGTCAGGCGAGAAAAGACAGCGAGCGATTCTTAAAACAATCAGCAATACGCATGGAAATTCCTGAAAAAACCGATTATCTGATAATCGGCGATGTCATGGGCTCCATAGATTTTCACTTTTAACAGTTATCGGGAGAGGTTAATCCCGGTCCAGAATATTATTTATATTCTCCGACTGATTCATAAGACGAATTAGACAAAGACTTTCGTCAATTGTTCCGTATAGTGCACATCAAAAGGCTGTCAATGTCAAAGTTTAGCATAGAAACTCGGTATTAAGAGAACTCTTTAGCTGCCGTGTGGTATGGTTCTCAATGCAGAACAGGCGTGAGGTCTCCTGAGGTGACTGAGAATAGTCTCAGTAACGAGACCTATGGCGTAAATCGACCAGAGTCGAAGGAACTGTGAACTCCTGCGAACAGCAAGTAATGATTATTAAACGAAGATATATCGTTATATGTTTCTTAGCCTTTAAAATTGCCATGAACGAAGAGATGAGCACCGAGGTACTCGAAGAGCCCACTCACATCCTCCCCATTGCCAGTGTCGCAAGACTTATCCTGGCTTCCGGGAAACCTTCAAGTAAAGCGAGTGAACATGCTTCCAATGTTGCTCCGGTCGTCAACACATCATCCAAAATAAGAAAATGCGGTCTTTTATTCATCGACTTCTCCTTAAAAGCAGAAATCGCATCCATATCCGGTACAAATACTCCATTCAGTGCTTCAGATCTTCCGGCTCTCCCTTTCTTCGTCTGAGATGTGGAAAAGACAGCGCGTTTAATCAATGGGAAAACCGGGCGATTCATTGCTTTCGAAACTCCTTCTGCAAGTAGTGCACATTGATTATATCCTCTGATGCGGAGCTTTTTGGGGTGTAGTGGCACCGGAATTATATAATCAATGTCCTGCCATTGTCTGGATTTCATGAGAAAAGTCCCCAGTTGTCGTCCTTCCTGAATCGCTATATCCAGCCTGCTTTTATATTTAATTGCATGCAGTAATTTTCTTACGGTGCCCTCTTTGCTAAAATGATAAATACATGCGCCATACCGAGCAGGAACTCTACCATAAAAGTGTTGCATAAAAGGATTATCATGTATGAAATTATAGTCTGTAGCCTGTAACTCACTCAAGCAGTTTATACAACATAATTGTCCTTCTGCAGGTCGATCTTTATCGCAAATATGGCATAAGTCGGGATAAAATAATTCAATCAAATTATGGGCCATCCCTTTAAGTAAGGTATTCATCTGATTATTTTCTCATTTAAAAGTGTGTTCATGCTCTCAGCATGTAAAAATAGTTCTCATAGTGTGTTTGTAGGTCATTAATTAACATCCTAATTCACTAGTGCATTTTAAAATTTTGTCTCATAGTGTGTTACTTTAATATGCACAAGTATTCAACCTATCGTAATATTTTTGTTCTCACAAAGCGTCCAGTATGTCTTGTTCTCCTAGTGCATTCTTATCCCCACCTACGTGCACCATTCTCATAAGTAAGTACGCCTCGTCTTATACTAATTAGTGTCTTATGGTTCCAAAAAGGTTTCATTTTTCACCAAGTGTTTTTTAAATATTCTTAATTTGAAAAGTTTTCTCAGAGGATAAAACACCTAAGGCATAATGCCAGTATACACCGTACGCATTTAAGTCTTTTTGAAAATATTTTCATAAATAAGAGATCACATCTGTGAAAACCTAAATTTCTAAGACTAGATTAACGCTGCTGAAAGAGAATATCAACAAAAGGACTGGGTAAACCGGTATAAATAATGGATAAAATCTGAATTGTTCTCAATGGAAGTGATGCAAAAGAAAGTGGTACCTCCCAGAATCGAACTGGGGACACATGGATTTTCAGTCCATTGCTCTACCAACTGAGCTAAGGTACCATACTTTCCGAAGCGATGCAAAAGTAATAAAAAGAATGTATATCTACCAAATTTCCTTGAAAAGATTCTACCAGTATTGTTTAAAGTTGGCAAATAAGCCCTCTCACATTTGCGAAAGCTAGAGAAAACAGGGTCATTATAGATCAAAAATGCAGTATCACAACCTTGTAGATTAAATTATTGTATTGATAAGGAAATAAGCTAAGTTTGATATTATGATTAGGAATCTGAAAATTGCGTACTTAATAGGCTTGCCATTTTTTATTTTTCTGGCGGTGATAATGATTTTAATATTCATTTACGGCAGGACTGATTTATCGACATGGATAATTCCCCCGGTAATTATTATGGCAGGACTGTACTTCCTTCAGAACCCGATTCAATGGATGTTTTCCAAAAAGAATCCTCCGCCCTTACATCCTAAGGAAAAGGAGTTGTTGCAGAGTTTTTCTGCTATTTATCTGCACCTTGATGAGGAAGGAAAAAAGGAGTTTGAAGAGAAGATTTCACTTTTCAGACTGACGCGATTAATACGCATGATTGACAAAAAACCAGTTCCTGAAGATGTCAAACTTCTTATCTGTCTACCGGCTGTTGAGATGACCTATTACGATCAGGAGTCGTTTAAAGGGAAATATCTACAGATTATTGTTTATCCTCACCCATTTATGTCCCCTCAACATGGTGATCAGGTCCATATTACAGAAATTGAGCATAAAGATGGTGTGATGGTCTTTTCTGTAGAACAACTAATTCCGGGATTGGAGAGGAAGATGTTTAATATTGCTGCTTATGAATGGGCGCAGGCGTATCTGTTTCTTTATGATCGTGCTCCGATTATCAATGCTATCGACAAGGAAGAAATCATTGCAAATTTACTCCCGGTAATTGGGCTGGACTTTCCGAGTCTTAAAAGAATTATAGGGCTTGAAGATATTGATGTCTTTGCCATCGCTTTTAGTTTGTTTTACGATAGGCCGGTCTTGATGAAGGAACACATGCCCAAATCATTTGCCGGACTTGGTAAATATCTGGAGGGAAAGATTGGTAGCCAAGTGGACGAGTAGACATGTAAACAGGTAAGCTTTCTACAAACGATTATGTATCTTATGCAGTGAAAAACTTATCTGGTTTTATCTTTTTCCATGATTTACACTACTTTAAACAAAAGAATTTAAGGATATATTATCCAGAACAAACCAGACAGGTTTCATCGAATTTTAATAAAAAAGAAGAATATTGATAACAGTAGAACTAATTCATGAATTAGTTCTACCCAAATTTATTCATCATCTATAAGCCTCAATCCCAGTTCCTTCAATGCCTCTTCATCCACAATTGCCGGTGCATCAATCATCACATCGCGCCCTTGATTATTCTTGGGGAAGGCGATGAAATCTCGGATGGAATGTTTTCCTGCCATCAAGGCTACGAGTCTGTCAAAACCAAATGCCATTCCTCCATGTGGCGGAGCACCATATTTGAAGGCATTCAATAAGAAACCAAATTGATCTTCTGCCTCTTCAGGTGTAAAACCAAGTAGTTCAAAGTTCTTATTCTGCAGCTTTCTATCGTGAATCCTGACAGAGCCTCCACCGATTTCAGCGCCGTTGAGTACAAGGTCATAAGCATCAGCACGGATACTCTCCAGCACTCCTTTATCCTGTGAAGAAAATTTCTCAATATCCTCCTCCTTGGCAGAAGTAAAGGGGTGATGCATTGCATAAAACCGCTCATCGTCCTCATTCCACTCCAGCAATGGGAAATCAACTACCCACAGGGGATTAAAATCATCCGGTTTTCTTAGATCGAGGCGGTTCCCCATTTCAAGGCGCAGTTCACCGATTTGCTTTCTTGTAGCATTCAATTCTCCACTCAGAATAAACAGAGTATCTCCCTTTCCGCCACCTGCATATTCCACACATTTCTTCAGGTGTTCATCATCGTAAAACTTACCTACAGAAGACTTGATACTATCATCATTCTTCCACTGAACATACACAAGCCCCAGCGCTCCGATTTGCGGACGTTTTACCCATTCCGTCAGCTCTTTCATGTCTCTATTGGAGTAATTGTCTGCTGTTCCGCTTACGCAAATACCAAGCACAGCTTCCGCATTATCAAATACGTTAAATCCATGACCTTGCATCATAGAATTCAGGTCTTTTATCTCCATACCAAAGCGAATATCCGGTTTATCGGAGCCGTACTTGGCCATTGCTTCATCATAGGACATTCTTGGAAAGTCATCCATATCGACATCGAGTACAGACTTGAAAAGGTACTTGGTCAATCCTTCAAATGTGTTGATGATATCCTCCTGGTTCACAAAGGACATCTCGCAGTCTATTTGTGTAAACTCGGGCTGTCTGTCCGCTCGCAAATCCTCATCGCGGAAGCATTTTACTATCTGAAAATATCTGTCAAAGCCTGCAACCATCAGCAGCTGTTTAAATGTCTGTGGCGACTGTGGCAGTGCATATACCTGCCCCGGATTCATACGGGATGGCACGATAAAGTCCCTTGCTCCTTCCGGTGTGCTCTTGATAAGAACCGGTGTTTCAATCTCCAAAAAGTTCTTATCTGTCAGATATTTTCTGACTTCCTGAGCAACCTGAGAGCGGAACACGATATTGTGCTTTACATTTTCTCTACGCAAGTCGAGATATCTGTATTTCATACGCAGTTCTTCGCCTCCGTCTGTGTTTTCCTCAATGGTAAACGGCGGAAGCTCGGAAGCATTCAGCACATCGAGTTTTGTTACTTCAATCTCAACATCTCCCGTAGGCATATTAGGGTTTTTGGAAGAGCGTTCAATTACCTTTCCTGTAATCTGAACCACGTATTCGCGTCCGAGTTTTCTGGCTTTTTCGCAGAGATTTGCATCCGTATCCATATTGAATACGAGCTGCGTAATTCCATATCTATCCCGGAGATCGATAAATGTCATTCCTCCGAGGTCACGGCTCTTGGCAAGCCAGCCGCTCAATGTAATTTCCTGTCCTATATGCTCAGCGCGGAGTTCACCGCAGTTATGCGTCCTGTATATCATCGTCTTTTTGTTTTTCGAGCTGCAAAGATAGGGTTTTTATCTGGTGATTGGGTGAGAAAGTGATGTGGAGATGGGCTATAAGAGTTTTATCAAAGTAGATAGTCGGATTTATTGAACTCATTTCGACAGGCTCAATGCATCGCATTCAGAGTCCTATAGATGTTTTGTCTTTTTCCCCCTAGTTTCGTCGTAAACTCCTTACTAGATACTATGTTGATAAACAAGTTAAATCATAAATAATATTTATCTTTATAA
>CAYRFF010000018.1:0-56744 GCA_964423575.1 uncultured Saprospiraceae bacterium | reverse complement strand
CTCTGTTAAAATAGCATAAACTTTCATTAAAAATGATAAGAATTGAAGAAATATCAATTAAAGGAGACAGAAAAATTAACTTTCGATTCAGCGATGGTATCGAGAAGCTAATTGACTTCACCCCTTTTATGAAGGAAGATGCCTTAAGTAATCTACTTTCAAATCCTGATTATTTCCGAGAAGTCAAAATGTACGAAAACGGAAGAGGCATCTATTGGCCAAATGGCTACGATTTCTGTCCTGACTTCCTATATAAACACCAAACCGAGAAAGTAGAAGTTTAATAAAAATACACTGGTCGAATTCATCTTACTATTTTACTTTTTACTACATTTTTACAATAAGCCTGCTCACTATTTTACTTTTCTCCATTGATCTATAATAGTGGTTTGCGCTATTATAGATTTTAGACGGTTTCTATAATAAGAAAGCCCATAGTAGATCGAATTCATGATTTAATTTGCAATATGGGACACAAGGCAGGCTTCACAATCTTCTCGACGCTTATGCGTCTCTTTAGCTTATGAATCCTTTTCTTTTCGAAGATACCGGCATTCGTAAGCCTATGAATTTTCATGCGCTGCAGGCGGGAGAAAAGAACGGTTTCCTCCTAAGGCGGACGCGTGCGAAGCCGATATTATGAAACGCAGGAATTTGGTTATGACCATAACTGTTATGACTGTAGCAATTTAAAGTGATGAGGTTTAAGAATAAAGGAAAGGAGATAATTGTTTTCCGTAGATTCACCCCGTCCTTTCGTATAGGGTTGCTTATAATCCACCACTTAATACTAAATTCCATTTCGGTTAAAAGAACCACAGTATAGAATTCCCTCAGCCCAATATGGATGGAAATCCGCCGCGGAGGAGTGAGGTGGTTGAGTACTTACACAACTGCTCTTATTTTTCTAGGCGGGCTTAGAAAGTTAATAATGAACGCAAATAAAGTCAGATTATTTAAACGATTTTCACTTATTTCAAATTCAAAATTATTATTCTGAACATGCAAAAATTCATTTACCTTAACAACACTTTATTTTGTTTATTTATTTTTTATGTTATTTTATTCTAATTATTCATTTACAGCGACAAGCATATCACTATCACATCACTCATTTTTAACATTTACAATTCGTGAAAGTCAATTTTATTCTGTAACTTTGAAAAGACACTATTTTTTAATTTAAATTAAATCGCTATGAAAAACACAGACAGCTTACACAGACAGCTTACACAGACAGCTTACACAGACAATTTACACAAACAGTTAAAATCGCTATTAATTATTCTTGTATGTTTTTTCGGAATAAACACATCGATTTATTCACAATCTGACATTGAAGGTTACTTTGAAATGGCATCTAGTTATGAGGTAGGGAAAGCGAGTACAGTTAGTTTTAAAATAACCTCTCCATTAGATGCAATTTCAGAAATCACATTCATATCGTGGTCATATGGAGCTGGATATGATGGCAATTGCGTAGGAACACTGATAGAAGGTTTCATTGGACAAAATGATTGCACCTCCACATATACCGTAAGTGAATCCCCTATCCTTGATACATACACACTTCCTTTCCTTCTTACTGATCTCGCTCCAAATATTGTAATCTTAAATATAGAAATTTCGTTTACATATAAGAAAGGTGGCCTCGGCAAAGGTTTTGCGTCAACTGAATTAACAGTCAACAATATTAAAAAGCCTAAAATTACCGGTCTAAAGTCAGTACAAAGGTGTTGCCAAAACCTATTGCAATATAAAGCAACAGATTATGGGAAAGCCAATATCTTCAATTGGAATGTCACCGGTGGTGCGGAGATTGTTGAAGAAGATGGAAATACGATAACAATCAAACCATCAAAAAACAACAATTATAATGTCATCTGTGAAGTTAAACGCGCAGAAGCACATCCCTTTTACTCTAAAACTAATTCACTAGATATAAGTAGATACAATCCTACTACATCCGAAATCGATGGGCCTAAATTCCTGTGTGAAGGGGATACTGCAAACTTCACTATTGACTGGGAGAAAATATGCAATGCTTATGGAGTTGAATGGACAATCAATACAAAAAAGACACAAACCATTAGCACAAGCCAACTCGAAATCGGAGAACCTTTTAAAGTTATTCCAGAGACCGGATGGGTTAATGATACTGTAAATATAACTGCTCAAGTATTAATCAAAGGAGGTTGTATAGCAACTATAGCTGAGTTTAATAACATTCCTGTCTTTGATAAAAGTCAAGTACCTGAACCCGATGGTGTAATTCAAGTTGATGTAAAATGGGAGGATGATAGTCGTTGTGGAGTATATAAACTATTTTTAGATTTTATTCCAACGGAATTCCCAAATGGATTTATTACCGTTTCTCCAAGTGTTTTTCATGGATTCCCACATCACACAAAGGGGAGAACAAGTATCGACATTACCGTTTGTTATAAAAATCCATGTTCCGGAAGTCAAAAGTGCAAGACTTATGAAGTACCCTTGCCTGCGCCTTGCGAAGAACCTCCTATGTTAAAAGATAACGACTTAAACACTACAGAAATTTTAACTAACAATAGCGTTTCTTACAGAAATAAAATAGATATGGAACAAGAAACCTTTATCGATGATAATCTTCTTATTTTCCCAAATCCATTTTCGGACTATATTACGATTCAATCTGCCAAAGCAAAATTAAAAGAAATTAAGCTTTATGATATCAATGGCAAATTAATTTATGAAGAGAGAATCAATAATCAACATAAGAAATTAATCATGCAGAATATTAATTCCGGTGTTTATATCTTATCTATCAAAACAGAAGAAGGCTCCTACGTGAAAAAAATTATTTCCTTAAAATAACTTGCTATGAAATCATTATATTTCTACTTAACAGTAATGGGCTTAACCATAGCCCTTACTGTTTTTATTCAAGTCGATGTGCAAGCACAGAATAGATATTTTAATCAACCTACTCAAGCGAATTGGGTTGTGGGTATAGAATATAGTCCTTTCAACTTAGATCTCGGAGCATCTAACCTCTTTAAAGGTGAACTTTCTTCAAAATATCATAGGAAAATAAAGCAAAATCAATTCTTGAGTTCTTACTTTGGTATTCATATTCATAAAAGAATATGGAATCAACTCTTTTTTGCTTCAGGTATTGGTTATTCCAATCAATTTTTCTTGTTTGAATCTGGCCAGGGCGGTATCTTACCTCTATATTACGAAAGGAATAGGATCCGATTGAAATATCTTCATCTACCGCTGTTATTTAATTACAGGCAGGAGATGGGTTTTGACAAAAAGGTAGGAATCAATATTAACTTCGGTTTGTTGACGTCTTACTCCGCCTATTATAAGATTGAAAATAATATAGGAAGATTTCGTCGTAATGAAAATAATGAATTTACAGATGAGTGGGATATCATAGGATGGAATCATTTTGAGAATGGAACACAGACAGCATATGCTGAATATGGTCCTGAACGTGAAATTAGGCAAATCACAAATAAGCATCATCCATACAATGAATTTGTCAGACGATTCCTTATTGGTGGTATAGCAGAAGCAGAAGTGTTTTTTGTTATTTTCGATAAGATACAGATTGCTCCGGGAGTATGGTATAATAGAGATTTCTTAACTACAGGACCTTCTAAGAATAAGGGATTAGGCATGTGGAATTACGGGGATCAAGTGAAATTCTATAATACCAGATGGGGAGTAAAGTTAAAACTGAGCTATATAATGGACTAATTCGTACTCTAAAGAAGGTAGTATTAAAATATGTATCTTCATTTATAAAAATTAAACAACTATGAATACTTCAATCACTAAATTTTTACTATTCTTCAGCATTTTATGCTTTACCGCTTTCGCCTGTAAAAAGGACCCGAATAATGGAGGTGGTGATTCTGACCTTGCAGCCAGAAAATGTGATAACGGCAGCTTGTGTGCAGTCGGTTTCACCTGCGAAGATAACATTTGCAATTGTCCGGATGGGACATTCTTTACCGGAGGGTTTAAATATGGTAGTCTTGTCTCTGAAGGCGATTCGATGTGTGAAAAAATCAATAATCACCATTTTATTTTAGATCGTGTTGAAGGAGATTCACAGTTCTTTTTAGAAGAACTTCAAGTGCTAGAACTTTTAGATTTAAAGCCTTCAACAAGTCCGATATCTGATACATCTATTATTGCTTTTTATCACCTCCAGAGGCATAGAAATGGAACGGAACTTATGAGTAACCATCCATTAGTTCTTGACTTCATCCAGACAATAGCAAATAGTGGAGACATAAATACGCAAGCATTTAAGAAAAACATAAGTGTTGCAGTGTGGATACCCGGGATTTATTCCTGGGAATGGTATCTGGAATACGGAAATGGAGATTTTTCCTTGGACTCCATTGTTGTTACTGTGAATTATATCAACTCTAATGATGAGGCAAAAACAACGATTCTGCATTATAAACGAGTAGGAGCAGAATGATTTAAGACTATTTTCAAAGACGGTAAGGGAGTTCTCTTGCCGTCTTTATTTCCTAGAAAGTCATTTCTTTATTACAAAGCAAGAATCATTATCGAGAATTTTCCGGTGCATAAACCCAGTTTTAAGAGATTCAATTGTCCGCAACGTTCCTATTAGGATTGGTTATTATTTTCTGTGGTTTCACTCCAACACCAGCTCTATGAAATGTACGCTTGCGGCGCACAGCTTCGTAATTTCACAGGGTAAACCCTTTCCACCGCCTGTGGCAGAAGAAGGGGGTTTAATTTCGCTTCACATCCTGACGACAGGATATTGGAGAAAATAGCCTCACTACTTCAATTTCAAGAACCCTTACTGCACTTTTCATACTTACAACATCGTTAAAACAGTAGATTATATAATTAAAATCTAAAACATGAGATACTTACTATTGTTTTTTACCGGGGTTATGCTTTTCGCCTGTAATTCTAACGAAGAATGTAAAGAACGCGAATTATCACATTCTGAAATGTATCAGAATGCTTTACAAGCAAAATTTCTTCCTAAGGATATCGTCTATAATTTGCGGGAAGGCTCAGTTGTTCATTCTGATTCCTTATGTAAGCTCCCCCAAAATTGGGACAGCATAAATCTTTAAAAATGTAGAAATTACGTATTTTTGTAAATAAAGGATGTTAAAATGGCAACAGCAGAAAAATATATTGTAAGGACCTATTCTAAATTATTTGATGGGCTGAGTTCATTAAGTAAGATAGAATTAATGGAATTTCTAATCAAATCTTTAAAGAGAGACAAGAAAAGGAAAGAGGAAGATTTCTTCGATTCCTTTGGCGCTTTTGGTTCTGACAAATCAGCAGATGAAATTATCCGTGAAATCAAAGAAAGTCGAAATTTCAGGAAGAAAGATTTAAAATTATAATTTTATCTTATGTCCTACCTTCTCGATACAAATATCTGTGTGTTTTTCCTTAGAGGTCATTTAGATCTAGATAAGGCTTTTCGAGATAAAGGAATAGAAAATATTTACATTTCTGAGTTGACCGTTTTCGAATTACGTTATGGAGCAGAATATAGCGATCATCCTAAGAAATCACATAAAGCCGTCGATAAATTTATAAGTGGGCTTTCCATTGTTCCGATTTATGGGTGCATAGATGAATACGCAAAAACGAAAGTTTACTTGAAGAAAAATGGGACACCAATGCACGATGAAATGGATTTAATTATTGGTGTAACTGCCTTAGCCAATGATTTCACACTCGTAACTGACAACTTAAAAGATTTTCGATTTATTCAAAATCTAAAAATTGAAGATTGGCTTAAAAGGTGAAAACTAACCGAGAATGTAGTAGCATAATAAAAAACACAGGTTGTTTTCGCCATACTATTTAACTTTTTGTCACATTTCTATAATGAGACTGTTCGCTATTTTACTTTTCTCTCATAATCTATAATAGTGGCTTGCGCTATTATAGATTTTAGACGATTTCTATAATAAGAAAGCCCATAGTAGGTAGAATTCATGAATTAATTTGCAATATGGGACACAAGGCAGGCTTCACAATCTTCTCGACGCTTATGCGTCTCTTTAGCTTATGAATCCTTTTCTTTTCGTAGATTACGGGATTCGTAAGCCTATGAATTTTCTCGCGCTGCAGGCGGGAGAAAAGAACGGATTGCGAAGCCGATATTATTAATCTTCCAGAAATCGACCTCACATCCTCTCCAGCTCCTCTTCCGGCTCCACATGAATCAGGATATTCCCGATTGTAGGCATTTCTGATTTTAAATATTGTTTTACACTGTGTGCGATGGTATGGCCGTCACGGACGGAGATATCGCCGTCAACAATGATATGCAAATCGACATAAAATTTCATACCCATCTTGCGGATATAGCATTTTTCTGTAGCTAAAACGCCGGTGACTTTTACTGCCTGTTCTGCAATTTCCTTTTCCAGTTCAGGGAATGTCTGTTCTGCCATAATTTCACGATAGGCAGGCTGGAATAATCGGTATGCGTTATAGATAATAATACAAGCTGCTACAATAGCTGCGATTTCGTCTGCCGCCGCAAATTTCTCCCCAAAAATCAATGCAATGGAAATCCCGATAAATGCTGCAATCGAAACAATCGCATCGCTTCTGTGATGCTCTGCATCCGCCATCATCGAAGTGCTGTTTATTTTCTTCGCATAGTTTTTACTTATGCGGTAGAATATCTGTTTTATAATGATGATTGCGATAAGGACATAGAGTGTAAAAGCAGATGGGACAACTTTTACCTGAAAGAGATTCTGAACACTATTATAGATTATCAGTCCGGCGGCAACTATAAGGATTCCTACTGTTACAAAGGTAGTGACTGACTCTATGCGCCCGTGTCCGTAGGGATGATCTTTATCCGGTGGTTTCTGTGCGTATTGGAGACCGATATATACCATGATAGAGGAAAACACATCTGCTACCGATTCTACCGCATCAGCAACCAGAGCGGAGCTATTACCGAGAATACCTACAAATCCCTTTACTACGGCCAAAATTGCGTTGAAAAAGATGGTGAGTATCAACCATCGGCCGGAGGTTTTTGTGAGATCTGTATGGGAATTCTCCTTCATTCTTTACCTCCTATTAATCAAGAAATGTTTTCTTAAGAAAGCAATAGCTTCTGCCGTTGCTTTTACTGCAGCTTCACTCGAATAGGCATCTGAAGAAGGATTTGCGAAAGCGTGGTCTGCATCATACATCTCTTGCCTATACAACTTGCCATTTTCTTCCATTAGTTTTTTAAAGGCATTGGCAACTGCCGGTGTCAGATGCTTGTCCTGCTCTGCCCATATCCCCAGAACAGGAGCTTGTAATGGTTGTAATTGATCAGCATCTTTAACCGGAGAGCCATAAAATATCACACAGGCATCAACCTGATCCCCTCCGTGTATTGCTGCTCTCAATGAGTAAGCACCGCCATAGCACCAGCCGACAGTCCCTACCCGACTTTCACCTACATAATCAAATAGAGCATCGAAAATAGCAGAGATTCTCTCCGCGCGGTCTGTTTTGGAAAGCTTCGCTGCTTCTTCATGCGTCACTCCTACTTCTCCATCGTACAGATCAAGTGCCATTACGTTGACAGAATCCAATGCTTTATAATAACGATCAGCTTCCATTTTAACGTTTTTATTTAAACCCCACCACTCATGAATGACAAAAAGATAAGGCTTTCCATCCTGTGGCATTGAAGGCACATAGACTTGAGTACTATCCTGGCCTTCTACCGGGATTTTCATCATATTACCCATCAGTTCTTCATTCAATTCGACAGGAATATTATGTGCAGCTCTAAACTCGGGATCATCAACATACTCAGACATTGGGATGTCTTTTTCTTCTTGATTTTTCTCGGATTTATCATCGTTATTACAGCAGCTAAGCATAAGCATTATCGTTATTAATGGAAGGAATATTTTCATAATATTTCAATTCAGACCTTGACATGTCGTTACGGCGGACCACCCCTCCACCCTTTGAGCACTCGCTTTGCTCGTCCTCAGGGACCAGGAGGGGAATTTGATTCGCTGGATATTTTCACTCCCGCGGAAGAAAGATAAACTGCGCGCCGAGTTCACTCAGTATAAACAAGCAGATATTTTCTTCAGGGTCTTTAAAGACCTTTCTGAAGTTGTCCACTTTATCTGGAAACACAATTTGCTTGGCGACAAGTTCCTCAAGCGTCGTCACATTTACCGTCCAGTTTCCGATTGTCGCTTCGCCGGGAATGATTTCCACACCGATTTCCACTTCCTGCTGATGCACGACAAAGATGGGATACTTGGTGACTTCCTTGGCGAGAATCTCGTCAATTGCCTGCCCAAGAGCCTTCTTATAGGGCTTTAAATCCTCCTGTAATTGCAAGAACTTCTCTGCTTCACTCATCTCTTCTGATTAATTTGGTTACGCATTCAATATGGCTTGTATGCGGAAACATATCCACCGCCTGCACATCCGTCAATATATACTTATCGCTTAATCGGGCAATATCCCTTGCACATGTTGCCGGATTGCAACTTACATAAACGATTTTACGCGGTGCAAGTTCAAGAATCGTGTTTACAACATCTTCGTGCATGCCTGCTCTCGGCGGATCAGTGATAATCACATCCGGTTTCCCATGCGTTTCCGCAAATTCCGGCCTTAAGATATCGCGTACATCACCTGCATAAAAAGTACAATTCTCAATGCCGTTCATCGCTGCGTTTTTGTCCGCATCTGCTATCGCTTCCGGTATTTCCTCTATCCCCACAACCGACTTACAGGATTCAGCAACATAAAGTGCTATTGAACCAAGACCTGTATATAAATCATAAACTACGTCGTCTTTCTGCAATTCGGCATATTCCACGACTTTATCGTACAAATGTTCCGCCTGAACAGTATTCGTCTGGAAAAAAGACTTAGGGCCAATGGCGTATTTTATCTTACCGAGATTTTCATGAATTTCCTCCTTTCCGGCAAGGTGAACCGCATCGATATCAAATAAGCTGTCGTTTTTCTTATCGTTTATCATGTAGTAAAGAGAACTGAGTTCCTCTTTAAATTCGCTTGTGATAAAATCGTGCAACAACTGCATCTTTTCCCGGTCTTCGAAGGCATAAACCACGATGACCATTAGGTCACCGGAACGCATGTGTTTAATTATAAGCGTCCTCAGAAAACCCTCGTGGCTTCTCTTGTGATAGTAGGAAAAATCATGCTTTATCGTAAATTCCCGGATTGCGTTACGCACTCTATCCGGCAAAGAGGTCTGAAGCAGGCAGTTATGAATATCAACTATCGCATCAAATGCTCCCGGCTTATGCAATCCCAGCCCTCTCCTATCTTCGACAACTACTCCGGACTGAATCTCCTCTTCTGTCAGCCAGCGATTGGCGGTAAAGGTGTATTCCATTTTATTGCGATAATGGTAAGGATCAGCCTCCATTCCCATAATCGGATGAAAAGTCGTGTCCTTGATTCCGGCAATCCTTTCAATCGCATCCCTTACTACCCTCTCCTTTTCATTTAATTGCTGATAGTATGCAAGGTCCTGCCATTTGCAGCCGCCACATTCATAAAAATGCACGCAAGGTGGCGTAACACGATGTTCTGAAGCTTCGACAATTTCGATAACTTCTCCTTGTTTAACCCCCTTTTTATTGCGTAGCTGTCGCAAATGTACAAGATCTCCGGGTACGGCACCTTTGACAAATACTACCTCACCGGAAAGGGTGCGGCCCACCGCTTGTCCCTTATCCGCGATGCCGGTAATCCGCACATTCTCAATGGTTTTTCTCTTCTTCTTCATCAGCGACTATGCATCATTTGCGTAAGCTTAATAATCGGAGCAAGCTTAAACATTTGCGTAAGCTAAAAACAATATTTCACCCGAGTGAAAACAGTTTTACTCTTCATCCATATAGGCACTCATCGGTGGGCATGTGCACACCAGATTTCTGTCACCATAAGCATCATTTACGCGGCCGACTTCAACCCAGAACTTATGTCCATGGCGCAAGTACGGAAGCGGATAAACCGCCTTCTCGCGGGAATACGGGTAAGGCCAATCATCAGAAACCGCGTACTGAATTGCATGTGGCGCATTCGTAAGGACGTTGTTTTCCGGATCTGCAGTTCCCGTCGCTACCTCATCAATTTCTGCTTTAATAGCAAGCATTGCATCACAGAATCTATCCAGTTCAGCTTTATTCTCGCTTTCAGTCGGCTCTATCATGAGCGTCCCTGCAACCGGGAAAGACATCGTAGGCGCGTGGAATCCATAGTCCATCAGTCGCTTAGCAACATCCACAACTTCGATACCCACAGCCTTGAACGGTCTAAAATCTACAATCACCTCGTGACCGCAACGGCCCATATCGCCTTTATATAGAATCTCATATTCTTTCCCGAGGCGCTCCATAATA
Source organism: uncultured Saprospiraceae bacterium (assembly GCA_964423575.1). Classification (GTDB taxonomy): domain Bacteria; phylum Bacteroidota; class Bacteroidia; order Chitinophagales; family Saprospiraceae; genus CAYRFF01. The sequence goes on along the minus strand of CAYRFF010000018.1, from coordinate 46,305 downwards.
TAATTGGCATTCAGGATGGCGATACGCGATACTTTACGCAGACCTTCCAGGCCCAGCATACGGATAAATCCATAGCTAATCAGCAGGATAGAAGCACTGCCCCAAGGGGCTGATGAGACAGGTCTTATTCCCTCTGCACCGGAAGTTGCATGCACCGGATGCGTAGGAAGGAATGGCTTAAGCTTTTCGTTAACACAGATCGGACCTACGCCCGGACCTCCTCCTCCATGAGGAATCGCAAATGTCTTGTGTAGGTTCAGGTGACAGACATCGGCACCGATGCTCGCAGGACCTGAATACCCAAGCTGTGCATTCATATTGGCGCCGTCCATATAGACAAGCCCACCATTTTCATGCACTATAGCCGTTATTTCGTTGATTGCAGTTTCAAATACACCATGTGTAGATGGATAAGTCACCATCAAAGCAGCAAGATTGTCCTTGTGCTCAATTGCCTTGGCGCGCAGGTCTTCTACATCGATATTTCCATTTTCATCGCACTTCACCACGACTACTTCCATTCCGGACATCACTGCAGAAGCGGGATTGGTCCCGTGTGCAGACTCCGGTATAAGCGCAATTGTTCTGTGACCTTCTCCATGATGTCTGTGATATGCACGGATTGTCATCAGACCCGCATATTCGCCCTGAGCACCGGAATTAGGTTGAACGGAACAAGCTGCGAAGCCCGTCAACTCTGCCAGGTAGTTCTGCAAACCTTCAATCATTTCAATATATCCTGCGAGCTGGTCCTTGGGAGCAAATGGATGTAGTTGTGAAAACTCAGGGAAACTCACCGGCATTAATTCGGTTGCAGCATTGAGTTTCATCGTGCATGAACCCAGTGGAATCATACTCTGCGTAAGCGATAAGTCCTTGCTTTCCAGACGCTTGATATATCGCATCATTTCTGTCTCGGTATGATATATATTGAATATTTCATGCGTCAGGTATTCAGTCTGTCGCTGTACAGTAGTCGGGATTCCCGATTCTCTCACCATTTTCACTTCTGGGAAAGAGTCGTTCCCCTTAGCTTGCGCAAATATTTTAGCCAAGGTATTTAGATCACCTACAGAAGTCGTTTCATCGATAGATATCTGTACTGTTCCTTCGTTGCGATACAAGTTCACTTCATGTTCTCTGCTCAGCAAATCCAGTGCATTGCATGTCTCGATATCGAGTTCCAAATGCAAGGTGTCAAAGTAGTTTTCATGACTTACTTTATATCCTAGCTTTGTCAATGCTACTCCAAGTGCTCTCGCTTTAAAATGAATTTCTTCAGCGATATTTCTCAATCCGGCAGGACCGTGATAAGCGGCATAGAAACCTGCCATAATCGCCAGTAATGCCTGTGCGGTACAGATATTGGAAGTTGCTTTTTCTCTTTTTATATGTTGCTCTCTCGTCTGCAATGCCATACGAAGGGCATCATTTCCATGGCTATCGATGGATACTCCGATAATCCTGCCCGGTATTTGTCTTTTGAAAGAATCAGTCGTAGCAAAGTATGCAGCATGAGGACCTCCGGCGCCCATAGGCACACCGAGACGCTGTGTATTTCCCATTACTGCATCAGCACCCCATGCGCCGGGAGCTTCCAGCAGAGCCAAAGATAAAATATCGGCAATCACACCGACATAAACTCCTTCAGCGTGGCAAGTATCAGTAATTCCTCTGTAATCTTTTATTTGCCCCTGAGCATCAGGATAAGAAACCAGCAGTGCAAAGTAGTCTTCAGAAGGAGTAAATGATTCTACAGCTCCTACTTCAACTTCAATGCCCCAGGGTTCTGCTCTCCCTTTAAGTACTTCAAGAGTCTGAGTAAATGTGTTTTCATCAACAAAGCACTTTACTGCCGGGTCTTTCTTTCTTCTCTTGTTAAATGCATCATAAAACATCAGCATTGCTTCCGCAGCCGCAGTTCCTTCATCCAGGAGTGATGCATTGGCAATGGGTAGTCCTGTAAGATCACTTACGACTGTCTGGAAATTCAATAGTGCCTGCAATCTTCCCTGAGAAATTTCCGCCTGATAGGGAGTGTACTGTGTGTACCAGCCCGGATTTTCAAAGATATTACGAAGTATTACAGATGGTGTAATCGTTCCATAATAACCTTGACCGATATAGGACTTAAACAGTTTGTTTTTTGCTGCCAATCCTCTGATATGCTGTAGATATTCCTGCTCTGTCATCGCTTCCGGAACTACCGGATCTTCAGTCATGAGGATATCATCCGGAAAGGTCATATTAATAAGTTCTTCCGTGCTTTCAAATCCCATAAAATCCAGCATTTCCTGGATTTCTGTCTCCTGTGGTCCGATATGTCGTCTGCTAAAAGAATTAAAGCTGTTCATTGCTGCTGTTGTTAATATTAATTTACTGTCAATAATTTATTTATTCCAGGAATTTAAGCAATCCCAAATTCCCTTTTTAAGTCGTTTACTCTATCGACTTTCTCCCAGGTAAAGAGTTCAACTTTCACAGTTTTCTCATTGGGTTTTCCTTTGTTGAATATCTTTGTCAAATCACGAGGTTCACGTCCCATGTGACCATAGGCTGCGGTTTCTTCGTAAATAGGTTGACGTAAATTATACGCCTTTTCCAGTGCATAAGGCCGTAAATCAAACATCTTGAAGATCTTACCTGCAATCTCGGCATCTGTCATATCGACCTTGGAAGTCCCATAAGTATCGATATAAAATCCACAAGGCTCTGATATACCGATAGCATAAGATACCTGTACAAGCACCTCATCGCAGATACCCGCTGCAACCATATTCTTGGCGATATGTCTAGCTGCATAAGCGGCAGAACGGTCCACTTTACTCGGGTCTTTCCCACTGAAAGCACCACCTCCGTGTGCACCTCTTCCGCCATAAGTATCTACAATAATTTTTCTTCCGGTAAGACCGGTATCACCATGAGGGCCGCCGATGACAAATCTTCCCGTCGGATTTACATGATAAATGATGTTATCATCAAACAGCTCCTGCACTTCCTTCTTCAAGCCTTTTATAACTCTAGGCATGAGGATATTTATCACATCGGATTTAATCCTTGCCAGCATTATATCATCTGTATCAAATGGATCGTGCTGTGTTGAAACCACGATGGTATCGATTCTTACAGGCTTATTATCATCACTGTATTCAATCGTTACCTGAGATTTAGCGTCGGGGCGCAAATAGTGCATACGCTTATCTCCACTTTTACGGATATCGGCAAGCTCTCTCAGTATTCTATGTGACAAGTCCAATGCCAATGGCATATAATTGGCAGTCTCATTGGATGCATAACCAAACATCATTCCCTGGTCTCCTGCTCCCTGCTTTTCCGGATCCTTTCTGTCTACACCTCGATTAATGTCTTGCGATTGCTCTTCTATTGCAGATAAAATCCCACAGGAATCTGCATCAAATTTGTAATCACTCTTCGTATATCCAATCCTGCTGATTACACCTCTTACGATACTTGGGAAATCTAGATATGCGCTACTCTTAACCTCCCCCGAGAGGACTACTTGTCCGGTAGTAACCAAGGTTTCACATGCAACCTTAGAATGAGGATCATAAGCGAGAAAATTATCAAGAATCGCATCTGAAATTTGATCTGCGATTTTATCTGGGTGGCCTTCGGAAACTGATTCCGATGTAAATAAATGTGGCATAATATATATTCTTGTCGTTCTTTTAAAAATTTGTGCAAAAATAAGAAACTCTTGGGACTTCCGGCTTTATACTGAGATAATGATTTATAAGTGGGATAAGTTTACACAAATGGGATAGTGTGAAGGTTAGGCTGAACCTTAGGTATGGATAAAAATTTATCACGTGCTGGTTCTTTGTCACTTTTCTGATGACGTATATTCCCTTTATCAGGTAAAACGGTATATTAGTGAAAATATTCCTTTAAAAGCAAAGAACATTTCCAGTGAAATATTTACGCCTCAGTATAATTATAATTTTTGTCTGTGCAAGTCTTCAATATGGGCTTGCACAGACATATATAACCCCTCGGGTCGGAGTAAATATTCTTAAAATTGAAGAAAATCAAAACAGGAAAGAACAAGTGGAACTACATACCTATATGAAGAAGCCGGCACCGTTCCCTTATGCGGGAATAGCAATTGAGCAAGCGATTCCTTATAAGTTTTCACTTGCCTTGAATACGGAATTCAGTGTCTTAAGATATATGCAGTTCGATACTCTAAGGGCTAACCAGCCAAATTATTACTGGGAATATTTACACTATATGGCCTTCATTAAAACTTCCATAGAATTAAGTAAAGAGGTTGGAAATTTTGCGATTATGATTGGATATCTATACAATTTCCATCTCTATAATAGCAATAACTATGGAATAAATGGCGCAAAAGCTGCAATACGTTACTCCATACATCCAATTTATTTTGAACTTAGCTATTCGGTCGAGTTTAATTCCGAGAAATTGAATTCTTATGATTATGAACCTTTCAATTCTTTTGATATAGGCTTGGGATATAGGTTTAAAGTTTTTGACAAGAAAAAGTAATTGTTACGCTATGGTTTTTTTAACTAGTAAAAACACTTTATTCGGATTCATTATTGTTTTTATGCTTATTGCTACTGCATCTATTTCTGCACAGACCTATATCAGCCCCAAAATAGGTTTCGAACTGTCAGAAATCCAAGTAAATCCATATGAAAAAGTACAACTAGTCGATCACCCTGAATATACAACAATGAAAGATGGTTTTTCTCACTTTTCACCCGTAATAGGCGCAGAAATAAAGCAGAGGTTATCAGAATCATCATATTTATTTATAGACGCATCTTTTAGTTATAAAAAATTTAATTTAGGTCCAGGGTGGTTCTCTCTTTCCTATTCACATTACTTCTACCTTCCCACTACGATAGGTATTGAATATGCATTTGCTGAAAACTTCCATATTAATCTAGGATATTTCTTTGCCTTTATTCCTCCAAGAAGTCATCCTGAGACCGGAATAAAGTCATCTTTAAGTTATTATTTTAACAAGCACATCTTTATCAGTCTGGAATACACTCACGGAATATCAGGAAAAACCAATGCTAGACCTGGTATTGTTATGCATTTTGTTAATCCTAAAATGGTTCCAGTAAAAAGCATAGGTTTAACAGTAGGTTACCAGTTTCAGATGGGAAAAGGGAAAAGGGAAGAGGTGAGGCTAAGGTCAGTGGTATTTCTACCGGAAAGGCATGCAAAGAAGCAGAGTTACGCAAAGAGAGAATAATTACAGCTGATTCAGAAACACTCGGCGAGACTTGGCGATTCTATTTGGAATTCGGAGGTAGAGGTTTATGTACATTGAAAAACAAATCCTCACCAGATTTATGGGAGGTCAAACACCTTCATAAACTGTAATTGGAACTGAATTTACCTTATATTCATTTATATTTCAAGAACGCACTTTAACTTATTGATCATGAAAAGAGAAACAATTTCAAAAGAAACCGTAGATAAATTAAACAGACTTCCTGATAATAAAATCGAGCAAGTGGCTGAATTTATTGAGTTCTTATTACATAAGGTTGAAGAATATAAACTACATCAAGGCATTCTGGAACTAGTTACCGATTCCGACTCATTCGCTTTTCTTGAGGAAGAAGAAGATTTATATACCGTTGAAGACCTTAAAGAAAAGTAAACTCATTTGCGACAACTTCGCACAGGATTACACTATCAAAGCCTCTACAGAAATATCCTCATCAAGCTCTTCCCAGTGAATTCCCTCACCGTTTCCGATAAAACGCCAGTTTTCTAGTTCACTGAGCTTAGCATCCCTCAGACGTGGAAACCACTCCAATGGTACGGATAGTTCTCGACCATCTTCCAGCTGAACTACTAGCATAGTTTCAGTGAATTTAACATCTTTCGCCAAACGCGATTTACTAATCGTTGAAATACTCATTCCATTTTTCTTTAAAAAGTTTTTTATGCTGTAGCTTCTATGTGACTTGTATATATAATTTAGTAGTTTGTATTTGTGTCTACAACCACAAATATATTTCAATTAATTATTTATTTAGGGTTATAACCCTAAATACTTTGCATTTACAGAAACATTTATGCCTATGTCACAAACTAACAATAAAGTCAATTAAATATTTTAGCTAGAGCAACCAGCTCATTCATAGAGAAGAATGAAATCATTCAAAATATTATTTATCATAATAGTGTCCAATTGCAGATAGTACTTCTACAGTTACCGTTTCTTCAAATATAGAGTATACCATCCGGTCTTTTTGATTAAGACGTCTAGACCACTTTCCTGCCAATTCATACTTTAGTTGTTCCGGGCGACCGATTCCAGTTTTAGGATGAACTTCAAGTTCTTTAAAAATCTTTTCGATTCTTTTAATCGTCGCTTTATCTCCGGATTTATAATGTTTTTCTAAATCCTTTAAAGCTTCCGGTTTTACTTCAATCCTAAACTTCCCCATATATCAGAAGTGTTAACTACAACCCCCACTTGCTTTTCAGCGCGCCTGATTTTCTTGACAAATTCAGGATCATAGTGTTTCTCATTACTAGTAATGATCTCTACGCCTGGAAGCCCATTTAAAGCTTTTAACACAGCTTCAACTGCTTTTCCGGCTTTACTTTTCTTATTGTATTTAACTGTAATGGTTTCCATTATAATTTTATTTATTACAAAAATAAGCTAATTAAGCAAGTAAGCAAAACATAAAACCTGAACTCCTCTCCTATACTTCTGCAATAAATAGGAACACCAAGGCTACAAAACATCCAGAACTATTTTAAAACTATCTCTAATACTACAAAGTCTTCAAACAACCTCTTGTATAATTGAATAGTTATTTTCCAATTGGTTTTAATTTGTTTTCGGCAAGCTCTTTCTGTATGTATGCTTTAAGTTCATCAAAAGTCATATCTTTCGTTTCTTCATTTATCTTTGCTCTGATTTCACGCATCATTTTTACAGAGTCGAAAGTTTTTTCCTTTTTATTCGTTTCCATAATTTATCAAATTCATCAAAAACAACCTGCTACTTAATCCTCATCTCAAAATCCTCCTCCCCGTCCAAATATCCTTTAAGCACATCACCTTGTACAACAGCACCTACCCCTACAGGAGTTCCCGTATATATCAAATCGCCTTTATTGAGTGTAAAGAATTTACTGATATAGGAAACGATTTTGTCAAAAGAGAATATCATCAGCGAGCTGTCTGCATCCTGCACTATTTTTCCATTTTTCTCCAGTGCAAACTTAATCGGAGAACCAAGTTCTGGTATCGGATAAAAGTCCGAAATAAATGCAGCATTATCAAAGCCCTTTGCAACTTCCCAAGGCCAGCTTTTTGCTTTAAATTCAGATTGCAAATCTCTGGCACAGAAATCTATTCCCAGTGCTAGCTCCTCGTAGTAACGCGATGCGTGTTTTTCGGCAATACTCTTTCCGTTTTTATTGACTTTTAGCACCAGTTCGAGTTCATAGTGCAGCTCATTGGTAAATTCGGGATAGAACATGAATTTCTCTCTATTCAGAGCAGTCGGTGGCTTCATAAATATCATCGGTTCTGTCGGCACTTCCGAATTCATTTCCCGTGCGTGTTCTACATAATTCCGTCCTATGCAAAATATCTTCATCAGTAATTTATTTTATGGGTTTACGACTTGCAAGATAGCGAAAAAATATCAAGGTGCAGGAAGCTGCAACAAAGGGAAATGTGATCTGAATTAACCCAATATTCAACATAAATATACTGATAAAAGTCGCCAGCAAAACAGAGATTAGCACATCAAGGCCATTCTGCATCTTCCTTCCTGCAAAGACCATCGCACATAGCACCGCATTGAAGCTCAATAATCCTTCTGACACTATTTCCGCTGGCATTCCCGCATAGTACGCAACAAGGCCACCGATTAATGAAGCTAATACTCCGTATAAAGCAGCAACCGGGGAATGCACAAGCACTCCTGCCAAAAACAATATACCCGATACAATTCCTCCCTGAAATATCACCTGGCCATACCCTTTGAGGATGTAGTTAAAATCGAGTTTCCCCATACTGCTCAGTTCAGGAAACACATTTAATCCATCCGGTTGCAGATAAAAATATCCCAGCAAAATAAGCCATGTCACCAGAATAAAAGGCAATGTAAAAACAGGAATATTCCTTTGTATGAAGAAGTGCTGAATCATTGCTGCAAAGGCAGAACCGACAACGATTAATATCCAGGCAAGCACAGCAGGTTTACAAAATAGTATCATTGCCACTCCCACCAATGCAGCACTAAAACCATAAAGTCCACTGTTAATATTCTTTTCATCGTATCTGAGAATTATTGCCGTAAGAGTTCCTATACTCACAGCAAGTAGAGCAGCAATGCCCATCAGATAAGAGCCATAAAAGATACCTGCCAAAAAGAAAATACCGGTTGCAGCATTTTCCATGAGGAATATCTGCCCCATTCCTCTCAAAATACGAGAAAGGAAAGTTGATTCTCGGAGGCTATCCAATTACCGTGAAATTAAAAATTTACGGCTATGAATTTCTGCTCTATCCCTGATTATAAGGAAATATAAACCCGATGGCAAATCCGACAATTGCAGCTGCATTCGACTCTCTACATCTTCCTTATAAAAGACTGTCTGTCCTGTATTATTAAGAATAGACAATATTGCATTTGAACTATTTAATTCAGGGATTTCAATATTTATCTCATCGGAAGCAGGATTGGGAAATAGCTTTATCTCTAGTTGGTAGTTATTTGTGAAAACAGAAGAAATAATCTCACCTATATCACAGGCAAATGTCGTTCTTGCAATCTCCGTACTATCTCCAAGCTGACCGATATAATTAGCTCCTACTGCACAGATAACCGATTTATCGTCTTTAAGTCCCAGTGTATGACCTCCAAATATTCCCTGAGCAGTTATAACACCAGAAGCCGGAGATATCTGTGTCCAGTAATCGTCTCCGATTCTAGTAGGTTTTATAAGTGTTGATATTTCTCCTACACCGAGTTGTCCAAACAAATTGGACCCCCAGCCATACAGACTCATATCTTCTTTAAATGCCACACCGTAAACAGATCCGGATTTTACTAGAATCCAGTCATTTTCTTCTCCCACTTGTAATGGGATTTCAGACTGTGCAATTGTCGGATCTACTCCTAATTCATTATTCCCATTAAAGCCCCAGGACCATAATGTTGAATCTGAGCGTATTGCATAATTTGCTTGTATTCCCGCAGCAATCATCATATATGTATGTGCAGAATCAATACGTCCCGGAACGGATGAGTCAATTGTCGTACCATTCCCGAGTGCTCCGTCTTCATTGAATCCCCATGAATATAAATATCCTCCACTTGTTAATGCTAAAGAATGTAAACCCCCGGCTTCAGCCTGTATCCATTTATGACTGTCATCAATCAATATCGGCTCATCTACTACTTCCAGTCCACTGTCATCAATCTGGCCAGTAATATTAAATCCCCAGCCCCATAAACTACTGTCAGCTTTTATTGCGAGGGAATGCGCATATCCGGCATGTATTGCAGTCCAGTCAGTATCTGTTCCGACTTGGGTCGGTGTATAGACAACCTGGTCTAAACTTCCTGTGCCTGTAGAACCTGCACCATTAAATCCCCAGGCCCATAAACTGCCATCTTCTTTGAGTGCCAGAGTAAAAGCACCACCAGCCGATACAGTTGCCCAATCAGTATCTGTCCCCACCTGTAAGGGAGAATAAGCGACTCCTACATCTTCGATTCCAAGGCATCCATTCCCATTAAATCCCCAGGCCCACAAAGTTCCGTCAGACTTAATTCCCATTGAAAACTCAGATCCTGCATTGATTTCTTTCCATTCAGTCTGTGAGTATACTGCCTCACTGATAAGGGAAATAATGATTATTAATAATGCAACATATAAAGACCGTATATTTCTTTTCATAATTTTTCCGTTTGAGTCAAAAGAGTTCAGAGATTAATAAGTGCAAATATAAGTTTTTTTCTTAATTGAGTCTGGCTCAAAAGCTATTTGAGTAATGAAATAAAATCTCAATTTCTCTCACTCTTTCAGCCTTTATAAACTTCATCACTCTATCTTTATTTTTCATCTTAATTCTAATTCCTCTATATAACTAATTCCTTTTCTTTACCTTTAATTTCTAATTCAGCAGAGTAAGTACTTATGTTAAAAGACCTCATAAAGCAAATTCTAAAACTCAGTCCTATCCCATTAACCAGGAATCATCGATATGATATTCTCACCAAGAAAATCATATCACAACTCCCGAGTGATAGTAATTGCATAGATATCGGCTGCTATATCGGTGAGATTCTTGAACTCATGCTGAAGGCTGCTCCGGATGGAAAGCATTTTGGTATTGAACCTGTTCCCAATCAGTATGATATCCTCGTCCGCAAGTTTAAAGGTGCTCAGAACTGCACTATACTTAACGTTGCTGCATCCGATGAAAGCGGCTTTGCCGACTTCAACTATGTCACTTCCAATCCACCTTATAGCGGGCTTAAGAAAAGAGAATACGATAATGAAGGGGAAGAGGACACCACGATTCAGGTACGCACTGAATTGTTGGATAATTTGATTCCGGAAAATCTGCCTGTCCATCTGATAAAAATTGATGTTGAAGGCGCTGAAATGCAGGTATTGCGGGGAGCTTCAAGAATCATTCAGCGCGATAAGCCTATTGTAATCTTTGAGCATGGACTAGGAGCATCCGATTATTACGGCACTACTCCGGAGATGATTTATGCATATTTTGAAGACAAGGGGATGCAGATATTCAACCTAAAGGCCTTTCTTCACAAGAATAATCCGCTTGATCTTAAAGAGTTTCACAGACAATATCACGAGAGGATAAATTATTATTTTGTCGCGGCTTCTATTTAAGCTTACGCAAATAAGGATAGCTAAGTCATATAAAAAGTAAGTGCCCTCTTGATAAACTCTGCTTTCGCTAACCATGCAATTTTAAATATTTATTTTAAAAATGCGCGATTAATTGGCGTTTATTATGAATTTCCTATTATTATCCACGGAATTAGCGTTTATAATATTCTTTACTACGACATTCTATTCCCCGCAAATCTCACTGATATACGCAGATGATTGAATAATTGAATCGTATGAGTGCCGATAGGCATGGCGTCTCGATATGTCAGCCCTAGCAGGCCTCTATATAAATAACATCGAGGTCTACCGAGGTAACAGCCCTACGGGCCTAAACAATGAAGACTTTGAGTAATATCCGTGATTATCTGTCCCATCGGTATATTCCATGTCCTATCTTAACACCGCACTCAATCTCCCGCAAATTTCGCAGATATGTGCAGAATGGAACTCCGGTGAAAACAAATCTACTTTACGACTTCACTACTCAACAACTTTACTCCTTAAGCACCTTCCTCTGTACCCACTGATTGTCTATCATAAATCTTACTATATACATTCCGCTTGTTTCGATAGTGAAGGATAAACCTTTAGTCCTGTCTTTTTTAACAAGTTGTCCCTGCATATTGTACAACTCATAATCGACATCATAATCGAGACCTTTAATAGTAACTTGACTCGTAGTCGGATTAGGATAGAGGATAAGATCTTCTTGAATTGCATCATCGACACCTACAATTGTCCATGTGCTGTCACAGTCATAGGGAACGAAGCTGTATATCCTTGTATCGTTTATGAAGCATCGTAGCTCCCTGGGGAAAATCCATGGATCCCATAAACTTTGCCCCAGCGTAAGTTTAATTTCGTAGTTTCCTGCTCCTATTCCTTCATAGACAATCTCATAAAGATCTCCATCTTCGTATGTCCCATTGTTCTCTACCCGCACATACTGTACTTTTATCGAGTCATTCCCAAAATGCTTGTAGCTGATAGAGTCTATATAAACAGTAGCAACTCCTTCCCTTGAGGCGGGACTATCGTAAAATTTAATCTCATAAGAATCAGTCTCGTTCCAATCATAATACATAATGTATTCCTCGTAATAATGATCCCAGAAATACATTTTATCGTCCTCTACATAAAACGCCTCTCCGTCTTTTGTAACATAAACGGTATTTGCCCCTTCAATATAACTATCTACAATATCATTTGAGTGAAAGCTTATATCACTAATACCGGGGCCAATGCCTTGTTCAGTCCCAAATATCCATTGATTCCCAAGGCTATAATTTTTGATATCATCAGCGACACTTTGCCCATTTAACAGAGCAAGGAAGAAAAAACTGAAGAAAAACGCAATCCATTTCATAAATCATGACTTTTATAACCCGGTGTGCATTTGGTCGTCGACACTGGGTCGATTAAAAAATAGTAAAACTGTGTTCTTATCCCCACTTTCAGCAAGGATATTCTTTATATATAACGTAAATATAGGCATTTTCATGCAAATGGAAGAATTGTGAAGTTGTTAAGGTGTAAAGACGAATATTCAACTTCACTGCTTTACATCCATCGTGGGTTGCGCAGATTTCCACAGATTCTGCATTGTATCCTATCTCCCGCAAATTCCGCAGATAGGCGCAGATGATTGAATAATTGTATCGTATGAGCGCCGATAGGCGTGATATTTTGGTAGAACATGTAAAATAAAATAACTGAGGGCCGTAGGCCTGGCACTACTCAGATTTTCACAGATTCTATTCGATGGTTTCTGGGGTAGCTTGGTAACACGATAAGGAAACCATTAAGGCATTAAGGGAATTCCGCTTCTATTGTGAATTATTGGCTTAATATCTTAACAACCTTAAATTCTTAATGGTTGAAATTCATTAAGGCATTAAGCATGGGAATTCAATTGCGACTATACGTCTAATTAGGAGCTCTGGATCTACAATAAGGCCGTGCTCATTCTCCCGCAAATTCCGCAGATAGACGCAGATGATTGGAAAATTGTATCGTACGAGTGCCGATAGGCATGGCATCTCGATATGTCAGCCCTAGCGGGCCTCTATACATACAGCTGCTTAAAGAGCTACTAAGGTTTCATCCGCTAAAGGCGGACTCTAACAATTGGCAGTTCAATCTATAAATTAGCCATCTACGATTCTTGTATTCTATTTTAACAAGGTTATCAATTCCTCGCAGATTTCGCATTTATACACATATCTTTGAAGTATCATATCACTACCTTGTGAGCGCCGTTTGGCGTGATATTATGGTAGAACAATTAAAATAAATAAGATAGAAGTCCGCCATGGCGGATGATACCATATCCCGTCCTGTTTATTAACCACAGATTATTTGTCGATTGGGAATCTCCACAAAAACCAATAATGACCTCTGAGTGAAATGATATAAATTTTATTTTCTGTAACTCGATAGACTAGTCTGTGTTCTCTATTTATCCTTCTCGACCAGTAAGCTGATAATTCATATTTTAAAGCTTCCGGTTTCCCGATTCCTTCGTATGGTGTTTCTTTAATAGATTCAATTAACCTTCTTATTCTTTTCAATATGTCTTCCTGACCGGTTTTCTTAAAATAATTGATATCATCAGATGCCTGATATGTAAATTCAATTATTCTGTCCATATATTATCAAGGTCTATTTCCACGGTCTTTCCTTCCTTTATCTGCTTTTCTCCCTCTTTAATCCTTTCGACAAATTCCGGATCATAGTGTTCTTTCCGGGAGACTTCATATTTTATCTGATTCTCCTTTACAAATGCCTTTATTGCTTCCTCTTGCTCGGAAGTATCAGGATAAACAATAATTATTTCTTTAGTCTTCATCTGTATAAATTTTAAGAAGTTAGGATGTTTCTTCCTTCTTTTGCAATTATAAACACGATAAGAAACTTTATAGTTCCTGCTATAGAATTTCTGCGGTAGTTTCCCATATTCTTTCTTTGCCCGTAATCATACTCTCGCAGATAAGCGCAGATGATAGAATAATTGTATCGTATGAGCGCCGATAGGCGTGATATTTTGGTAGAACATGTAAAATAAAATAACTGAGGGTCGTAGGCCTGACACATTTCAATAATCGACTGTAGTTTATATAATCCATTTGCCATTCTTTAAAGGTGTACAACATGCCAGCCCTAGCGGGCCTCGTTATATACTGCTGCTTCATAATCTACCTAGTTTTCAGCCCTACGGGCCTCAACACCTTCACGTCTTTACGATTCTACGCCTTCACATTCATCAAAATTTTCTATCTTTAAGCTCACACAATTACCATTATGACAAATCAGAAACCCATTAAAATACTCAAGGCATCTGCCGGTTCCGGAAAGACCTTTAATCTGGTGCGCTATTACCTGGACCTTTGCTTTAATAATTCCCGGGAAAACCCCTTTTATTTCAGGCATATTCTCGCCATCACATTTACCAATAAGGCGACGAATGAGATGCGGGAACGTATCCTGGATGAAGTACGTACGCTAGCAGAAAAGCCGGAAAAATCAGATCATATAAGATATTTAACAGAGAAATCCGGTAAATCTGAAGCAGGGATTCAAGCTTTCGCTCAAATGATGCTGAAGAATATGATTCAACACTACGAGCAAATTTCTGTCAGCACGATAGATTCCTTTTTCCAGCGTGTATTGAGGGCATTCGCCAGGGAAATGGGTATGGATACTGCTTTCAGAGTACAGCTCAATCAAGACGAAGTTATCGGAAAGGCAGTGAATAAACTCGTCCGCGACATCGACGAAGGACATAACCTCTATTCCTGGATGGACCTGGAATTAGATCGAAAGGTTGCGGAAGGGAAGAAGTTCAATTTAAAGGAAATTCTTGAAGAACTTGCAGAGCAATTGTATAAGGAATCCATAGACTTCGAAAAACTAAATGAGATAAATCCAGAAAGCCTACAGAAACTCTATAAAAAGCTGATTGCACGAGAAGAGGAGCTAAAGAAACAGAATCTTGAATTTATCGAAAAAGCAAAACAGTCAATGGTTGATTATGGCTTTGTAATTGGTGACTTTGCTTATGGAAACAGTAGTTTTATGTCTGCCCTTACCACCAAAGTCGAGTTGAATAAACTTGAGGATGTTTTAACTTCAAAAAGGATAGCTGATGTCCGTGAAGACGCAAATGCTATGTACACAAAAAGCAATGCAAGCAGAGCAGACGAGTATATAACATACTACAACAGTTTCCTTCAGCAACATATTGAAGACTACATTGCATTTGCGAAAGCTGCCTACAATGAATATAACAGCAACAATGCAATTCTTGAAGAGCTTGCTTCCTTTACCACACTACGAGTTCTGATTCCGTATTTGACGGAAGTCAAAAGAGAAAATAACTGGACGCTCTTATCAGAAACCAATCGCCTTTTATCTGACTTGATTGAGGAATTATATGTGCCATTTCTCTATGAAAAAATCGCAGGGCAATACCATCATCTCCTTATCGATGAATTCCAGGACACCAGTGAATTTCAATGGCGAAATCTGCGTCCATTAGTCGAGGAAAACAGCAGTAGCAACTACCGTAATCTTATCGTAGGGGATATAAAACAAGCGATTTACCGATTCAGAAATGGAAACTGGGATTTATTGCGTCAGCAGGTAGAAGCAGATTTCCCGGGGCTGACTTATGTCGATAATCTTGGGGAGAATTATCGTTCAGATGAGAAGGTTATCGCCTTTAACAATCATATTTTCCATCCGGAACAATTTCCGAAATTGATGAGAGAATCCATAGAATGGGTATGGAATGACAAGCATGTGTTAAAGAGAGAAGATGAAAATACGCCTGAAACAAATATCAGAGAGATTTATGCGGACAGCCATCAAAATGTACCGGAATTTAAACTCGGCAAAATCGGAGGGAAAGGTTATGTAGAGATAAATTTCCTCGAAAAAGATAAAATAGATAAGAAGTCCGGCGAAATTATTCATGATAATTCTGAATTATATCGTCAGAAACTCCACAACATCTTCCTCAATATCCAAAACACTGGATACAAGCCGGGCGATATTGCCATCCTTTGCCGCAGAAAAAAGCATATCACTAAAATTGTTGAAGCAATAGAGGAAATCAAGGCTGATTCACAGTCTTTTCCTGGCATAAAACCGGAATTTCTCCATTATGTCAATAACGAAGCATTGCTTCTGGACAACGACCCCTGTGTCAGATTCATTCTTGCTAATTTCCGTATGATGACAGAACCGGAGGTGAAAAAGGAAGGAAAGGCACCAAAAAAGGATGTGCATCCTTATGAAGTCGTATATCTCGCAGAAGATTCCTTCAACTTTAAGGCGAGCAAAGAGGAAATGGAACAAAAAGCACAGAAATGGCGTGATAAACATGCAGAAATTGAAGGTGCCTCTCTTGTTGAAATAGCAGAAATCCTACTCAATGAACTTCCAGAGGAGAAACTAGATAAACATGCCATCTATATCCACTCTTTTCTGGAGCATTTACTGCAATATCAGTCGGAAAATGGCTCCCACATCGGCGAGTTTTTAGACTACTGGGCAGAAGAAAATATCATGCTTTCTTTACCGGATAATATCAGTGCGATTCAACTGATGACAGTGCATAAATCCAAGGGACTGGCCTTCCCTATCGTTATTATGCCTTATCTTGACTGGAGCTTCAGGCATGAGTCTATTTTTAAGAATATTCTCTGGACGGATTACACATTTGAAGGAGAGAATCTACGACTACCACTTGACTGGTCACACAGCGGATTAGATAGTGATTTTACTGAAGAAATCTTTGAAGAAACAGTAAACACGCATATCGATATGCTCAACCTGTTTTATGTGGGAATGACCAGATCTAAGCATGAGATTTACACAATTTCTGAAGTTCCTAGCGATGATAATAAAGCTAGCCGGGATAATATAAATTATCAACTTACTCAATTTGTAAGCGGAAATAAAGATTTCCTTAATGCGCATGAAGATTTGCCGGAAGGCATACATACATATTCTTATGGAATTCAAGAAGGCAGAGTTAAAGAAGACAAAGATAAAACCGGAACTTCTATCTTAAAAGCAACGCGATACCGCAGCGAATTGCCCGGCCTTAGGACGCTGGCCTGGGAAGAAGACACATTAGCACCCGAAAGTGAGAAGAAGGAACAGGTATTACGTGGAAACGCTATCCACAAAATACTGGAAAATGTAGAATATATAGATGACCTGGAAAGGGCAACTCGCACAGCAGTACTTGATGGAACTATCCCCGTGGGCGAACAGGATAAGTGGATTAATCATTTGCGAAAGCTGATAGATATACCGGAGGTAAATGCCTTATTTTCACGAGATTACAAGGTACTGCGAGAGAGAAGGATTACAGTCAAAGGTGGACGGACGCTTATTCCCGATCGTGTGATTATGAATGAGGATGGCGTGCATATTATCGATTATAAAACGGGGGAAAATAAAGATCCAAAATATGCCCGCCAAGTGGAGAAGTACAAGGAATTATACGAGGAAATGGGCTATAAAAACGTCAAGGCATCATTGCTTTACACACAATTAAAAGAACTGGAAAGAATAGCATAATATGTTTCAATTTATAGACAATATCGTAGACCATATTTTGGAGAATTATAAGGATAGACTCCCGGAGGTAAAGGTACTTTTCCCCAATTATCGGGCGGCTCTTTTCCTCCAGAAGCGTCTAGCAGAAAAAATGGATGAAACCTTTATAAATCCTGAAATTTTCTCGGTGGATAAACTGGTCAATAAATACTGTGACTGGGTGGTTCCGGAGCGCATCAGTCTCACACACCTTCTCTATCAGACCATGAAGGAATTGCGGGAAACGGAGGAGAGCTTTGCACATTTTTACAACTGGGGAAATAAGTTGCTGGACGACTTCGACTTACTGGATAAAAACATGGTGTCTGCCGACAAATTATTCAAGACAATTGACGATATATCGGCTATAAAACATCAATTCGGAGACTTGGATGAAGAGGTTATAAAGATACTCGAAGCATTCTGGGGAGCTGCCATTAAAAACCGTGAAAAATCCAATTGGTACGAGAACTGGGAGCAGTCGGGCGCACTTTATTTTGCTTTCACAAATAAGCTAAAACGAGAAAGTCTTGCATATCCGGGTATGAAATATCGCTATCTCGCAGAAAATCTCAATGTCCTGGATGAATGGTTCGATTCTCCGGTGATTATTGCAGGTTTTAACCGCCTTAGCAAGTCCGAAGAAGCAGTTTTAAAACATTTCAAGGGACATGCAGACTACTTCTGGGATGTGGACAGTTATTTCTATCAGAACAAGAAACATATTGCCGGGAAATATCTTGAGCCATACATTAAGGAGATGGGAATTGTGAATACCGTCAATGACTTCAGAGCAGACAAAAATCTGAATTTAAAAGTACTGAATGTACCAAAATCCATCGCGCAATCGCAGGTTGCAATGGAACAAATGCAGGAATTTGGCTGGGATGCACAGAAAACCATGTTTGTACTTGCGGATGAGAAGCAATTATTACCACTTTTGACAGTTGTACCTGAGGAATATGATAAGCTCAATATTTCTATGGGCTGGCATATCAGTGAAAGTCCGGTAGCTACCTTAATTGATAGAATATTGGAACTGCATCTGGAATATGATAAGGATCATCAGACTTATTCTACTCTGCTTGTTGCAAGTCTTATGCAGCATAATTATCTGCGGAAATTGAATCTCGATAAGTATCCGCGCTTTGAAGCTCTAAAAGAATGGACAAAGCTGGAGGAACTGGGGAAATACGGTATAATTTACGAATTGATATTCCGTCCATTGGAGAATAAGATTGACATATTCGACAGATTTATAGAACTTGTTGAAAGGCTGTATTCTGCAGAGAAGAATATCGAAAAAGAGGAAGATGAAGAAGGAATTTACCTTAAAGGTTCCGGTGTTTTCCTGGCAGAAGTTCTTAAATATGTCCATCAGAAACTCTATCGACTGCGGGATATCTTTGCTCCGCTGGCAGAATCGGTGGATTTACGGGAATTGACTTATCTCTTCCGGCAAATATTCAGAAATACCAGGATTCCATTTGCAGGAGAGCCCTTATCCGGAATGCAGATATTGGGGCCACTTGAGGCGCGATCACTCGACTTTGATAATATCATCATTTACGATATGCGGGAAGGTTCCTGGCCACCGAGTTTTACGGAAAGTACTATTCCCAATAGTTTAAAAAGAGCATACGGAATGCCGGTTATCGACGACGAAATTGCAGAATACAGTTATTATTTCTGGTCTTTAATCAGCAGGGCAAAGAACGTACTTTTGCTCAATCCGGATGATACCGCAGCTTTTGCTCCCAAGCCAAAATCCCGTTTCTTACTGGAACTTGAAGGCTTGAAAGATGAACTTGCAAGTTATGAAGTCATAAATATTGAGCAGGAACTCCATGTTGCGCAGGAAGAGGATATTATCGTTGAGAAAGACGATGCAATCATGGCTAAAATCAATGCGCTGGAGCATTATTCGGCTAGTACATTGTTAAGTTATTCTCAATGTTCTTTACAGTTCTATTTTGACAAAATCTTGAACCTGGGAGAACAAGAAAAATTCAGTCTTGAGCCAGATCATGCAAAATTTGGGACGGTCTTTCACGACACAATGGAAGAACTGTATAAACCATTTGCGAAAGCTGAGGGCAAAAATGCCGAAATCATTACAGCTGATATTATCAAGAAGTTGGAAAATGAGAAAAATGCATCTATTAGAAAGCACTATCAGAAACACTATGAAGCGGAAACCTATGAACTGGATAAGGGCAGACATCTATTCTACATCAAGGAACTGGAAAAGTATGTGGATAATATCCTGGATTACGATTTAAAGCGTGTTCCTTTCTCAATTATCAGCCTGGAAGAGGAGTTCTACGAGGACTTTATTTATGATGAAGAAAGCAAGAAAAAAGTAACAATCAAGGGTTTCATCGACAGGATTGATGAGAAAGATGGTGTGTATTATATCATCGATTATAAGACGGGAAGTGTCAATTATTCTGCCGTTTCCAAAGACACAGAAATCTTTGATTCGGAGAGCATTGACTCCAAGAAACGCGGCATTTTACAAGTGCTTTTCTACACTTATCTGAAACAGGAAGAAGGTAAAGAATTGAAGCCGCAGTTATGGGGTGTGCGCGATGTGATTCAACTGGATGATGTGGATGGTCCTGATTTATTTTTAAAGGAAAGTAACAATGCAAAGGGTAAGGGTCTGGAACATGATCTGGGGATTGTGAAGAAGGGCTTTTCAGAGAAACTTCAGGAAATTCATGATATGTCTGTTCCTTTTCAGAAGACACAGAATAAGGATCATTGTAAGTTCTGCGATTTCAAGTTTATCTGTAATCGGGAGGAGAGGAAATGAGAGTAGTTGAATCATTATTTATGTGCTTTTTCCGTCGTATTTCTTATGTACTTTTTGTCCGTCAAAAAGTACCAAAAACCTCGGCGCTTGGAGTTCCATACGCCACCCACTACATATTTAAAGCTAAAATCGCCTAAACTCACAGATTTTGTTCCTAGCGTCACTTCATCTGTTCAGACATAGCCGATTTTTGACGCTTTTGCATATAGTGGGTCCCGGCTATTCCACTAGGCGCCTTTTTCCACTCAATCTTAATATTATACAGGTCGCTTAATCAAGAGTTCCAATAATTTGTGTAATCTATTACAGTTCGTGTAATTCGCAAGAAATTCGTCTTAATTAGCATCAAATTAGCATGATATTTTTACGATTGCTTTTGATATCCTACTGGTCGCTAAGCAGATGATTGTGGTTTATCGAATCCTTTGACAACAGTTCATATGAAACAATATTTCATTGAAGAAGCAGTCTTTCTAAGCATTTAAATCTATCTGTTTTTATGTATCGTGACCGCAGCCCTAGTGAAATATTGTTTCACAATTTCACGGGGTAAACGCGGTCATAGTAGGTTAGTACATCATTAAAGCAAACAATTACGACTACAGAGTAGTCGCAGTAGATTTAATATCACACTAGGGTCAATTATGTACCATAGGTAGATTAAACCCGGGACAATAGATAAATTTCTTATATTTATATGGAATAAATAAATGAGTTATGGGTTTGAAGGGATTCAAGTATAAAGTAGGAGACTACATTAAATGTTTAACCTTAATTGAACCTGTTAAAGGTCAATTCGAAGAGATAGAAATAACCGGAGAAATCCATAGGCTAGTGTGGGAGGTTTTAGGCGGTAATTGGTACGAAATAAAAATGCCTGATGGAAAAACAACATATATTTCTGAAGATAATGTACTAGAAGTAAAGGAAAATGGCTGGCGGAAGGTAGAGGAGTAGTTTATCAATTGTTCTCGGTAAATTTATTTTAATCTTTCAACCTATAACAACCACAATATACAAAACTGATAGGGATCATAAGCCCGAAGGGATTGGTGAGCCCGGTGAGAGCCACTACACGGCTCAGCAATCCCTGCTATCACACATAGCTTACTCGCCGGGCTTACCGATCCGTCACACCGGATAAGCTCAGTGCAACAGATAAAACCCCACTCTTAAGTGCCGATTATGAGATAATTCTCACATTTTATGTGTCAATTATGTGATTTTCATTGCATTTATGACAGCTAAATAGTTATCGCGAAGGAAATCTTAAGGAAGATAGTTCTACTGAATACTCTCTAAATCACTGATTATAAATGCCACATCCCGATAATTTTTATCTACTGCATATACATTATAGAAGTGTTTTAAGGCATTTTCGAGATCGCCATTTCCTTCGTAGCTAATTCCGAGATTGTAGTGCAAATCAATGAGCTCTTCAACAAGGTCCGGGTTATTCATGGGCGCTTTTTTATAAACTTCAATTGCAGAATCATAATCCTTTTGGGCAGCAAAAGAGGCTCCAAGAATCTGAATCACCTTCAGGCTGCTATCGTAATTTTTCAGTTTTTGTAGAATTTCTATTGCCTCGTCATATTGCTCCATATTATAGTAGCAATTGGCAAGCATTATCTTGAATTTCAAGGCATTTTGCCCGGAATTTATCAGTTTATTTAAGTATTCAATTGCTTCTTCGTATTGTTCCTGGTTGTGAAGAGAAGTTCCGAGTACTTCCAAGACATTGAGATTGGTTTTATCTAGTTGATATGCTTCCTTTAAGAGTAAAGTAGCTTCTTCAAACCTACCTCCTTCGAATAATTCATTCACTTTTTTGATTTTTTGATTCAACTTATGTCTTGACATCAACTTCCTACCGAGAAACAGAGCTAAGAGAATTAGTATTGAAGAGAATAAAATTATTTTCATTGATAGCAGCTTTAAGATCTTAGTTTTCAGAGGATAAAACTATTAAGAATATCGATATTAATATAATCTCAATGTCTAGTAAGAGTAAAAGAAAAAGCGCTGAAATCATGAGATCTCTCATTCACTAGATATTTTCCTTACCTATTCCTGATACAATTAAGACTTTGGTATGATGTAAATCATATTAATTGATAATGACTTGTAGTAATTTTGTCGTATAACAAACAAATAAATTTTTAAATAGGCTTATGGTAACTTATTCGACAATTGAAGAGGCAGTTTCACTGGTAAAAAGTGGAGATAGAATATTTGGACATGGGAGTTCATGCACGCCCAATGTTTTCTATGATGAAATGGCAAGACAAGCAAGTCGGCTGGAAAATGTGGAACTAGTTTCTATTACGCAGCTTGGAAATGTAGAAATTGCAAAGCCGGAATATAAAGGCCACTTCTTCATCAATTCCCTGTTTACATCAGCTCCGGTGCGAGAAGCCGTAAATAGCGACAGAGGAGATTTTATTCCTGTGTTTTTGAGTGAAATTCCGATTCTTTTTAAAAGAGGAATTCTTCCATTGGATATCGCAGTGGTTACGGTATCTCCTCCGGACAGACACGGTTATTGCTCCCTTGGCCCATCCGTCGATATCGCCCGTAGTGCTGTCGATTCTGCCAAATTGACTATCGCAATCGTAAATCCAAATGTACCTAGAACTCACGGTGACTCAATGGTGCACATAAAAAGGATAGATTGTATGGTCTGGCACGATGAAAAACTGATGACCGTTGACTATGCTTCCAAAATGACCGAAGTAGAACTTCAAATCGGTAAAAATGTCGCCGAATTGATAGATGACCGCGCTACACTACAACTTGGTATTGGTACCATTCCCGATGCTGTTTTAAAAAGCTTACACAATCATAAAGACCTCGGGATTCACTCAGAGATGATCAGTGACGGTGTTATAGATCTGATATTGGATGATGTGGTTACCAATAAATACAAAGGGATACACCTGAATAAAACAATCACAAGTTTCTGCGTGGGAACGCAGCGCTTATACGACTTTATCGACGAGAATCCTTCACTGGGCTTCCTCGATGTACAGCATGTCAATTTCCCCAGAAATATCATGGCTAATAACAACATGCACGCAATCAATTCGGCTATTGAAATCGATTTAACCGGACAGGTATGTTCGGATTCTATCGGAACCCTACAATATAGCGGAATCGGTGGTCAAATGGACTTTATGCGTGGTGCGGCACTATCTGAAGGCGGAAAGCCGATATTGGCAATTCCATCCAGAACCCGCAAAGGTATTCCCAGGATTGTGCCTCTTCTGAAGGAGGGAGCCGGAGTTGTTACCACAAGAGGTCATATCCATTATGTAGTTACAGAATATGGTACCGCATATTTATACGGTAAAAACCTGGGGCAACGTGCCAAGGCTCTTATCGAGATTGCGCATCCGGATGATAGAGAGGCTCTAGAAGAAGCGGCGTTTAAGAGGTTTAGAACGGTGGTTTAGAAAAGCGTTAATCAGCTGATTAACGCTTTTATTAGTTTATGTCATTTTTTTTCATTGCCAAAAAAATGACGAAAAGGTCTCCTTCGATTCCACCCTTCGCTAATGCTCAGGGTTTCACTCAGGAACCGGCTTCAAAGGTGGTATGCTGAGCGAGCACGGAGTGCGTGTCGAAGTACAATTCTCGGCAAGCCGAGACCGTTGATTCGTTGATTTTGCTAACATCTATGCTGTAAAAACTTCACTGAAAATTTATGAACCAAGCCAAAGTCACGTTATTATTTACCATCAACTCACAACATATTGCTGGTGAAGCTTTCAGTTTTTAATGTTTCATAACATAACAACTATAGCATACAAAACTGTTAGGGGTCGTACAAACTGAAGGGATCGTTAAGCTCGTAGAGATTAGCGAGCCCGACACTGGAACCATCATCCTCTGTGACCACCTAACGGCTCAGCACTCGTGTCCACCGTAGGAGGAATCTCCACGCCAGAGCGTATAGCTTACCGATCCGTAGCACTTAACTATTTACCCTCATGCTTCTTTGTCATCACAGCTAAGGCAAATGCCGCCCCCGAAGCTGCAAAAACAGAAGCATCAAGCGGACTTTTTATGCTTGATGCAAATGTCATTGCAAGGCCAAAAAACAATAAGAGGAAACCGGTGCCGCGAGCAATTAGTGGAGTTTTATAAGGAATTAAAAGGGCAATCCCGAAAGCTATTTCCAAGAAAGTGGCTACGCCTCCCAATGCACCAATTAAAGATTCCGGCACAAAGGGATTCAGTTTCTGTGTGTAAGCAATAAAATTATCCCAGTTTCCCCATGCAGAAACCTTTTCACTCCACAATCCAAATCTATCAGCGACTGCGGAAAGCAGGCCGGCACTTAAAGCTATTCTGATAAACCATTCTACGAGTTTTCCTTCTTTTATTTTCATGTTATTTGTTTTTTGTGAAAGCTGTGTAATCAACACAGGACAATAACAGAGATTATTTATAAAAGGGTTTTATGAAGGGTGGATATTCAGTTTATTTATTTATGTCATTTTTTCATCGCCAAAAAATGACGAAAAAGGCTAGGAGCTTTCAAAGGCGGTGTGCTGAGCAAGCACGAAGTGCGAGTCGAAGTACGATTCTCAGCAAGCTGAGACCCTCGATTCGCCTGGTCGCTACATGCTTTTGTTCTGCGATAAATAGAAGCAGCCGTCTAAAATCAAGTCTTTATTTAGCAATGCTACTAGCTGCTCGCAGGTGCTCGCAGTTCCCTCCTCGACTTGACATTTAGTCAACTCGATCTCAGCAAGCTGAGATTTCAGTCAGTCATGCTTGGCGAACGAGTATCGCTGGTGAAAGCTCCGTTTTAACGCTCAATCTTGTCATCCTACAGGTCAATTAACGGACTAGTAGCTGTCCGCATCAGATGATAACATTTTATTGCTAAAGCGTAGCTGTCTTATAGCTTTCAAACATAGATTTATTCAACTCAGTATGATTATAAGAATAATATAAATTTATTAAAGATAGGCTGACAGAAATTAAGAATTTAGAAACTTTTGACCGCAGAGCGGTCAAATTAGGTTAGCTCGTAAGAGGCAAAATCCTCCGACCGCAGAGCGTGTCGCAGTAGGTTTTTTACACAATGACAGCCAAGAAAAACATAAACCATAAGCAAAATGGATTAATCCCAGGGCAATAGAAAAATAACTATAAAAAATCATTTGTGGAAACATAAATATCACACCGACACTACCGCATAATAAGCACTTTTAATGCGTCACTCGCAGCATCATGTCGAAGGAAATAAAGCCCATTTGCGAAAGCTGATAAATCATGCCTTGACAAGCCGACTTCAATGGCTGCTTCATAAACCAATCTGCCAAGGGAATTATACAATTCCACTTTACCCGACTGCGAAGACTCAATCATCAGGTAATCCGTAGTGGGATTGGGAAAAAGCTTGATTCTATCCTCAATTTCCACCTGAAATGTTGCAGTGGACTCCTCTTCCCAGCAGCCCGAATAGATATTCTCCATGGTTGCAGCGGCTTTGGGGGCAGGAATCACATCCGTATCCTGAAACATTGTCTCCCACAAGCCCCAGCTGCCGTATCTGGCACTCCGTTCAGAAATCAATGAAAAATTCATGCACAAGAGCGGTTCCTCTCCTTCCTGCAAGGTCCTCAGAAAATCGTACCAATCCATGTATAAATCATACATTCCGGGATCACGTTGTACATCAAGTAAAGCTTGCGCATAAGTCGGCTCTTCACCGAATGGAATCGGAGTTATATGTTGTCCACCTTCATAAAATGCTATCGGAAGACCAAGTTCATCCGCCACATCCGTTTTTATATCAGAAATCATATCCATCCCCTCTTGCCAATACTCCCTTACAAGATCGATTACATCCTGTGCAGTGGCGGATTCTCCCATCGCATCCAGAATAGCATCTGATTCATCATTTAAGCCAAAGTAATAGGTTCCGGCGACAACATCAAAGCTGCCTACTCTCATATTAAAAGCAGTCCTCTGGGCTACGTCAAGCCAGCCTGTCTGGACTCCTACAGCTCGCGTAAGCCGTGGATTATCTTCGCCAAAAACAGATGTCCAGTTGTCCATACAATTCTGGATATAAGGCACTGTACCTTCAGGCCAGGAGATGCCTTGTTGCTCGCAACCATAGTAATTTAACCATTGCGTCTGTCCAAACATCCAATTCCAGATTTCATTACTGTATTCCACTGTAAGCCTGCGTTCAGGTGTGAGATTATCATAAAAATATTGCGCCATTTTCAGTTGATAGTCATCACTACTGTTATGCGGGACACAGACCCAGCCATCAAGCTCATAATCGTTCATGAGTTTCACCATTACTTCATAAGGAATTCCTTTATTGGTCGTCCAGGTGTAATAATCATAAACCGCGCGTTCATCCCAGTCGTAAAGTCTTGGGTCTTCCCAATTCCAGGTTTCCTTTTGCGCCCAGTTATTGGTCTGGCCCCAATCCATAAATCTGACAGAAGGGAAATTCAACACCTTTTCCAGCCAATGTGGATTAAATGGCTCACTTTCATAGCTTTGCTCATATTCTTTCTTAACAATACGGATATTCTGAATCGGATTCTCGAAGTCAGACTCTTCAATTACCATCTCTAGAATATTTTCCAGAGGATTCAGAAAATCAAAGGTGTATCGGTTTTCATCTGTGCGTTCCAGGGAAGTCACCCCTGCAAAGCTGAGTTCTCCTCTACCTTCAAATAAAACAACATAAGAACCCGCTTCCCAGCCACTCGTACTACCCCAGATAGTCGCAAGCTTCTGCAGATAAGGCCTGCCATCAACTTCCTGGGGAATGCCAGTCGGATAGCCATTGGGTAGATAGTTTAAATTCTGAGCCTGCTCTGTATTAAAAATCCAGGGATCATCAGGGTTGTCGATATCCTTACTATACCATTCGCGGGAGGAGCGCATCATATCTACAAATGGCTGCTCAGACCCCCAGTCACTAAGTCCGCTGATATTGGTGCCAAAATAGAGTTTACAAGTGTCGGGCATTTGAGCGAAAGCTTCAACAGATGCAGTTAAAACAATTACCAGGGTAATCAGTAAATTCTTCATACGGCGAATTTCAAAACGAGTTATTCTATTCATTATCTTAAAGACAGACAAAAGAATAAAATGCTGCCTATAATTACCATTTAATTTTGCTCTATCAATCTAAACATTTCATTATATTTACAAGAAAAGCTCATTATGATAAAATTTTTACCTTTTATTTTGCTTTTGGCTTTCATAAGTTCATTTACAACTATCTCAGCGCAGGAAAGCTCTGATGGAACAGGTCTTAGTATGAAGAAATATGATGATAAAATTGAGAAATATAAAAAGTCTCGTGCAATTAATGTGGCTGCAGGTGCTGTCGGCCTGGGTGCTACTGCATTTATTACAAAAAGCCCTCTCACAATATTAGGTTTTCCCATCGGCATGGCCTTTTTTAACCAAGCCGGAAATAACAACTTAAAAATATATCAGCTGGAGATTGAAAAGAAAATCGCATTAACCACTAGCCAAGAATTAAAGGAACAGTATATCAGGGATGTACAAAGAAGATATACGCGGTCTGCTAATGCAAAATTAATCGGCGGTAGTGTTCTTGCCGGGGCAGGTCTCGGCATAATTGCGCTGGGGATTATCACCTACAACCCAAGCGATGGATGGGCTGACCTGGGCTTAGTAGTTATAGGCCTTGTGGGATCTATGGGTGTCCTCGCGGGTATACCTTTTATTGTCAGCGGAATAAGTTTAAAGAAAAAAGCCCGGCTCATAATGCAGACAGGTAATCTTCCCCAAATAGTTTCTACTTCCTCTAATTTTCCTACAGGAAATGGAAAATATATGGCAATGGGAGTCAAAATCCCTTTCGGTTGGTAGAACGTAATGTAGACGGTGATTATCTAGCATATTTTTAAAACATGGACAACCTTAGACAAAATATATGAGAAAAATATTATTCATCTTTCTGCTCTTTGCTATTACAAGCTCCTATAATTCAATAGCTGCACAATTAAGCTCCGGTCAGACGGAAGAACTTATCGCGGATTATGATAAGAAAATAAATTATTACAAGAGCTGGCGCGCTGCCAATGCCATTACAGGCACCGGTTTAACTCTCGGCTCCGGCGCGCTGATTTCAACTCAACCACTGATAGCATTTGGCATCCCTGTGGGGATGATTCTATTGAATCAGGCAGGAAACAATAACCTGAAAATTTATCAGCTGCAAATGCAGAAAAAGATTGCATTAACCTCCGGCCAAGACTTAAAAGAACATTATGTTATGGATGTGCAAAAAAGATTCAACCGTTCTGCGAATGCAAAAATAATAGGAGGTAGCGTTCTTGCCGGTGCAGGCCTTGGGATGATCGGAGCAGGAATTATCGTTTACGACCCAAGTGATAGCTGGTCTGCCTTAGGACTAGCAGTTATTATTTACACAGGCACACTAGCTGTTTTATCCGGTACTCCATTTATCATAAGTGGAATAAACTATAAGATAAAGGCCAAAATGATTCTTGCAACCGGGAATCTTCCGGAAATTGTTTCAACATCATCGATGTTTCCGTCGAATAATACGCAATATATGGCAATGGGCCTAAAGATTCCCCTAGGCTGGTAAATCATTATCTGACTGCAAAGGGAACTTATAAAAGAGTTTTCTACGTTTTCGCAGGAGAAGATTGTTCAATAAAATTGAGTTAAAACTCGACAAAAGTATTGGGAACATGAAGCCGGAATCTGTAGGACAAATCAATAAACTCAAGAGAAAACGTCTGGTATATGTAGTTTTGGGTATTCTGGGTATAGCAACTATTTTCCTGATAGAATATGTTCCTTTTATAATTACTGGAATCCCACTGGGAATGGCTTGTTTCAATTATGCAGGTAATATTAACCTGAAAATAGCCAGACTCAATACAGAAAAGCTGATTGACTCCACTTCAGAGGAAAATCCGGAATCGGAAAATCATTTCAAATTCAAAGAAAGAGTCAAACAAGCGGCCAAATTGAAATTAATCCTTGGAGTTTTCTTATTGGTCCTGGGCCTTTCAGTTCTGGCATTTGAAATTATCACCTATGATCCTACCAAGCTCTTCGCGAGTCTGGCTCTGCAATTTGGCTTGTACTTTTCTGGTCTAATTTTGTTTTCCTCACTACCTTTTCTACTCAGTGGAATCAAGTTGCACAAGCAAGGTCGACTTAATTGATTTTCATCAACCAGAGAGAACTGTTTTTCTATTTTCAGAAGAAGCTGATGCAATTAATAAATAAATAGTATTTTAGGCTGATTATTTGCTTCATCGCGATTCAATCAATTAACTAATTGTATAGACTTACTATGGCTGAAGAGAAAAAAGTACCCAAGAAAGGTTTTGTGAATAAGGCTCTTGATTTCATTGAGAGAGCCGGTAACAAATTGCCCGATCCGGCGATATTATTCTTTGTTTTGATGCTGGTAATCTGGGTTTTATCTGCATTATTCTCAACGATGACATTCACGGATATAGATCCATCAAGTGGAGAGGCAATAAAGGTAAACAACTTACTTACAAGCACTGCGCTCGCTGCGTTTTTATCCAATATGGTCACTACTTTCACGAGTTTCGCTCCACTGGGAATCGTACTTGTAGCCATGCTTGGTGTGGGAGTTGCAGAGCATTCCGGCTTTATTAATGCAGGTCTGAAATCCATGCTGTCGGTTACGCCCAAGAGCCTATTAACTCCTATGCTTATCCTCGTCGCTATAGTCTCACATACGGCTACTGATGCGGGCTATGTACTTGTCATACCGCTGGGTGGGATTATATTCTACGCGGCTGGTCGACATCCGATTGCGGGAATTGCAGCGGCATTTGCAGGAGTGTCAGGAGGTTTCAGTGCCAACTTTATCCCCTCTGGAATCGATCCACTATTGCAAGGCTTTACGCAATCTGCCGCACAGATCATCAACCCTACAATTCAGGTAAACCCTTTGAATAACTGGTATTTTACAGCTGCATCTTCTGTACTTATAATTCTGGTAGGCTGGTATTTAACCGATAGAGTTGTAGAGCCGCGACTGAAAAATACTGAAGTTGTTGTAGAAGATGAAGAAGGTACGAGCATGGAAGCTTTGAAGCCTAGAGAAAAGAAGGCATTTTATCTCGCTACAGGAGTAATGTTGCTATCACTGGTAGGCCTGTTTTTATGGTCATATCCTGCGGGTTCAGCACTCCGTGATCCGGATGGAAATATTTCTTCATTTTCCGCTCCACTTATGAAGTCGATCGTCCCCTTGATTTTCATCATTTTCCTGATTCCCGGGGTTGTTTATGGCTACGTTTCCAAGACCTACAAGTCGAGTAAAGATATTATTGAAGGTATGACCAAGGCGATGAACGATATGAGTTACTACATCGTAATGGCTTTCTTCTGTGCCTTATTTATTGATGCATTCGCCAAGTCCAATCTTGGTGCTCTACTCGCTCTTAAAGGCGCATCCGGGCTTAAAGCTATGAATATGCCGGCAGAAATTACAATTGTAGGTATCATTATGCTTACAGCTTCCGTAAACTTATTTATAGGTTCAGCTTCCGCAAAATGGGCTCTCATTGCTCCGATTATGGTACCGATGCTTATGCAACTTGGAATTTCTCCGGATTTGACGCAGGCATCATATAGAGTCGGTGATTCTGTTTCTAATATTATTACGCCACTTATGCCGTATTTCCCACTAGTAGTAGTCTACTGCCAGAAATATGTGAAAGGAACGGGAATTGGCACACTGGTATCAACAATGCTACCCTATTCTATTGTTTTCTTTATCCTTTGGACGATATTCCTGCTCGTATACTGGGCACTCGGAATACCGCTAGGCTTGCAGGCGACATACGAGTACGTGTTCTAGTACAGGACAGGGGTTTAGTTATGACAATGATTTAATAATCTCAGTGAAGGGCTGAGATCCAGGCTGTTATGTTATAGCTTCCGCAAACGTCAGGTCGAGGTGCCTTTACTCACCACTACCGGAATATTGCCTAATACAGAAAAATGTCAATTTATCATTTCACTCGTGATATCTGACGTATTGCAATGACTCATCCATAATAATATCAAGAACTTTTATTACTTCTTGTCCTTCAACTATAAATGAAACCTTTAATTCACTTTGTTGCTTCAATGTGTAAATGCATGAATTACAGATTATCTCTGCACTTGAAACACAAGATTTACATTCAAGCCATTGACGCAATTCTTCCAGCTTTTCATCATCAGAAAGGCTCTTTTTCTGCCCTGCCAAAAATTTATCAATAATTACGCCGGTTTCATGAAATTCCGATGCATCAATAAATGTGCAGAATTCTACATCGAAACTGCAACGCAGCTTCTCCTTGGAACAACTTGTCATGATTGATGAAAGTAAGGCAATCACTATAAGGCTCGCAACGGTCTTCATCAAGCTATTCATTATTATATTTTATTTGTTACTTAAGAAACGGGAAAACCCATACAAATGCTGCTTTCGGGCTTGCCTCTAAATTATACATAATATTACATTTCAAAGGCAGTATTCCATTTATAATAAATTCTA
This sequence comes from uncultured Saprospiraceae bacterium, assembly GCA_964423575.1. GTDB lineage: Bacteria > Bacteroidota > Bacteroidia > Chitinophagales > Saprospiraceae > CAYRFF01. The sequence goes on along the minus strand of CAYRFF010000018.1, from coordinate 14,384 downwards.
TCTTTTCCTATAAGAAAGATAAAGACCGACGAAATCATATTGTCAAGACTGCAATTATCATTACTTTGGGCAAAATTCAGTGAGATGGGTAAATCAAAAGCAAAAAACTGGAAGAGTAGAATACTGAGATATTTAGGTCAATTCATCTTAATATTCGTGAGTGTCTTTTTAGCCTTTTCACTTTCAGAATGGGGAAAAAACAAAGAGGAACTACATTCAGAAATAGAGTTGCTTAAGACAATGAAAAAGGGATTACATTCAGATATTGAAGAACTGGTACTCGGAGATTCTATCCTGAGACAAGTATATCATTCCTACGGTAAGCTCAGGAAAAATGTTGCCAATCCGGAACTAACGGAGGATTCTACTATATACTACTTTTCAGGTGTGCTTTCGGGGGAGAGGCCTTTCTTTAATAGTGCAGCCTATGAATCTCTTAAGACAAGTGGACTTAAAGTTATTAAAAATCATTCTCTTCGTGAAGCCATAATATTACTGTACGAATATGACTATGAGATTATAGAAGAGTTAAATATACTTAACTATTCTGAAAAGCGCAGGAACAAGCTTATAGAGATCTTCCAACACTTGCTTCAGTATAACGAAGATGGATATATAGTAGAAATGGAGTCTCTGTCAAATTTAACGGCAAATCAGCGGAAAGAAGCTATACTGGAACTATCCATTCATATTACAGACGTGATATACAAAATTCAATATTATAATGTGACAATAGAAAAGCAAAGAAAATTGGTAGAAGAAATAGATAATTATTTAGATGGAAAAGCAAATTAATCAACTTTGCTGCAATTCTTAATATTCCTTTCTATCGCTTAATAATCAAGTTCCTTTTTCAGCGGCAGGGCCATAATATAGAAACCAGAACCAATAGCATATAAAACGACATCTATGGGGTCGCCTATAAGTTTTGGGTTGAACATCGGAAAGACGATCTCAACTATTACTGAGACTATAATGAAATAGAGAATAATATGCACCAATGGCATTCTATATCCCGGGTTTCTAGTCAGTATTCTGCGTTCCAGAGTAATCAAATGCAGTATAATAGGCATAGCGAGCAATGGGTCAAGATAATTATCCAAAACAGCGACCTCGACCTTTACGATACGCTCAATAAATTGATGTACAAGGAATATCAATAGGCAAAGAATAAAAAGTATGTCTGACTTTCGCCTTAAATTCATATAGCAAAAAGAAATACAATGAACATAATAACTATAAAAATAGGCGATAGGATCTGAATAGCAATAAAAACAGGCAATTTCAAGACAAATAGTAAAATCTGCAGATAGATAGACTGAGACTTATTGGGCTTTATCCAATTCCATATCCAGGAGTAGAAAGAAGATATCTTGTCGAGAACATCCTCTGTTAATGATTCTCTCCCCTTGTTATTTTGCTTCTCCGTACCCACCTGAAACTCTACCTTTTACCATATCTATTCTTCAATAGCCATTGAATAATAGAAGAAGAATTGTGTTTGAAATTATAAAAATACAAGAACAACAAAGTCCTTGGCAACTGACAATCAATTATTTATAATTAATACATCTCTATTAAAATCAGGGCAAAGATATTTAATTTCTCCAGATATGGATGCCTTTGCAAAAAATCAAGTAAATACTAGGTAAACAATCTATCACTTCTCTGAAAACCAATTCAAGGGAGTCCATTTCAATAAGCATTTTATCTTCAGGAATGATAAACTTCTCTACTTAATGGGGCTTTGCCTTAGTCAGATAAAATCAGTTGTATTTTTTCATTTACCTTATCGATGAATTCGTGGTATTTTGTTGGGACATTATCTCTCATTTGGTCCAGTAACCAAAATCTGCTAATTCCATCAAAGTTATATTCGATATATAGTCCTCCCCAATCTCCTGCGTCCGGCTGTCCGATTACATCATTCGTTTCTTCCAGTAAATCCATCGGGAAATAGTCAATCAGATCCTTCACAGCATCAAACTTTTCCTGTGAAAGTAGGACAAATTCTCTATCATGAAAATCCTCCCTAGCAGGATACTTGTCGCTGATATCTTCATATAGCTTATCCTCTTCCAATCTAAATATAGCTATGCAATCCTCTCCTAAGCATTCTCCGTAAAAATGTCCGAAAAGAATATAATCTGTTTCTGAAAGTATCAATTTATCCTCCTTTGTGCAAGATGTCATCAGGCCGATGGCCAGGCAGGCTATCATTAAAATATTAAGTTTCATTTCATTCAATTTATCAAAACCATTGATTAATTTACAGGCTAGTGAACAATAATTAAAAGAGCAATATTTGCGAAAGCTATGTCTTCCTTCAAACTACAATTAAATCAGTCCACTTTTATAGTCTAACGAAAACCGTCCTAAAATGTGTTGCCTGATTTGGAAAAAATACTTGGAAAAATTCCGATAGGATGTAATTCTTACGAGAGAGTCTCAACTCGAAATTAAAGAAAAATAAACACTCAAATTCTAATCTATACGCATAAACCGCCAGCCATAACCATCGTATACATCTTCCGTCAACCGCAATTCACTCTCATTTAAATCATCGATAATATATCGCATCGGCAGCACAATGATGGAGTCCGTTCCTTGCTCTTTGAACTTAAAATCAATAGTAAGAAAATCATATTCTTCATGGAACAGAATGCTCTTCTCCTTTGTAATATGGAAAACAGTTTTCTGTTGAATCTCCTTTCCATCCTTGACTATATAGATACTATCATTCTCGTAAAAATGGTAGGACAAAGTGTATCCATCCTTTTCCGGCGAATGTTGTTCCTGCCCCGTCATTCCTCCTGTACTTTCCATCCAGCTCCATTCACCGATGAGTTGTTCCTTAATCCCCCTCGGTGTAGCTTCTTTCTGACAGCCAGACAGGGATATCTGAATCGCAAATAAAATCATAAAAAAACGACTCAAATTCTTCACCGTTCTATTCTTCCAGTATAGTAAATAATTGATTTTTAACCATAAAGTACCAGTTGCCATCCGCCATCTTTTGGCTATTGCGAAAATTACTGCTCAGATTAGTAGTGGCCTCATCTGCAAATACCCAGCTTTCTCCTCCGTCATTAGTTACTGCAATTAAATCATTGACATGAACTACGTCTTCCGGGCAGCTACTTTGTTTGAGCATTATTATACCATTATTCGGTGAATCAAATCCAATGATTTTTGCATATCCACTGTACATCGTTTCCCAGGCTTCTCCACCATCTGTCGTTTTAATTATTTCATCATAATTCGTTACCATTAGATTATCATTATCAAAAATTTTCACATCCAGTATTTTCGAAACGCCTGTTTCTATGGTTTTAAGTATGTTCCCATTTGTGTCAACTATTAAAATCTTTCCGTCATTCAACGGGATATAAAAGTTATCATCAAATAACCGGTATCTATAAATGGAGTTAAATACCTGACCTTCCATTAATTCGCTCCAAGTTTCTCCATCATCAGTAGATTTCATTAATTTCGACTGATTTTCAAAAGCTAAAAAAGCATATAAATTTCCATCGCTATCAAATCTCGGCTGATATAAAGCTCCTTTTAAGTTTTCAACTTCTATCTCTTTCCAGCTTAAACCGCCATCCACTGTTTTAAGAACCACACATTTATGTTGGCAATTGGGTGATGGACAACCGGTCACATCAAGTATGGTTATCACACCAATATTTTCGTCCTTAAATTCCATTCCTCTGGAAATTTTTTTGATACCAAAATTTAAGTCTGTCCAGGTTTCTCCACCATTTATGGATTTAAAGACTTCTATATAACCACCCACATTATTCCCGAGTAATGCATAGCCTATCTGGTCGTTGACAAACTGGAACTCTCTAACGTTCCCATTGAATTCTATTTCGCTGATCATTTTTAAATCATAGCCGATAGGAGATAAAATATCATATTTATATTTACAGACTTCAGACAAGCCCCTTTCTTTTGTACAAGAACTAATTATCATTATAGCAAGAATTGCCATCAATACTCTCTTCATTTTCATAATATTAATTGTTAGAAAGTTATAAGGTTTTATCATTGTCTTAGCCTAAGACGGTATCATATTATCCGAATAATATCTCTTCCATTCTTTCTTTTAGTACTTCAATAAACTCTCGATATACTTTAGGAACATTCCTTTTGTCCCGATCTAAACGCCAAAATCGCCTGATTCCATTATAATTAGCTTCTATATATAATCCACCCTGGTCTATAGCATCCGGCCAACCGAATATGTTTTCTGTTTCAAAAAGTAATTCTATAGGGAAGTAGTCTGTCAAGTCTTTTGCCACTTCATACTTTTCCTGACTGTGCAGCTTAAATTCCGGTTTATAAAAGTCATCACTTCGCCAAGCCGAATGATAATCACTTAGAATATCTTTGTATAGCTTCTCTTCTTTAATATCAAGTTTAAATATAGCCACACCATAACTTGACATCCCAAAATAGTGCCCGAAGATAAGATAGTCAGTTTCCACGATTGGCCCTATGAAGTCCGGTAAAATAGAAGTATCATCTGTTCCCGAAGGGGTGGGCTCTTCCACCTTAGTGCAAGAAGTCATCAGGAAACCTGCCAGAAAAATCATCACTAGAACATTAAGTCTCATTCTCGTTCAATTTTAAAAAGACATTTGCGAAAGCTATTCTTTCTCCAAGTTACAGCAATGTATTCAATTAAGAGAATCCACCTATATTAGGTAACGTAAACATCTTGCAAAGCGCTGTTGAAATCGTGAAATAAGTATTAGGATAATGACTTCCCATTTCTTGTAAATGTTTTCATTTGTTGTCAAATTACTTTTTCAAGTAATTCAACACATCTTCCAGTTTTTCTGCCGAATCTTTCAGTCCGCCCGGTCGGTTTCTCACTATCCATATTTCCCTATGGCTTTCAATAATCGGAGCAAGTTCACTGACGAGTTCTTCTTTTTTACCCACAGATATACCCTTCGTTTCCTTGCCGGGTGCCTCCAGACGCGCAAGTCCTAAATGTATGCCAAATTTTGCCAAGGCCGCTGCCTGTTCAAGTTCTCTGACGATGATTTCGGCATCATAAGATCTGGGCTTTGCTTTGCGCAAATATTCAAGCCCTTTTTCTATCTCTGACTCAGCCGCCAGCAGTCCTTTTTTATTCAAGTGCCTGGTCTGATATTGCCCTTGCATCGTCCATGCGTACCGGCGTATCATCAGGTGGAAAGCATTGGCATTGCCTTCAGGGATCTCAACTTTCACATAAGCATTACCCAAGGTTAAAATTGCTTTTGCAGTATAGCCTGACCTGTCCTCAAATACATATTCATTCAGCAAAAACTCCAGATTATCCAGTGTTTCCTCTGTAACATTCCATGCATAACTCGCGCCCAGGACGAGCGACGGATAACTGATTGATTTAGGCTGAAAATGCCCATAATCACCCCAATCGGCTATCAAATAGCCCTTTGCACCGTACTTTTTGCCTTTTACGGCAGCTTTCTGCAGATTTATAAATGCATTGTGATTTCTGCCTATTACAGAACGCCAGCTAGAGGTCCCAGGGCAAACATAAAAATCCAATCCTGCTTTATAAAATTTGGCCAGATTTTTATCAAAGGGATATGTCGCATCATAACCCCAGACCAGTGCTGTCATATTCTTGGGGATATCCTTAATCAATTCAGGATGGTTCAATACAATATCGCCCCAGAATTGAGTAAGTTTTCCATGTTTATTGACTTCATCATTCAGTTTAATCAGGAAATCCAGATAAACCTGTCCTTTTCCGATTTTATCACTCAATGCTTTGGACTTTCCCAGGCCGAGTTCCACTGTTTCATCACCACCGATATTGGCATATTTACTGGTAAAATTGGGAAGTAATTCAGCATACAGTTCCTGCATCAGCTTGAGCGAATTGGGATTAGTCGGTGCAAGTGCTGTTCTTTTCCTTTTTCCCCATATCGTATTGCAGTTAGTTTCACATTCACATAGGTCAAGATATTCATCGTGTTTCAACCAGTTTTCCATGTGCCCAAATGAGTTCTGATTGGGCACCAGGTCAATTCCTCTTTCACTGCAATATTTATCCAGTCGCTGAACCTCATCAGCCGTTATAGGGCTTGCATTTTCCCATACCACCTTATGATTGCTGTATGCAAATGTATGTTCCGTATACAGCTGTAACTCATTGATTCTCCATTCTGACAACTGATCGACCAGCGCATAAAGGCTGATCATCCTGGGAACTTTATCACGACTGATATCGAGCATATAGCCCCGTTTTTCAAAGTTAGCCCAGTCCTGAATCAGCATTTGTGGAAGTGTAACATTTTCTGTCTCTACATAATTTAAGAGATGTGACAAGGTCTGTTTCCCGTATTTCAATGCAGATGGGTTTTTAGCGACAATACGGATTCCGGATTCACTGATTTCAAGATGATATTCATCGTGTTTTAGGAGATTTGCATCAAATATAAATTCTACGACAATTGTGTTGTCATTACCATTTAATGTCCATTTCCCAGTAGTCAATTCATAGTTCTTTTCCGCCAGAAAAGCACTTAATTCCTTTACTTTTGCAGGCTTTACACCGGATAGATTATCATGTATCTGGATTTCTTGCGGTTGAAAAATCAGATATTTTGAAAAGCTATCATTTGCGATTAAACTGCCGGTCAAGAAAAGAAGAATAAAGACTGCGATGTATTTTATATGCATATTTTCAAATTGTGCCTTTGCAAGGATTGCCTTGCCATTTGCGTAAGCTATAAAATCCAAATTTACGAAAACTTTCATATGAAATATTTATCTATGATTATCTGCGTTTGGAACAGTTCTGCTGAGCGATGTCCTGAGTTCTAATCGAAGGGTTTATCGAAGCATCCGCGATTATCAGCGTTCCATAAAACAGAAATGACAACGGTAATCCCGCCTACACTCCTTCCCACCACAACTGAATAAACCTATTGGTCACTTTAGTCAAATCGCTTCCCTTGGTCAATGTACCTGTAGCCTGAATATGCTTGCGATTTCCTTCAAGAAGAATTCTCTGTAAAAGGTCCTTCAATTCCGGGCGATCCACGTAGAATTCCAGCACTTCAATGCGTCTGCGTACAGGAAACCAATCCAATTTCGCATCCGGCTTTACTTCTTCGTATGCATCGCTGATAACTTTCACCAATGCAATCGGCGTTTTTCCGTCACGCACCATGACGATATCACCGATTTCCATTTCATTTTGAAACCGTGCGGAATCCGGCACAAATTCTCCACGTTTATTTCTCCAGGGATGTCCCAGGCCGATTACTTTCTTTTCCTGCAATATCTCCCTGAATTGAGCTAGAGAAAAGCGGCTTTTAAGGTCTTTGTGAAGTTGTATATGCCAGAAGGTCATGTTCAATATTTCTATTTTCAGTACAAATCTAATAATATATGACGTGGGTTATATAATATTTACACTCATCATAGGCTGAGACTATGGCTTAGGCTGAGAGACACCGCTTCACTGGTTGTCAATATTGGGTGAATCAATCCCTTTGGAGAACCATAAGTAGGATATAAAAAGTTATCGAAAAAGGCGCATAGTATAACTTGCTAAAACCTCAGAATTAGCCTCTTCTTCTGAAATCGTTTTCCCTAACTTATATTCCTCTTTTCCTTCCTCGATACGTTGAATTTCTTCATTAGACAAATGATAAATAGAGTCATCCGACTCAAATTCTAGCCAACTTTGTATCTGGGCAAGCAAACGAGTATCTTCCATTTCTGAAATTCTTCTAATAATATTTAGTTTTACTGCGGCTAGTGTCATCCTTTTTTATGTAAAGATAAACAAAATACTTCTCTCCTGTTTAAATTCGCAATCTGCGAATCAAAAGCATTCACAACTTAATGTATTAATGTAAACAACCTATTCACACAAATTCATCGCGATAATCCTGCGCAAAATCGACTACTGTACGCGGTTCACGCCCCAGCACTTCACGCACATCTTCTGAAACGCGCGCAGTAGCACCACCTGCCCTTTGATATGCAGCCAATGCGAGGAACGAGTCAATCATTTTAGCACTGATGCCTTGCTTTTCCATACGAGCACGCATTTCTTCCATCGATAAAGATTTATACACTACTTGCTTTCCTGTCGCCTGAGAAAGAGCATCAGCAAGTTCAGCGTAACCGACTGCCACTCCGCTTGTCAATACATATTTTTTACCGTGGTGTTTTTCAGGATGTAACAAAGCTTCAGCTGCTACTGCTGCAATATCACGAGCATCGATAAACGGCACTTTACCATCACCTACTGCCGCATATATCGCGCCTTCATTACGTACTGTTTCTGCAACTTCACCCAGCCAGTTTTGCATAAAAGCATGTGGTCTTAATATCGTCCAGGTCATCGAAGATTCTTCAAGTGCCTGCTCTGCTTCCCAGTGTTCGTAAGCTAGAGGACTCTTGGTGCGTGGTGTTGCACCCAAGGCAGACAACTTCACTACATGCTTGACTCCCAATCGGTCAGCTGCTTTAATGACGTCTATCTGAGTTTTTCCAAATCCCGGTTGATTCCCGGTAAGTAGAAATAGTCTATCCGTCCCCGCCAGAACTGCATCCAACAAGTTTTCATCACTGACATCGGCCTGAACCCAGGCAACTCCGGGAAGATTTCTTGCACGTTTAAAATTACGTAGCACTGCTCTAACTGAAGCCCCGGATGCAGATAATATATTAACTAATTCATGACCGATAGTCCCTGTACTTCCGATAACGGTATATGTTTTTCTGTCCATAATTGATGTTTTATAATTCATCTTATTAACAACCGATAGGTTTTAACATGTAGGTCATTCCTAGACAACAACAGCAAATCAATAAACTGTCCCCACAATCCTAAGAATGATGAACGTTTACTATTAAATCTTTATTCAGTATAAAGAGTTGTGATGCTATACCTTTTATAGCCAAGAATAGAAATTATGAAAAATCAAAATACGATTCTCGACCCCGGTCAAATTCCGTACTTATTTATGGAAGCCTGGAACAAGTATAACCCGGATGGAATTGCAGATTTATTTTATGAAGATGCCGACTTTGTCAATGTGACAGGAAAATGGTGGGATAATAAAACTGATATTTGGAAAGCGCATGATTTTGGTCTACGCATTATTTTTCAAAACTCCAGACTGGAAGTTTTAAAGGTCAAAGTGAAGTACCCGGCTGAAGATATTGCGATAGTGCACACGCGCATAAAAGTAATCGGACAAACGGAAAATAAGGGAGTCGAAGCCGGTGAAAGGAGGACTATGTTTCTTTTTGTAGCAAAGAAGGAAAATGATAAATGGCTGGTTGTATCAGCGCAAAATACCGATATCACCGGAGAACAAACTAATCTACGCGATGCTGACGGTAGTTTACGTTCAGTCAGTTATAAGGAGCGCAAGGTGAGGATTACAAGAGATCTGAATGAAGAAGATTAAAGTTTTATCATGGGAAACGAAGGAATGAAAAAATATAAAATAGATCCAAGCAAGGGCTTGGAGTTTGGGATTTATACACTCGGTGACCACATGCCTGATCCTAAAACCGGCGAGCGTATTTCAGCCGGGCAGCGGATAAGAGAGATTATTGAACTAGCACAATTAGCTGAACAGGCCGGAATCGACTTTTTCAGCGTCGGAGAAAGCCATCAGGATTACTTCACAACTCAGGCTCATAGTGTGGTATTGGCTGCTATAGCTCAGGCGACTGAAAAGATAAAAATCTCGAGTTCTTCTACTATTATCAGCACATTGGATCCTGTACGGGTCTATGAAGACTTTGCAACGATTGACTTGATTTCAAACGGTCGGACAGAAATCATCGCAGGTCGCGCTTCGCGAGTCGGCAACTTTGAGCTATTGGGTTATGAATTGCGCGATTATGAAGCACTGTTTGAAGAAAAGTTTGAATTGCTTCTTAAAATCAACGAAAATGAGGTAGTTAATTGGGAAGGAGAATATAGAGCCCCATTGCACAACGCCAGAATATTGCCACGCCCTAAAAACGGAAGTATGCCAATCTGGAGAGCTGTCGGCGGACCTCCTGAAAGCGCTTTAAAGGCAGGAAACGCAGGTGTACCTATGATGCTTGCAATATTAGGTGGGTCTGCTGTCCACTTCAAGCATTCTGCAGACGTGTATCGCGCGGCTGCTGAAAGTGCCGGTCACGATCCAAAATCACTACCACTTGGTCTTGCAGGTTTACTGTTTCCCTCAAAGTCAATGAAACAGGCGCAACAGGAAGCTTATCCATTTATCAATGAGGGAATGCAGCGATCCAATGGCCGGGGTTTCCCCAAATGGCAGTTTGCTCAGGGAGCCGATGAACGAGATGTAATGAATATTGGTAGTCCGGATGAAATTATCGATAAGATTCTATATCAATATGAATTATTCGGTCACCAGCGGTATATCGGACAAATTGATTTCGGAGGAGTTCCTTTTGATATGCTGAAAAGAAACATCGACATTATAGGCGAAAAAATAGTACCCGAAGTGAAAAAATATACAAAACCATAACAATGAAAGTTTCCGTATTAATAGGAACCATCCACGGTTCTAAAACCAAGATAACAGCCGATTATATTCTCAATGTGTTAAAAGAGAAACATCCGGAAAATAATATCAACCTCATAGATCTGGGCGATTATCAGGTAGAATTCAGTGATGGAAGGAATTATCTTGACTATTCAGGAGATACCGGCAAACTCGTACGACAGTTAATGGACAGTGATGTTCTTATTATTATCACGCCTATTTATCAAGCTTCTATACCGGGAAGTCTCAAGAATGTATTTGACTTGCTTCCTCTACAGGCCCTTCAGGACAAAATAGTGAGTATGGTAGCAGTCGCAGGTTCTGAAAAGCATTATTTGGCTATCGAGCAGCAGTTAAAACCCATTTTGGCTTTTATGAAGGCTCAGGTGGTACAGACATATGTGTACATGCTCGGAACGGACTTTGTCAATCAAAAAATCGCCAACGATGAGTTGATATTTCGTCTAGACAGACTGGTAGAAGAAACGCTTACTAAAGCGAAGGTTCACAAGGAAATCCAAGCAGAAAATGATGCAAAGTACGATTTCTAAAATTAGGTAGAAACTCAACTGTTGCTCTCCGATGCTATAATAATGACGGCTTATAAATCATCGTCCATACTGCTGAAAGCAAGAGCAACAAATCAATCGAAATAAACAAGATGAACTTAAAGGTCAATTTCTTTATCATTTCGCCCTCACCTGATGCCTTACTTATTATATCAACAAGACGCTTTTTTAAACGAGGAATAGTCACACTTCCTGTGAATCCTGTAAATGCAACCACGACAATACCCCAGACAAGCCAAAATGGCCAGCCAAACCATAACAGAGCCATAATTATACCGCTTATTGCCGTTAAAACAGAACTTGGACCTATTATCAGTCTTTCGACAAATTTTGATTCTGAATAAAACAGTTGCAACCCGGGGCTTTTCTTTGACAGAATGAGTTTTAAAGTCATTATATCAATTGTAAAAACACTACCGAGCAATATAATAGCACCTATAATATGTAGATATTTCAGAAAAAAGAACATCCAATAAATCAATCAAAGAGCATAAAATCCCTTTACTCAGTGATTTATTAACTCCAGACAAACCACGGAATGAAGTAGCTTATTATTGCCAATCCGATCCCGTAAAATATCAAAATCTGCTGGTGCTTTTTAGCATCAGAATACTTGTCGTTTTTGATTCTTCTGTAGCCAATAGTAATCAACACAGCTGCCAAAATCATACCGACAGGATGCTCAATAATATAGAAACGTGAAATTGTCTCTTTCATAGCTTCACCGGACATATTTCCCACTCCTACCGGGGAAATAAAATAGATAAGAAAGCCTAAAAGAATCTGAAGATGCGTGCTTATCAATCCAATCAGAGCAGACGTTTTGGAAAGCTTATCAAATGGCTTTTTACTCAATAATCTTACTAAAACGATAATTACGATTACAAGCAGAATGAACATTACCGCCATTCCGATAACATTGTGGGCGCTTTTAATGATACTATACATTTGCGTTATTTTTTAATTATGCTACAAATCTAAGCCGTTATGAGCATAAATGATGTATTAAACAATTCCAAGATTAGGACAAATCAATCATTTTACGATAAGCAGACGGAGATAAGTCCGTATATTTTTTAAAAAAGCGGCCGAAGTAGGATGTATCCTCAAATCCCAATTCATAAGCAACCTGACTTATATTCAAGTCCGTCTGATGTAGCAAGACCTTCGCTTCCAGAAGGCAGATATTATGGATAATGGCTAAAGCGGTCTTCCCGGTCTCCTTTTTAACGATTTTATTTAAGTGATTGGCGGAAACATGTAGTAAATCAGCATAAAACTTGACATTCTTGGACTCTTTGAATCTCTCGTTCACCATTTGCTGAAATTTAATTACAAGAGGATGTATGGTCTGCTTCAGTACATTTCTCTCTGAAATGACGGACACTTCAGCTATAAAAGTCGAGAGGTAATATTGTATCAATCGGTAGTTCTGTAGATTTTTTCCTGCCTCTCGATAGAGTGTGGCTATACGATCTAACAAAGGCAGAACCGTTGCTATTTCTTCCTCTCTTAAAATCAGGAAGTTCTGAATGGTAGCCTGTGTTTTCCACCGCCTTAGAAAGGAGTTATTTGCTATGAAGTCATCTGAGAAGTGACAATAAAACCCTTCCAAATCACCACTGACGTTCCTGGTTGTTGTAATACTGCTTTTGGGAGTAAACAGGAATTCATTTGCTTTAAGCGGAAAAGACTCCAAACCAATTGTCTTAGTCATACGGCCATTAGTTACCAGCACAAAGTCATTCACCGTTTTCTTGTGCAGAGGTAATGGGAGTTTCAAGGGGACAATATCATCCATAAAGGAATGGATAAAAAACTCATTTAACCTGGATTTAATTGAGGGATCCCAGGTGCCGTCAATCAATTCATCCTTAAAATGAATAGGCTTTAAAAGTGGTATATTATTGCTTTTCTGACTGTCTGACATACTTTCTAAAACATAGGACTTTCTCACTTGATTCCACTAGTACAGCTGTCTATATAAAGAATCGCACATTTGCCGAAAGGCCGGGTCATAAGCCTCCCTGTCCATTACTGAATTTCACAATGGGTCGTCCAATTAATGATCTGAGGAAACCGTGAAGAAGGGCGATGGGTAAAAGAAAAAGCCCCAAAACGAGCATACTTATTTCATAAAATAAGCTGCTGCCTCTATATTTTTTTCCTTTCAGTCTTGAAAGAAATGCGCTGAATGGGATTCCATACATATTTCCCGCAATCATACCCTGACATGCAGCGAGAATTACTTCTGCTTTTCCCTCTCCATATTCCTCAACAATGGAAGTATAGGTCACTTCGGCGGGGATTCCCCTCAAGTCAGCAAAGTGCTGAGCAAATAGGATGGCCTTTGCTTGTTCCTCTACGACAAACTCGCTTCCGCCACTCAGAAAGCTGTTAATTTCCTCATTGCTCATTCCCTGTTCCAAGGCCATTTTTGTGTGCTGATACGAACAGGCGGCACAGCCATTTACCTCGGTAACGGCCAGTTGCAGGCGCTTTATAAAGTCTTCGTCGAGTAATTTTGACTTCTTATTTCTGCTGAGCGTGGAGCCAGCTTTGGGAAGATAGACAAATGACCGGTACAATTCTCCCAAAGTGAATTTCCTCTTAAACTCACTCATATTCAATACTGCATCGGCTAAGCTGCCATTATTTATCATATCTATCCGTTTTTAATCATTTGAAATTGAGATTTTCATCAAGGATTCTCTGCTTCTTCTCATCAAAGACCGTTTCACAGGCCCACAGCAACCACTTTCAATAAAAAATCAAACTTATCAAGAAGCTCTCTATAGGAAAACCGGATTTCATTCAATTAGTTCGGCTCAGCAGGCAGTTATCCACTTATGTACGTTGACATCTTCCTTCTTTCGGTGATGGATTAGCAAACGGTTGAGTGCGTAGAGGCGCTCGGCATGTCAGCTACAAGTAATACGATTAAATGTGTAGGGACGATTTCGACTACAAAGAAACGTATATATGTGTAGGGACGATTTCGGCTACAAGTAATACGATTAAATGTGTAGGGACGCACGGCCGTGCGTCCCTACACATTAGCAAGATATCGTTCCGCTCAATAACCATCCTGCACCCATACACATCTTCCATTGTAATGATGTGTACAAAAATATAACCAATGCAAGTTAATTCCAGCCGGTCGACCCATTTCCACCTTTCTTTTTTTATCCACCGCAGTCATTCCTCACTATCATTCCAGGATGAATCCATTTCTTCAGAAAAGTCTGAAAGG
>CAYRFF010000017.1:0-61260 GCA_964423575.1 uncultured Saprospiraceae bacterium | reverse complement strand
CACCTCCACACACCCCATACCCTGAGCATTGCCAAGTCCTACGCCTGCATTATAAAGCAACTCTATAAATCGTTTTTCCGCTATCAGCTTTATCTTGAAATTTATAAACCCCCTGACCTTTGTTGCTTGCTCTGTACCTTGTTTAATATGGACAAGCCTTGATCGATATGGATTTTTGTAAAATTCTATCTCAGCATTTAGTGTTGCACTGCTTGCAGTCTCTTCATCATAAGAATCTCTTATTTTACCTCTCCAATTGTATAGTAAGGAATCAATATATCCGTCGTCATCCGGTTTTAAATAGTCGTAATTACCGTTCTCGTTTTTAACCCCAATCAAAATTGCTGAACTTGGCTTGAAAATAGCTTGAATAATTTCATTTTCTGAAGCTATGTTTTTCCAAGGACTTTGCTCTGAAACAACGGAAAGGACTTTGAAAACTGCTCGGGACAATCCATCACTTAGTACAATCTCTTCTGACTTAAATAATCCGGCTATAAAATTCCCAGATGCTTCTGGTATATGAAAGTGGACGTAGAATTCTATTACATCATTGAGTAATTTCATTCTATCTCCATCGACTAGCTTGAACTTCAATCTCAAGTCAGAAAAAGTAAAAAACTTATAACCTTTACCATAACCTTTCTCATGGAGGAACTCTGCATAAGCCTCATCTCCTTTTGCAAGAATCTTATAGATTGCTGAGCTTAATGGGTATTGATAATTTATTGGCAACATTTCGCCATTTACTCTCTGTAATGTAAGCTTGAATCTCATTCCTTTTATTTTACAAACACAAGTATATAATAGGTTACTGTCATATTCTGTCAGTCAACATGTTTTTTCTTTTCTTTTTCAAGAAATTCTTTAAATTCTTGAGGACCATGGACCCTCACTTCCCCGGGAAGGCCGAGAATAAAACGGCCGATTCCTATATAATTAGCTACCGGGATAGATAGACTATAAGCATTATTGTTCTTCTTAATAAACTTGATGGACAAAGGGAATTCTTCTCGTATTAAATTATATGCTTTCAAAGTTAAATCGGCCCGGACTTCCGCAATATCGTTGTCGGAAGACATCCCAAAGGCATCTCTATACGGAATCTTATGGTAATCTCTATATTGCCAGTTACGATCCGTGATATAAATCATTTCTGTCCGTGAAATTCTGAAAAGTTTGATTTTATTGTCTGCCGTGTCAAAACACCATACGGATTCATAATCTCTTGTGAAATCAATCGGCTCCACGATTCTGTCCGCAGTAACACCACTATGCGACGATCTGTAATTGCGTAAAATTATCTGTTTCTCGTCGGTAATAGCGGTATTCAGCTTTCTCACCCTCTCTATCTCAAATTCTTTAAACTTGGAGTTAATTGCTTTAACGTCGTATAGTGAATTTAACTTTTTTATAAGTTGATCCTTGAGTTGCGTGCGACCCTCAATTTCAGATAATAAACGATATAATAGGGTAGCTTCTTCGTCTGAAAAATGTAGTAGACTTTTAAGATCCTTTGAATATGAATTACGCGCAAGCTTATACCGCATCCCATCACCTCTGTTATCTTTTTCAATGATAAACCCCGCTTTTTCTATTGTCTCAAGATACCTGTAAACGGTTCGTTCAGATTTGTTGAATCTCTCACATATTTCAGCAACGCTATATCGCCTTACGCCGCTCAATAACATTAGTGTTCTTAATAACTGCTCCATAGCATAGTTAAATTGAAAATGTAATTAACTTCAAAGCCGATTTCGTTTAATGTGCTGGCGAAATGGGACTATAGCGGTATTGGTAACCTTAACCATCCAGATTGAATTTAATATATAACAATTAAAGATATAAATTAAAGAGAAAATAAACGACTATTATCCATTTGTTATATAAAGAAATCCTCCCTCACCATCAATCATAAAAATCACTATCCAAACAAAAACAATATTCACCCCATTCGCAGCCTTCCGGGTCTCCTGTGCAATAGTCAAGGGATAAGAAGCCGGAGGATATCAAGGAGATCTTGTCATCGAGCACTGTATTTATTAAGAACTTATATCTTTCGCGAATCGGCATTTTTTCCGGATAGTAAATATCCGTGCGCCAGCTTGCCAGCATCCTGTCAAATGCATGCAGAACCGTCTTCATTTCGGATTCTGAAAATTGATCAGCAGGAGGGAAATCTTCTTTTTGTAACCCGGTATAATAAGTAATGCTTTCTTCTGTAGTCCCGGCAAGCCAGTTCTCAATATCGCGGAAATGATCTTCTAGACTTGTAGGTTCATTGTCGACAGGTTCATCTTCAGGCTTTCTATGGCCGGCTTGAATATCTTTCAATAAGTGTTTTAGATAAGGGTGCATTCTTTTACTCATAATTGTGTGTTTTATTAACGTGTCAATAATTTCTTCGTTCTCATACATAAAATTTCTACTTCAGAAAGCTTCCAATAAGCTCTTGCAAGAGATACAGTATGTAGTCTTAAGGTTAAATATATGGCTTTTTGAGTAAAAAGGTGTTGGTCGGGTAGTTTTATTGTAGATAGATTTGACAACTTTCTAAAAGTTGGCAAATCTTGGCCCCATAGTCAAAACTTGATCCTTATAGAAAATCTTGACAGTTCTCTCACAACCACCTACCGGTTTCATTGTTACATAGCGAGTTAAGGGGGGATTATTAAATAAAAAACAAGGAAAATTATGGCCGATAAGGATTATATTAAAAAATTCTGGGATGCAGGGCTGGACTATGACGGATATGTTAAGCATACTGAAGAAGCATTGGAAAAGGCAACTGCAGACGGAGATGAAGAATACAAGCATTATTACGAACTGTCCTTGAGCAGAATGGAAAGGGCACATAAGAGTTTTAAAATCACTGCAGATCAGAAAGAAGCTCTGAATGATAAGGATTTTTCAGGTAAAGTGCTCATCATAGCAGAAGGCTGGTGCGGAGATTGCAGCAATACTGTTCCGGTTGTATATAAGTTCTTCCAGGATACAGGCAGAGAAGTGAAGATTACCTTACGTGATCAGGACCCATCGCTGATACATGACTTTAAAACCAATGGTAAGGAAGAAATCCCCAAGGTATTAATGTTTGATGAGGATTTCAGCCTTCGCGGGACCTGGGGGTCACGCCCTCGCCCGGCTCTGAAGTTGTTGAAGAAATATAAAGATAATCCGGAAATCTACACCAAGGATGAATTCTATTCTGATCTTGTTAAATATTATATTAAGAATAAAGGAAAAGATACAATAGCAGAGATTCTTGCTGTAATTTAGTTTTAGATTGTCCTACATTGATATTAATAAGATTTGAAAAGTATACATCGACATTGCCGCATATCTATGAGGGATCACCAATGATATGTTAATGACATGTTAATGTACTTACTTACTTACTTACTTACTTACTTACTTACTTACTTACTTTTAGCTAAACGATATCGTCAATAAATGAATAGTTGGAAGCGAAAATAACTAGAAAAGAGTAGCACCTTATTAAATATCAAATGTTTATGAAATGAGAAAAATAACTTATCCGATTTTATTTGTATTTGCGGTACTTTTTAGCAGTGCATGTTCCAAAAATGTAGATAATACTATTCTAGAGGAACAAAACTTAGAAATGACAACTTTAAGAAGCCAAATGTCATATACTGAACATAATGCTTTCTTAGATGCTATTTGTGATGAGATTGAAAAGAATAATCTGAGCGTGGAGTTTACTCAACCCAATATTGAAAAATTTAAAGATATTACGCAGGATTTCTTTTATAATGTTTATGGTGAAGATTATTCCGATTTTATTAATCAAATAATTGATGTTAAACTTGGGGATGGAACATTGTTTGAATTTGGCAATGATCCAGTAAGTACGTTAATATCACAGAGTTTACCTTTAATGGATGAAGAAAATCCTTTGAGTCCTACAGAGTTTAATACATTAAGTTATGGTTATTATCAACAAATAAGCGCTACAGCGGCAGCGTCCTCAATTGATTATGGACTCGAAGAAGTTCTTGGAGTAATGCAGGGTAGTTATTATTATTGGTATAATGTTTCAGATAATAGCTGCTATTATAATATCTTTAATAGCACAATTAGTCATAATAACGAAGTAGAAAGCAGGGCTTGCGATAAATGTAAAAAGTGGGCAAAGTTTTTTAAAGCTGATGTTTTAGGTGCAGGTTCTGGTGCTGGATGGGGATCTATTTTGCCGGGCGTCGGGACAGGTGCGGGAGCAGTAATAGGAGGTTCTATCGTTAGTGGACTTGAGGCTTTGTCATGGGATTAAATTTTATCTCGTAAATCTAAAATAATTTTAGGAAGGGATGATTGTACATAATAGGAATAAAAGTATAATAGCAACGAGTATTTTTATCCTCATTATAAGCATCCCTTTTCTTCTGTTTGGATATGCACTCGGATATAAAAGTGTAATGATTTTCTTCATAATTTTCATCCCGATAAGTATTTTCTTGTTTGAAAATCAGAAAATCACCTTAATCAAGCAACTCAATGAAAAGTTGAGTGGAAATAGAGATAGCCTTTTAGTGATATTCGATAACGGAAATTATATGGACGTCATAGAGAATTTCTTAATCTTCGATGAAGAGAAAATAGTCCTTTGTAATAGTTATTTGAACAATAAATATTTAAATAAGCTTTTTAAAAAGCTGCCTTTTTTGGAAGTGTTAGAGAAGAAAAAAGTATCCGGAATCGGGTTTAAAGAAAAAGAATTGAAAATTATAAAAGAAGATGGGGAAGTGTTGACCTTTTATAATATCAATTTTAGTAAAAAGAACTTTGAATTCTTGCAGAGGATTGGATATGAGCTTTTTTAATGTTATAAAACTCTATTTTAAGAAATGAATATTGAGAGGGATGCACGCTTGTGTGTCCCTTTTTGTTTTGCTGCCTTTTACTATTAAAAGTGAATCATTTTTATCCTAGGAGGATTTTTTTTAATTTTACGCCTCGACTTAGAACTAGTCTAAATAAAAACAGGTTCCCATGATTTTCCTGTCATCTTATTTTAGTTAAATCATAGAGCGTGAAAATACTGTATTCGACATTAACATCTCTGGTCTTTCTTATATTGCTCACAGGAAGTTCCTTTTCTACTGTGCAGGCACAATCAGATGAGGTCACAATTCAGACTGTAATTCATTTGCTGGGTTATGTCGCTCTCGATTATCCGGAAGCAGTGGAAGATGGAGTGATTATCGACGAGCAGGAGTATGAAGAGCAGGTTGAATTCTCAGAGCAGGCTTATGTCATGACTGAAGAGGGGGATTTTCTTGCCGGAGAGCAGAAGGTTAGTATGCTTTCGCAAATGATGGATTTGCGTAAGCTTATAGAAAACAAAGCTTCAGCTGAAGAAATTCATGAACTTGCCAGCAATATTAATCTGCAAATTATAAAAATTACCGGTGTTGTAACATCGCCCAGGATATGGCCGGATCTTGATTACGGAAGAGAATTGTATATGGCTACCTGTGCCACCTGTCATGGCGATCAGGGGCATGGCGACGGACCGGGTGGGGAAGGCCTTGAACCGAAACCGAGTGATTTTCATGATGACGATTTAATGGACAATTTTTCGCCATATCAGGCCTACAATAGCATAAAGCTTGGGATTCCGGGTACTGCGATGATTGCATATACACAATACAGCGGATCGGAAATCTGGGATCTTGCATTTTACGTGGAATCGCTGAAATTTGAGACGGATGCAGAAGAAAGTGAAGAATTGCGAGCTGCATTCAGAGAAGCTTACGACTTGATTGACTTGCAGACTGTCGCTAATTTTACTAATAATCAACTCCTGGACAGCCTTGGGAAAGTCAGTGAAAATGCCGAAACGATGTTGCGAGCATTGAGAACACTTCAGCCTGTAGGAGAAAATGCAGTCAGCAGTCTTACAATTGCGGAAGACGGTTTAAATGCCGCACTCGCCAGTTATATCGCCGGAGAAAGAAAACTTGCCAGAACACAAGCAATAAATGCCTATCTCGAAGGGATTGAGCCGGTAGAAGCAAGATTACGTGCACGCGATGCAGCATTTGTAATTCAGATAGAAGAGCAAATGTTCAAGGTGAGACAGGCAATTGAGAAGGACTTGGGAGTGGAGGCCTTAGAAGAGGAAACAGCCAAGGCTCTTTCACTGATAAGTCAGGCCGACGATATGATGAAAGACCATAAGCTGAACTATTGGCTTACTTTTTTAATCGCCGGTACAATATTCCTCCGGGAAGGAATTGAAGCTTTTCTGATAATTGCTGTTATTCTGGCCTTAATACGTCGCGCCGGAGCCACAAAAGCACTACCCTGGCTTCACGGTGGTTGGATTACTGCTGTCGTAATGGGGATTTTAGGATGGTTTTTATCAGATTATATCATACAGTTCGGTGGGAGAAACCGCGAATTGATGGAAGGGATTGTTGCGCTCCTGGCTGTGGCAATTCTCCTATATGTGGGATTCTGGTTGCACAGTAAAACTGAAGCCAAAGAATGGACCCGGTTTATACGAGATCGTATAGGCGGCTTGCTGGAGCGTGATAAGATGTTTGGCCTGGCGGCATTTGCCTTTATGGTTGTCTTTAGGGAAGCATTTGAAGTGATATTATTTCTGCAGGCTGTGAGTCTTGAAGCAGATGCGTCCAATCAATCTGCAATAGGCCTGGGTGTCCTGGCAGCAACTGTTTTAATTGTGCTTATCGCAGTTGCATTCCTTAAGTATTCCAAGATGATTCCCGTGAGAAAACTCTTTTTGTATTCCTCCTTTGTTATTGTTCTCCTTGCGATTATGCTGATGGGTAAAGGAATTCACGCATTGCAGGAATGCGGATATATAGCTGTCACATCAATGCCATCATTTCTGCGGGCTGAATGGCTGGGAATCTATCCGACTGTACAGACAATAGGCGCGCAAGTAGCTTTAATCATTCTGATAATCTTTATTTACTTCTTCCAGCAGCGCAGAGGAAGGGCCGAACTGGAACATGCATAATATTGCTGTAAGTATTGCTGGCATAAAGTAATGCGATTTTTCTCTTCTCGGCTGCGCCTGACGCTCCGGAATTGAGCTCTTTTCTATGGTAAATACTTGTTGAAATAACCTCTGTTATACATTAGAAGGGTTTTAATCGCAGCAAGTAAATATGTTGTATTTTATCCTGTTAAAGCAATAATTCACTGTTTAGGACTGGTGTCATGTTTAATCTCGTTCTTTCACTTGATTAATACCAATATTATGTGTATAATAGAGCGGAATTATCAAAATTATAATTTTATGAATAAAATACTGATACCCTTTATAATTTTAGCAAGTTGTCTTCTCTATAGTTTGTTCTGGAATCAATACCGTAAACCCTATTGTGCCGCAGAAGAAATAATCATTGAAGAATCGATTGATTCACTTGATTTAATAGTAGAAGAAGAAGTCGTTCCATTACCTGAAGTAGTTGAAGAAACGACTGAAATTGTGATAGAAGAGAGCGCTCTCTTTGAACCACTGGATGTGTATTTTGAATTTGCAAGTACCAATATAGTCCGCACCCCAAGACTCGAAGCCTGGCTCAGGAATGCCAAGAAATACATGGAGGAAAATCCGGGTACTCAGCTGAGTATTGTAGGACATACGGATAATATAGGTAGCGCAGCATCCAATCAGAACTATTCTGAGCGGAGAGCTGAATCACTTAAGCAGATTCTTATCGCAGAAGGATTTAATGCCAATAACCTGGCGCCTTCCGGCAAAGGTGAAACCGAGCCCATCGCAAGCAATGATACCGAAGAAGGTAGAGCGTTGAATAGGCGGGCATCTATTAGACTTATCAGATAATATTTAAATTAAAGTAGAATATGGAAAATGTCAATTGTTTATTATGTAAATTTCCTTGGGACCTATTCCTTTTTCTGTTATTGCTGGGAATAATTCTCTGGTGGCTCTTACGTCGATATTATAAGAATAAATATCAACATCAGATTGACGAGCTTAACGATAAATTAGGAGTACTTGAAAGTAAAGACTCCGGAGGAAATGATGATTGCAAAGATAGGATTGCTCGTCTGCAAGCTGAGCTGGAAGAGCAGAGGAGTAGCAGCTCCAGAAAGATTGCAAGCCTGGAAGCTGAACTCGCGGCTTGTAATGAGAAAGCGAGTAGTATGGCTCTGGGAATTGCGGGAGCATATACCGGGCCTAAGGATGATCTTAAAGTCATTGAGGGTATCGGCCCCAAGATTGAAGAACTCTTTAATAATGCCGGGATTTACTCATTTGCTCAACTAGCAACAACTGAAGTATCGGTTCTACAGAAGATTCTCGATGATGGAGGACCGCGATTCCAGATTCATATTCCGGGAACCTGGCCTAGACAGGCTGCTTTAGCGCGTGATGGCAAGATGGAGGAACTCCTGAAGTGGCAGGACGAACTAAAAGGCGGAATAGAGGAATAAATTTTCAGTTCGAAAAAGTAATTTGAGAAACCGGTGACTCCTTGAATTTTAAGGAAAGCAATGATTTTCTCAACAATAAGTACATAGAATTTATTACTTGGTATAAATAGAGCAGTACCTTCGTTCAGGTGCTGCTCTGTTTTTTTGAGACAGTTTAAGCAGACTCAACACAGTTGAATAATTAAATAAGGCGTGAGATATAACAACAGGAAGAACCGAAAATATATGAATATTGAATTGAAACACATTTCAAAGGTGGTTTTTCTTGCACTCTTCTCACTTGCCGGTTATTTTACCCTGACAGCGCAGGAAGGAGGCCCGCCTATGCTCGTCGATGATGCCGAGGTTGCCGATTATAGAGAATGGGAATTAAACACCTCGGTTAACTACAATATAAACAATAATCACCAGCTCGGGCTGCCTCACATCGACCTCAATTATGGGATATGGCCCGACGTCCAGTTTACTATAGGTGCTCCTCTGGAGTTCACGTTTCAGCGACCGGAAGTCTCAACGGGTATGGGTGAAATGAATATCGGTATTAAGTATCTGTTTCTTAAAGAAGAAAACTTTCCCATCTCCGCCGGAACATTTCCACAATTTTTCATTGATGACGGTATAGGATTCTTTATGCCTCTGTTTATTCAGAAAACATTTGACAAGTTGCTTCTGGGATACGGCATAAGTTACTTTATTGAGGAGAAGCGCTATGATAACCTTCAGATGGGGTTTATCACGGGATATCAGCTGACGGACAGACTTGAACTTATGGCCGAATATCTGCATCAGCGCAATCTGAATATGTGGGAAGGCGATATTGGCTATATAAATGCCGGCTTCCGTTTTAATTTTACGGATTCCATAATTTTGATGGGCTCCTTCGGGACGCAGGTAGTCGACAAGTCGTCGGAAGCTCGTGAGAAATTTATTTCCTGGCTGGGAATCAGAAGTCTTTTCTAGCAGAACGAGCTTTATCTTCACTTTTATTTTGTTTCAGCTTACGCAAATGTTGCTTCATCTCTTCGGGGAGGAATATCTGCACAAATTCTGAAAATCCCGAACTCTTTACACCGGTTTTTATATAGTGAATAGGGATAAAATCATCCGGTTTAAAAGAGTAAAAGTTCGGTCATAATCACCGTTGTAAATTTAATAAGCCTATGACTAATGCTATCTTTGAGCATCCTATAGGAATTTGCGCGAAAGCGCTGAAACATAAATTTTGAATCATAAAATAGAAAAAAATGAATCGATTAACCACGTTAATTTTAAGTATGTCGTTGCTATTTGTCTTTGGAACTGCATGTAACAAGGATAAGGATAATGATGATAAAAAAACAGAAGAGTATAGCGTTGTCGGAAGCTGGCAGGTAGAAAGCGTAAACTTCCTCGATGCAGCGAGTGTAGAATGGCCGGATTCAGTGCCATACAACTTCCAGACTAAGTTTGGATATGCGCCATATATGTACACCATTATGCAAGCCTATGTATTTGAAGAAGCAGAAGTTGCTGATGAGGAATACGATGGAAAGGAATTTAATTTTATTCTCGAGAGCGAGTTTGGAGACCCGGGCGTAGTGTACTGGTACTGGAATTATATCGGCGAAGATGGAATAGAAATCATCCAGATGAATGTTCCTAATGGACCGCCTAATAACTTTTCAGTGATGAAGGGTAAGAAAATGGAATTCGGTGAGGAAGGAAATACGCTTGTATTTGAAGCAGAAATGTATTCAAGAACTCCGGGAGGAACAATCTTCGACCGTACGGAAGTTCCTGTGGAAATCCGCTTGAAGAAAGGGGAAGCAGGTGACAATGCAACCGTTTATATCGAGGGAGAATTGTTTGAAGATTAATAATTGGACTATGCTCAACTCAGCTGGCGCTGTGTGTGTCGCTAGTTGTAGTTGAAATTTTGCCCGCCTCAAATACTCCGTTGATCTCAATGCATATACGGAGGCGTTTGAGTGCGGGTGATTTTACCTTACCTGAAGTTTTGACCGTACTAAATAACATATCAAAAACCCGATTTCAGTTGACGGAATTGAACTCTATTGCCTGGTTGCGATATATTGCAATCACTTGCATACTTCTTATGAGTTTAAGTCAGAATGTAACTGCACAGTACTCCATCTGCGGTAACGTAACCATGGACGGAGAGCCGCTTGCAGGAGCAACTGTAATTCTGATTGAGTCAGGCGATACGGTTCTTACCAGTAATAAAGGATATTACTGTTTTGCAGGGCTGAAAGGGGGAGAATATCTTATTCAGGCTCTGTATAAGGACTTTGCTTCCTACGTCGATCTGGTACTCGTAAATGATGATATTACCGGTCATGATATGCATATATTGGCGATAACTCTGGAAGAAGTTATGGTCACGGGCCAGACGAGAGCTGGCGAGAGAGCAATTCATTCCATTAAGGCCAATGTCGTCAATCTTGCCAGAGAAGCAAGGTCTTCCATTACTGTGGAGGAGCTTATGAACCGTACGGCGGGAATAAGGATAAGGAATTCAGGCGGTCTGGGTTCCAATGCAGATATAGTTGTCGGTGGTTTTACCGGCAAATCAATTAAATTCCTCATCGATGGGATCCCTATGGATTACCTTGGGTCCAGCATGGGTCTTACCAAGATGCCGAGTGATATGGCTGATTATATCGAGGTTTACAAAGGGGTTATGCCTACGGAAGTGGGAATTGATGCTCTGGGGGGTGCCATTAATATCGTGACCAGGAAGCCGACCCGTACCAGTCATCGCCTGAGTTATGAAATCGGCTCATTTAATACACATCGATTCAGTGGAAATTCCTTTATAAGGATTAATGATAAGTTCTCTGTGGGTGTTAATGCTTTCGCAAATTATACCCGAAATAATTTTATGGTAGATAACCTGCCGGTAATGGATCCGACTACGGGTAGAACGGAATTTGTAAGAGCTTCACTTTTTCATAATGGCTATAGGCAATATAGCGGAGAAGCATACCTGAACTTTGAAAATCGCAAATGGGCGGACTTGTTCAGGATAAAGATAAACAGTTACGCACTTTCCAGAGAAATCCAAAACAGTTTTACCTCCAGATCAGCACCTTATGGTGAAGTAATGTCTCACGAGCATTCTTATGTCGTACCATCACTTTATTACAAGAAAAGACTATTTGCTGAAAAGCTGGACATAACCCAATTCCTGGTCTTCAGCAGCGTGGAAAATCAGCTGGTCGATTCTGCCAGAAATGTGTACTATGACTGGTATGGAAATGCGCATACATCGGTACTGGGCTCGGAAATGGGTCTCAATATGAATAACCTGGAAAAACCGATAATTGTAACCCGGCTCAACAATGTGACATACCGAGGCCTGTTTAATTATCAGGTAGGAAAACACCAGGATATTACGCTGAATATCGTGAATAATTACTTCCACAGAGTATCGGATGACCTGAATCATTACCGCACTAAGTCAAGGCTTGATTACAATAGATTTATCACTAATCTCGGTTATCAATACCACCTGTTGGAGAATAGGATGGTGGGGCTCAGTCAGGTCAAATTCCTCATGTCCAATACCAAGGGAGAGCTGTTTAATAATATGACGGGCAGATATGAGGTTCCGGTGCAGAATACGGGCTGGAGCTTTGCTCAGTCACTGAAATATCAGAGCTATTCGGGCTGGTTATGGCGCGCGTCGATAGAAAATACATTCAGACTTCCCGATCAGATGGAGATATTCGGAGATAATAACTTTATCCTGCCCAATATTACTTTGAAACCTGAACAGAGTCTGAATCTAAACTTCGGTATCAGATATAAACCGAATCGAAGATATAATATCGAGTTGAGTACTTATATGCGTAATGTGAAGGATCTGATACGCCTGAAGGACGTTACGCAGTTTCAATCGCTATTCCTCAATCTCGACAATGTACGCGGCTATGGAGTAGAGCTGGAAGGACAGTGGAGGCCTATCGATCAATTTACACTCTCCGGTAACCTGACCTACAATGAATTCCGCTTTAAAGGCTCCAATGCCGATATTGCAAACAATGATCACTTTATCAATGCCCGCGTGAGTAATATGCCGTTCTACTTCGGAAATGCTAATGCATCATATCGCTTTGACCGCGTATTTGACGATAAGGACAGGCTTCAGATATACTGGGCCTATTCCTATGTGCATCAGTTCTATCTGGACTTTATCGAGAAGCAATATGAGCCGGATGGGTTTCTGGGACTGTATGGGAAGAGTAAAGTTTACACAAATAGGGTAATCCCCGTGCAACAAATTCATTCTGCAGGCTTTGTATGGACAAGGGAACTAGAGAATGAAAAAGCGATATCTTTGTCGGCTGAAGCCAATAATATATTTGACGCAGCTGTGTATAATACTTTTAAAATGCAGAGTGCAGGAAGAAATTACTCATTGAAGTTGTCTTATGAATTTTAAGGAAACACTAGTAATACGGATACTGATTATAAGCGCAATCCTGCTTGTGATTCCTTATGCATGTACTATTGAGAATCTGGATGATGTTGTGAATATCCAGAAATCGGACTTTAGCAGCTTCAATTATGTTCTAGCCACCGAAGATGCTTCTGATGAAGATATTACCACTTTCTATGCCTTTAACCTTTCTGAAATCGAAAAGGGGAAAGCTTATGACCTTCTGAATGAAGAAAAACTATTCATCAACTCCAATGCTTCCACTTCTTCCGGGCATTTGTCCATAGGGCCGTACATCTTTTCTATGGCCAAGGATAAGAAAGGTTTCTCATCGACACCGGGTTTATACCGCATAAGTTTGAATGAAGAGAATAGAACCTTTGTCGATCATGAATTACACATTATCAAGGATAATCTGTTCCCGGCGCGACAATTATGCATAGTAGATGAACATCTCGGTTACTTTTACAATGGAGGAAAGGCAGGGCAGAGTATTCAGATATTTGATCCGACGCGAATGCAATTAATAGGAGAAATCGACCTCAAGGGTGAAATTGATAAATACAGACCCGGACTCAAATGGGTAGATGAGGCCGGGAATAATCTGGTGAGAACCGGAACGATAGCACTCGATGCCAAGGAAGGGAAATTGTATGTCAGTATCGCATTTCTGGAGTCGGCAGATTTTAACCTTGTTTATGATTCGGAAAATCATGTCTACGTTGCTGTTATTGATACGGAGACACAGAAGTTTGAGAAGATTATCACTTATGAAGGCGTGAATACTATCGGTTTCTTTGTCTCGGAAAATAAGGCGACTTCTGTCGATGAATCAGGGAATATGTATTTCTGTTCTTGGGGCTGGAATCAGGTAAATGAACACAGACCTTCACAGATTTTTAGGATTCCGGCAGGGGAGACAGACTTTGATCAGGATTGGAAAATTGATATTGAAAAGCACTTTGGGAAAGACCATATAGCACAATCTATTATTGCCTTTAATAATAAAGTATATCTGCATATTTCCGATGTTCCCTTTACCTGGGCGATTTCGGATGAGGTGCCTGAAAGCATTCAGATGTCCTATTATGAAATAGATCCGGAATTTCCGGATAATCCTAGAAAACTCAATATCCCTTCTTCCAATTATTCGACCCGGATGAACGTATTCAGCGTCGTAGATGATAAACTCTTCATCTCTGTCCCTAATATTGAAAGCGGTAAATTTAACGGCCTTTATTCGGTTGATAAGGAAGGTAACACTACCGTAGAAATCACTATGGCTAATAAATATCGGCCGACACGCTTATATAAGCTTGAAGCAAATTAATGACAATGCCATAGCTTATGGAACGCGAATTTCCACTGATACAAAGTAACGCGGATTTCCACGGATTAAATTATAGTGCAATTCCACAGCTTTCTTTTATGTGACTAAAACGACGCTGCATAATAACATTCTATAAAATAATTTGTATTTTTGAATAAATTATATTCAGTAAAAATGAATCCAGTTGTCGAAAAATATCGAAACCAAATTATAAACCTTTGTGAAAAACATAAAGTAAAATCTTTGTATGTATTCGGTTCCGTTTTGACAACAGAATTTAATGATGAAAGTGATATAGATTTTATTGTAGATTTCCTACCGCAAGATGTTTTTGAATACACAGAGAATTATTATGAACTGAAGTTTGCACTTGAGAGCATGTTTGAAAGAGAAATCGACTTATTAGAAGCGAAAGCAATTAAAAATCCTTATTTCAAGGCAATTTTGGATGAAAATAAGAAATTGATTTATGGACATTGAAATTAAGTTATGGCTTTATGATATCCTCAATGCCATAAAAGAAATTGAAAGCTTTTTTATCGGTGTGCCAAAAACCTTTAGAGATTTTCAAAACGATTTAAAAACAAAACGAGCAACTGAAAGAAACATTGAAATAATTGGAGAAGCAATGAATAGAATCTTGAAAAAAGATGAAAATATTCAAATAACTCACTCGAGAAGGATTGTTGATGTAAGAAATAGAATAATTCACGGGTATGATTCAGTTTCAGATGATATTCTATGGGCAATTGTGATTCGGTATTTGCCAATATTACAAGAAGAGGTTGAGAAATTGCTTAATGATTAATAGTTGTATTTCAATGCAAATTAATTAACGCCTAGCTTATGGAACGCGGATGTTTCGGCTTCGCTCAGCAGAACTAACGCAGATACAAGGTAGCGCAGATATTCGCGGATTTATGTACTACAAATAGCGTCTTTACGACTCTACCTCTCAACACCTTTGCAAAAATAGTTTACACCTTCCCTGCACCTTCTTTCTTCTCATCCACAATCGGATATCTCCGCGGAAGCAGAGTCAGCGACAAGAGTGCCAGCCCGGCAAAAATAGCCATTACGAGAAATACGTGATTTGTGGAAGCATGAAAGGAATGTTGTAGAAACTCAAACACACTTTCAGAAGTTTCCGGAGATTGTAACGAGTCGATAACATCATTGACAAGTGGTAATTCTCCACTTATGTCGGCAGGAGCGTCCGATAATTTCTTTTGCATAAAGCTGTTGAAAGAGCTGCCCATCACTGCTGCTCCTATACTCTGCCCAAGGTATCGAGAAAACATATTTGAGCTAGTGACTACACCGCGTTTCCCCCAGGGAACAATAGATTGTACACCTACTAGTGTAGGAGTAGATAATAATCCAAATCCGGCACCGAGTAGAATCTGATTCATCACGATCAGCCATATCGAATACTGGTAGGGAAGCGCCCTGAATAGAAGTGCAAATCCAATAAGGAGGATAGTTCCTATCATTGCCGTATTACGGAAACCAATACGCATATACAGCTTTCCGGATTGGGAGGAAGCAATAGGCCAGCCGATACTGGAACTTGCCAGTACAAGTCCCGCTGCGATTGCGCCTACGCCATACACCGACTGCGCAAATACCGGTAGATACATATTGGGTCCGAGCATGATGACGCCCATGAATATCATAGCGAGATTGGAGCCGATGAGGATTTTCCGTTTCCATACCCATAAAGGCATAATCGGTTCGGGGCTGCGTTTTTCAATATAAATGGTGAGGAAGATAAAAAATACCGTTGCCAGCATAATTGAAATCCCCGTAGTGGAAGTCCATGCCCAGGCTTGTCCACCTTCCATCAGTGCATAGATCAGGAGCCCGCCTGCAAAGAGCATTGCAATAGCACCGGGATAATCTATATGGTGTTTTTTCTTCTCAAACTCTTCTTTCAGGTAAGCAGAAATCAAGTACATGGAAAGAATTCCTATCGGGATATTTATAAGGAATATCCATCTCCAGTGCATATAATCCGCAAATGCTCCTCCGAGTGTAGGACCGACGATAGCTGCCATACCCCAGACACTCGATAGCCAACCCTGGATACGTGCTCTTTCTTCGATCGAATACAAGTCGCCGGCTAGCGTGTTTACTGTTGCCATAATTGCGCCTGCACCTATTCCCTGTACGCCACGGAAAACGATAAGCGCCATCATATTCCAGGCAGCAGCTGATGCAGCAGAACTTATCAGAAAGACAATAATTCCAAATAAAAGTATGGGCTTTCTGCCATATAAATCTGCCAACTTACCATAAATCGGTATTGTAACAGTCTGTGCGAGCAGATAGATTGAAAACACCCAGCTGAACAGAGCAAATCCACCCAGATCACCGACAATATGAGGTATGGCAGTGGATACAATGGTGGTATCCATTGCAGCTAGCATAATGGTACACATCAGTGCAACCAATATCCATTTGCGTTGCCCGGGATTGTCTACAGTAGTCAGCTCTTGCGACATGAATTGCGTAAAATTAGATTACTGATAGCAAACAGTATAGGGGAGGTTAAAGTTGCTTGAATGTATAAAGCTCAATTATTAAATATTGTGACTAATAGAATTATTGACTGTCTTTTGATTCAATGTAATTATAGACCGTAGAGGTTATGTATCTTTTAGCCTCATTCCAATCAAAATCTTTGAGCATTTTAGGAGTTACTTCTCTATCAGCATCGTCAAAATACGTCAGACTTTTTAAAGCTAGAAAATCTGATCCTTGTTGATATTTAATATTGTAAAAATTGAGAATATTTTCCAGAGAGTACTCTTTAAGCAAAAAATATAAATCAATAAAATCCTTTTTACTGCCACGTCCTACGATAGCATTAATTTTCATAGCTGCAATATCCTTCTTTGAAGCAATTCGCATAGATTCAATTATATATGGTGTATCAATAAGCGGATACTGATAATTTACAATATCTACTTTAATGTTATTTACCGCTACTGAGAGAATATTTGGAGATTTAGATATGATTTTTGTACTTCCGAGACTTTTGAAATAATTTATCTTTTCATCTTCATGGATTATTTCTTCACCAAATAAATCGATATCTATGGAAATACGATGTCCGATGAGTAATGCTAGTCCAGTACCACCCACAAGGTTAAATCCATCAAATAAGGGATTTTTCATAATAAGATTTAAGAGTTCCAGTAGTTCTTTACTTGCTGTTTTTCTTTGTAACATCTGAAATCTCTTTTGTCCACTTGAAAATAGGAAGAGAGAAATGCTAAAGTAACCGGTGATAAAGTCCGTAAATTCATGACAATATGTTTTACTTCCTTTTTGCCATATTGGTGCATCATTTTATACCAATCGGAGAGTAGTCCATATTCAACAACTTTATAAATCAACTGAGTTTTGTGCATATTTATATCAAATTGGTCTATATCCATGTCCCAAAACAAATGAGGTGAAAATCCTTTGTATTTTGCATTCTCTCGCATTATGTAAAGATAGGAAATATAATAATAAATATTATTCCGCATACTGAACAAGTCCTTACACTATTTCCCCAAAGCAGGATCATGGAGATCTTCGCACTTATACTTTGTGTTGGAATCTCGTAGAGATTCATGCGCCTTTGGCGCAACCCTTTTGCTTGCAAAAATGCAACACAAAGCGTAGGGGATGCATACCTTACAGACCCCATGCTACCCTTCGACCGGGGCTCAGGGACCAAAGCATGGGCTACTAAAGGATCTACACATAAGCTAAGTGTCACAACACACTAGTAAATGCAAGTGCAAAAAGAACATCTAAAGGATGTGTACTAGACGGAAGTAAAGACAATCCGACTAGGCAAGGATATTCCTTCCCTCGTCGGATTGCTGTAGTTTCATTTACTGGAAATACTGATGGTATGTATCATATAGATCAACAAGGCGTTCAGTTATTGCATGCTGCTCTTCAGAAGTATTAGCTTCCTTCAATTCTTTTACAGCTTCCAGCGTAGGGTGTAACCACTTATGCAACTCATCGTGACTTTTCCCTTCCATTGTACAACTTTTAATGAGGCTCTGATGCGCATTTTCAAGATTTACGACTAGCTCATCATAATTAGTTGAGTTTTCCTCAAAAAAGGTTTTCAGGATATTTTCACCGCTTTGTACATGAGGTTTCATTTCCTCGTTTACCAGCCATCTTTCGCCTTCGTTCAATTCAATCAGGTCAAGCATAGTTTCTCCATGGTGATGTGCGTGCTCGTCAGCCTCTTCAACTACGGCTTCTACCTGCTCGGTAGCGCTGTCTTCAGCTTCCTTCACTTCATTTGCGCAAGCTGTCGCAAATAAAGCAATAAAAAGAATCCAAAATGTTTTCTTCATAATTAAAAATTTTACTTTTTTCATTTAATTTTTCACAAATGACGTTTAATAATTGTTTCCATTTCCCTGGCAGTAGCTATGCCTGAGTGCCGCCATAGTGTCTCTCCATTCTGAATAAGGATGAAGGTCGGAACACTTTTAACGTTAAAATTAAGAGCGACCTGAGGATTTAAATCTACGTCGATTTTGACAATGGATATATCATCCTTTAATCTGTCAGACAGCCTATCGATAACGGGTTCCATCGATTGACAAGGCCCGCACCAGTCAGCTGAAAAATCCAGCAAAACAATCTTTCCTTCTACTTCCATAGGTTAATCCGGAATCAGTAGCTAAAATTAGGGAATATTTCTAAAATCTCATCATAGAAATGTCTAATTCAACAAACTTCACAAATATAATGTTGCTGAATGTCATACTACTGTAATTCATCTGCTGAACAGAACTCATTTCTTATTATCTCTCATCGGCACTTGGCCCGTACATGCCCGGAATGGAAATGTCCAAAAGGCGTAAATAAACTCCCAATTGCGCACGATGATGGTACAGGTGATTAAGTCCCATCGATCTGATTGCAACCTTTTTAGGAGCTTGCATTATTATGTGATCGCCAGCTCGCATTGTCCATTCCTTATTTAAATCTTCATCCTTGAGTTCCATTAAGATCTTCAAAGTGTTGTTATTTAACGCATCAAAATGTGCCACCAAGTCTTCTGTGGAATTGATTTCCGGCTGAGTGCCCTTATCTTCCATAAAATCCAGATAATCTTTACTTGCAGCAATCCCGGTCATACCTGCAAGATCTGCGACATGTGTAGCCAAACTTTTGAGGGACATCGATTTCTCATGTGGCTTCCAGTCAAATTTATCCACAGGAACACGTTCGAGCATTTTTCTTGTGCTAGCTGACTCATGTTTAATTTCTTGTATTAAAGATTGTGTTATAGACATAGGTATTAAATTTTACACATAGAATGAGTATTGCCTTTATATTGTTTCTGTGGAGAAGTTATTATTCAGCCGAGGAGCCAACCATCTAGCGATCTAGCAATCTGGTGATGAGTGATCTGGTGATCTAGCGATTTAACCATCTAGCGATGAGTGATCTGGTGATTTTTAAGCGAAATTTAATTTGTCTCATATTTTAAGGCACGTTTTGAATCGATAAGACACTTAATAGAGGATAGGTAGCTAAAAGAAAACAATAGAAAATGAAACAAGCTGATTTTAATGAAATATTTAGGATAAGAACTAAAAGGCTGGCAATTGACACTATTAACTTTGTCAGTAAAATAGAACACAGCGATGCACTGAGCATAATTAGAAAACAGTTAATCAGATCTCTGACTTCTGTCGCTGCTAATTATAGAGCAACTTGTCGAGCAAGATCACAGCGAGAAAAATATTCTAAGCTATGTATTGTCGTGGAAGAAGCTGATGAAAGTTTATTATGGCTCGAAATTCTTGATGAAACTCAGACGGTCGATAGTGAGATATTTAATAAACTCAAAAGTGAGTCATTGGAAATACTCAAGGTAATGTCCTCATATAAGAAAACATTATCCGATAAGCTAAATCAAAGCTGAAATCACAAGATCACAAGATCACAAGATCACTCATCACCAGATCACAAGATGTCAAGATCACCAGATGTCAATTGGTCCACGGCAACAACTCACCGCTATTCAGTCTTTGGTTAGGCTTGTACAATCGACGTCTGATGGTAGCCATTAAGCTAGTAATTGCTTCTCTTTTAGTATTGCTTTTTAAGTGGATTCCCACAATTTGCCGATAAGGAGTGTGACCTTTAATCTGCTTGATGTCTTTCTGCTCAAGGTTCAGGATTGAGCGGTAATTGTCCGGAATCAGAGTGTAGCCGCCTTCCTGTTTAACCATTTTTGTCAATAGGTGTAAGTTCCCGCCCTCGTAATTCCAGCCTGATTTATGAGTCTTGGAGAGATTGCAGAAATGAATCATCTGTGCTCGCAGACAATTCCCTTCCCCTAGCAGCCAGGGATGCTCTGTGTCCAGGTCTTCTTTCTCAATTTCTTTTTCTTTGATATAAGGTGCGTAAACTAATACTTCTTCATTATAGAGTATATGCTCGGCAAAGCTGAATTCTTCCAGTGGCCCCGCAAGTATTCCTGCATCGATTGTGCGCTCACGCATAGCCTCAAGAATCTCGGTAGTGGTCAACTCTATGATGTCGAGGTTGATTTCTTCCAGCTCCTCTTTCCACTTGGAATAAAGTTCCGGTATGAGGTAATTGGATATGGTGGGGAGCATACCGATGCGGATCTCCTCCTTATAATTCCCCCTGAGTTTCTGCACTTCTATTTCAAGCATCTCATATCTATCCTGCAGCTCGATTAATACGGGCAGAAGTCGTTCTCCTTCCGAGGTCAGCGTAATGGGTAGTGTGTCCCGATCAAATATTTTGTAGCCTATAGTTTCCTCGACCTTCTTTAACTGCATTGATAAAGTAGGTTGAGTAACATGGCACGCTTCCGCTGCGCGTTGAAAATTCCTATGCTTAAGAAGTGCAAAAATATAATTGAGCTGAGTAGGACTGATCATATAAGATAATTAAATAGCTTTATAAAAATAATTGATTTAAATTATAAAGGTAATGCATTATCTTCGTGGCATCAAACGAAAAGAGGATTAATTAATAAAAATTAAAGCATAAAGACTATGACATTAGTAGGAAAGAAGTTCCCCAATATTGCGGTTAATGCGATGGATGAAATGGGGGATACATTTAAGATAAATATTTTGGAAGAGGCAATTAATAACAAGAAAAAGATTGTTCTTTTCTGGTACCCAAAGGATTTTACTTATGTATGTCCGACTGAATTGCATGCATTCCAGTCAAAATTACAGGAATTTGCCGACAGGAACACAATGGTTATAGGAGCATCTTGCGATACTGCTGAAGTGCACTTCGCGTGGTTGAATACAGCTAAAGATGATGGTGGAATCGAAGGCGTTACATACCCATTACTGGCGGATTCCAATCGTAACCTTTCCAATATTCTGGGAATCCTGGATATCAGTGGAGAGAGTTATGATGAAGAGAGTGATACATACTTGTACGAGGGCGACATGGTGACATACCGTGCTACTTACCTGATTGATGAGGAAGGAAAGGTCTTCCACGAGAGTATCAATGATATGCCACTGGGTAGAAATGTAGATGAGTATATACGTCTGATCGATGCTTATGCTCACGTACAGAATTTCGGTGAAGTATGCCCGGCTAACTGGCAGGCAGGTGAGCAGGCAATGGCTGCAACCAGCGCAGGTGTAGCAGATTATCTAAGCTCAAATTAATTGACGATGAATTATCTTGAATTAACAAGCGATACTTTACAGGATGAAGTGGCTCAGAATGAACGCGTACTCGTGCAGTTTTCCGCCGGCTGGTGTGGAAATTGCCGGATTATGAAACCCAAGTTTAAGAGGTTTGCTCGCGATCATGAAAATGTGAAGTTTATCGTAATTGATGCGGAGAAAAACCCTGAGTCACGGAAGCTTGCTACGGTAGATAACTTGCCGACTTTTGCAGCTTTCGCAAATGGTGAATTTGTAAAACAAGTACAGACTAATAAGACAGAAGTACTAAAATCATTTATCGATGAGACTACCCCTAATTAGACATA
The DNA here is from genome assembly GCA_964423575.1 of uncultured Saprospiraceae bacterium. Lineage (GTDB taxonomy): Bacteria > Bacteroidota > Bacteroidia > Chitinophagales > Saprospiraceae > CAYRFF01. Next base: position 38,994 of record CAYRFF010000017.1, on the reverse strand, counting down.
TTGCAAAGTTTGTAGAGGCTAATGATGTAGACTTTATACACGAGACTATAGAGACACTGGAACATATTACAGATCATTCCGGACTTAAAGACGAGGAAATTGATGTACTGGGTGAAATGTTGTCCAATCTTTATGGAGCAGTTGAAGTGCATGATATGATGCGCAACGATGGAATGTCTTTGAAAGATGCAGCCAATACTTTTATGAAAAGAGTAGTAGGCTCAATCGATAGCTGAATTTAAAAATAAAGGATACAGAAGAACTGTAGAATTTTATTCATGATGTTTGAAGGGGATGCCGGGAGGTTTCCCCTTTTTTATTTGGATAATACGCGACTACATTCTTCTTTTAGCACGCCTGAGATAACTTTAGGTGCTGAATCCCACCGTTCGAATTCATTGGAAGTCAGAAATGGAAAAGCTGAACTCGCGCCACCTATTTCGCCTGCTTCTACACCGTATACTACAGTAGATATCTTTGTCCTTCTCGTCGCATAAGAGCACATAAAACAAGGCTCAACTGTCGTGTAGAGAATGCAATTGCTTAAGTCGTAACCCCCGTTATATTCCACAGCTTTTATCAATGCGATAATTTCCGAGTGTGCGATTAAGCCGGGATAATCTTCATCACCTTCGATACCTTCACCTATGATATTGCCGTCCTTCACCACGACAGAGCCCACGGCTGCTTTCCCTTTAGCTTTCGCAAATGATGCGAGCTCTATACATCGTCTCATAAACTTCTCATGTAATACGTCCATAACTCTCAGTTTAAATTGAAACGAGAATCGGACTAAACTGTTTTGTGTTCCAGATTGGTTCTGAAGCTTGTCAGGGTAGGAATAAAAGCAGAAGGGCCCTGAAAATCAAGGCCCCTCTGAAATAAAACAATCCACATTATTTAAGCGTCGATTCTTATAAAATCGCCGTCCATTGTAAATTCAATATCGATATCGTTGTCTAGTCCGACTTGCTGATTCTTTCCTTCAATTTCCCATTCAGTAATAAAGTTGTCAGGGAAGTTTTCTGCAACGTAGTTTCTGATTTTCTCAGGAATAACACTTGCAGGCAATTCAGTATTTCCTTCAATATCGATTATCTCCTTCTTGCGGTTAAATTCAAGGCGGAAATTACCATCCAAAAACACTTCGTATGTCTTTACAAGACCATCGACATCTTTAATAGTCTGAATTATTTTGTTGTCCGGAAAGTGTGTGGCAACGTATTCAGTAATTTCATCGGGAACGTCGTTGTCTGTAATGATTGTTTCCTTATCGCAGCTAGTCATAGAAAACATTACGAGAGCTGCTAGAGCAAATACTTTTAATAAATTCTTCATTTCTTATAATTTGGTTTAGCTTTTTAATAAATAATTAATCACGCTTTTGTTTGAGGATTTTACCCTCTGCATCAATTTTGATATCCCATTCATCCCTGAAAGATTTAACCTCGAGAGAGTAAATCGTACGATCCGGATACTCAATCTGTTCTACATCTTTTACAAGATATCGTGGGAATTCTTTATTGATGGTTTCTTTAACGGCAGCTGGTAGCTCCGACTTTGAAATTTCTTTTTTATGTCTTAGCACATCTGCAATAGGGCTATAGGTGATATCATGATCCTTTCCTAAATAGCCTATTTCAAATTCTACTTTGTAGTTTTCTCCCTTCTTCTTCCATTCGATATCCTTGGCGTCAGGGAAATCATTATGAAATTTATTAATAATAATTGATGGGACTTGACTTTGTCTTAAGTCCTGTCCTTTGACAGGGCTCCAAATATGTAGAAGAAAAATTATATTCACTATATAAAAATATTTCATTTGATATACTTTTAGCTTTTAATAATGATACAAAGGAATAGTATGAATCTGGAATCAATTGGGAAAGGGAAAGCATTTCCTGACTTTTTTAAAATATTTTTATCTAAACCCGTTTAAAAGGGTTTGAAATGTAGTATCAATGCCGTATCCAGTATTATTAAGCAATGAGTGCTGCAGTGCTTAATCGATCAAAATATGTCGTATTTATTGCTTGCCTTGAACTAGTAAAAGCCGACCAAATTCGTTTATCCTTGGTTGTTTTATATCTCCTGAATCAGATTCTGCTCAATAAATTAGAGCTTAAAACTTAGATGTCTTTTGTGGTAGTCAATCCATGCATAGGAGGTGCTCATATTCCTTATGCATACAATTGTTATAAGACAATCAACTAGCTATACCGGTGGGAACCCTATATTATAAACTTCCTGAAGATACTGCATTAGCAATTATAAAAAGACATGGAGAACTTACTCGACGGGATTCCGATTCTGTAGTGCTTAAAATAGAAGAGCCCTGAATATTCAAGGCTCTTTAGAAATGAAAATAAAACAATTCACCTTAATCATCTATCCTTATGAAATCTCCATCCAGATCAAATTCGATATCAATGTCATTATCCAATCCAACTTTTTGTTTTTTACGTTCGAGTTCCCACTCAAGTATAAAATTATCGGGGAAAGTTTCGTTGACATATTCTGCAATCTTAGTAGGAATAACACTTGCAGGTAACTCCGTACGACCTTCTATGTCTATGATTTCCTTTTGACGATTGAATTCCAGCCAGAAATCACCTTGGAGGAAAACTTCATAGGTTTTTGTAAATCCCTCGACATCTTTAACTATCTGAATTATTTTGTTGTCCGGGAAATGCGTTTCTATATATTCCGTTATTTCTTCCGGTATGTCAGCTTCTGATAAGACCGTTTCTTTATCACAGCTTGACAGACTTGTTAATAGAATCCCGGCGAGTACAAGCATTTTTAATATGTTTTTCATAATACATTATTTAGTTTAAGGTATTTATAAATAATTAATCGCGAGTTTGAGAGAGGATTTTCCCTTCTGCGTCAATTTTGATATCCCAATCTTCCGTAAACGATTTTGCTTCAAGAGTGAATACAGTACGATCGGGATATTCAATTTGTTTTACATCTTTTATAAGATAATGTGGGAAATCTTTACTGATGCTTTGTTTAACAGCAGTCGGTAAATCTGATTTAGAAATTTCCTGTTTATGCATTAGTACTTCTGCATCGAGGTTATAAATAATTTCGTGATCATTATTTATAGTCCCGATCTCAAATTCCACGCTGTAGTTTTCACCTCTTTTATCCCAGTCAATATCTTTTGCTTTCGGGAAATCCGTATTGAATTTATTGATAATATTTGCGGGGACCTGACTTTGCCATAGGTCTTGTCCTATGCTGGGAACTCCGAGATGAAGTAAAAAGGCGACATTTAATAATAATAAATATTTCATATAATAAAGTTTTAGCGTTTAATAATGGAACAAAGAAAGAACCCGAATCTGGAATCAAGCTGGAAAATGGCTATTGACTCCTTAATTCTTAAATATAACTTAAGAGTTTATCAGCAGAAGGCCTGCATTCATAGAAGATGAATCTTCTGATTATGGGTAAAATACTCAATTTTTCTTAACAGCAGACGCCCATATACCGATTCCCAGTGCAAGTGTTATGAAGCTGATAGAACTCCATTCAGGGAAGTTGTAAACATCGTGCAATAGCATTTTTACTCCTACAAATCCAAGAATTGCGACCAGACTATAGTTGATATAACGGAACTTTTCGAGCATGCCTGAAATTAGAAAGAACATTGAACGCAGACCCATTATTGCAAGGATATTGGAGCTGAAAACTATAAATGAATCCGTTGTAATTGCGAGAATTGCGGGAATGCTATCCACTGCAAATAAAACATCCGTCAATTCAATAATGATTAAAGCGACAAACAGGGGAGTTGCTACTCTTTTACCGTTTCTCCTGATGAAAAATTTATCCTCTTCCATTTCATGGCTTACGGGAAAAATCCTTTTTATCTGCTTATACATATTGGAAGTCTTGGGATCGAAGTCTTCTGACTTGTGAAACAGCATCTTCCCGGCCGTATAGAGTAAAAATACTCCAAAAACGTAGATAATCCAGTCAAATTTATTTATTAATGCAACACCAAAAATTATCATTAAGGCACGGAACACGACGGCGCCCAATATTCCATAGAACAACACTTCGTGTCTGTATTTTGGTGGGATTGCAAAGGAAGAGAAAATAACAGCTATCACAAATATATTATCTACACTCAACGAGAGTTCAATGAGATAGCCTGTAAGATATTTTATGACTGCATTGTGTGGAGTTAAATTAGTTGGGTTATCCGTCCAGCCATTTGCGAAAGCTAAATATATAACTCCCGAAAACAGAAGGGCAACACTTACCCAGACAGTTGTCCAAGCCATTGCTTCCTTCGTCTTAATTACATGAGGTACTCTATTGAATACACCTAAATCAAGCGCCAATGCGAAAATGACAAAAGCTATAAAACTGATCCAAAGTATCATATTATCAACGATTTATTTCTGTTATAAAGCTATTAATTACCAATCCCTGAATTAACGGGATTTTGAGTTACTGGTTGATTTAATCAAAGATTTAATAGTCCTGAAAATAAAAGGAGTAATTATAAGAATACCGAATACTGAGAGTATCCAGATTAAATTCCGATTCATCCAATCGTTTTCACCCAATACATATCCAAGATTTGTGAATATAATTACCCAGAGAACTGCTCCCAAAATATTATAGATTGCAAAATGCCTCAAATTCATTTTAACTGTCCCTGCTACTATGGGAACGAAAGTGCGTGCAATAGGAAAAAAGCGAGCAATCGTAATAGCTATTTTCCCGTTTTCTTCATAAAATTTGTTAGCCTTTACGAGATGACGCTTCTTTAAAAGCCAATAATCTTTCTCGCGCTTCATTAACCCGGTACCGAAATAACTTCCAAACCAATAACCCACATAATTCCCGCCTATGGCTCCGATGATAAACATTGACTGCCAAAAAAATAGATTGAAAAGGTTATTGGTAAACGGATAAAGAGAATTTTCAACTTGAGAAATAATTATCCCAGCCACAAATATTAAAATATCGCCCGGAAGGAAAAAACCAAAAAAGAAACCGGATTCTATAAAAAGAATCAGCATCACGAGATATAAGCCTCCATGATGAAGTATCCAATCAGGGTCAGTCAGCTGTTGAAAATATTCAAGTATTAATTCCATGAAAAATCACAAAATATCAATGTACGAAGTTAACGACAGATTCTGAAAAGAATTGGGAATAAATAGATTTATGGAAAAGAATGTTTATTCGTGAAAGCGAACCTTAAAGGAATGCATTGAATTTTCCAGGAAAGTATAGGTCAATCTCAACTTGTAAAGATCGGATATGGCCTTTACGATAGGAAGACCAAGACCTGAGCCGCCATTTTTACTTTCGGATTTCTGGAATCGGTTAAAAATACTTTTTTCATCCAGAGAATTCTCTCCAAAATTTATTATCTCGAGGTCGGTTGAAGTGATGTTGATCTCAACATCCTTCTTGCCAGAGTTGTGGAATACCGCGTTACGCAAGAGATTGTTAATTAATATTGCTACAAGGGAAGGGTCCATTTCTACTGTGAGATTGCCCTTTTCCAGAACCCGGAAGCCAATACCTTTAAAAGTAGCTATTTCACTGAACTCTTCTACAGCTTCCAGAACTTCCTTATTGATGGAAACTATTTGATTATCAGCAAATTGTTTGTTTTCTATTTTAGTCAATAAAAGAAGCGATTTGTTCTGGCGGATCATCCGCTCAATAAGGTTTATAGCTTCTGATATATCTTCAGCCTGCTCCCCCGACAGGCTGCCCTGCTCAAGTAACAATTCTAATCTGTTCAGCGTAATAGCGAGTGGGGTCTGTAATTCATGTGCAGCATTGCCAATGAATTGCTTTTGTTGCTCAAATGCTGCTGTTCCATGTTGCAATAATGTCTCGGTAGCTGCCTGCAAGTCTATAAACTCTTTGGTTTTGGTCTTGATTTTCGGGAAGGATTTACTGTACCCGAGCCTAAAACTCTTCAGTTGATCCAATAAACTGTAAAATGGTCTCCACACCTGTCTCAATGCCAGATTGTTGATGACGATTATACTGATAATCAATAGAAAGTAAAGAGTTATTACATTGCGGAATGTCTGACTGATTAAGTCATCCCTCTCAACCATCGAATTAATTACTCTTAATTTATAAAATCTGTCATCGTCCTTAAATGCGGTAGTGAGTACCCTGAAGGGCTCCAGCTCTGACTTCCCAAGACCTTTGTATATGTACATACTGGTGTCAGAGTAAAAATCAAGCATACTTAGTGCTTCCTCTTGAGTGATCTCCTGAATAGCGTAAAACCCTTCGTTGAAGTCCACTTGCTTGAGTAGGGCAGTATCTTGATGCGCTTGATATACAATCTGACGTCTGTAATTATCCAGCCCCTCATCCAAGCTTTTCTTGATTTCTCCTATCATATTATAATAGAAAATAACTCCCCAGAGACCAATGATTGCCAGGAGAGAAATAGAAATCAGAGATATGGATTGGTTGAGTAATTTCATTTTTGGATAAGTCTGTATCCGACGCCATACACTGCTTCAATCTCGACAGAAGAGCCGGCGCTCTGCAGTTTTTTCCTTAGGTTTTTAATCTGCGAATAAATAAAGTCAAAGTTGTCGGCCTGGTCGATATAATCACCCCACACATGCTCCGCAAGTGCAGTCTTAGTGACTAACCGATTCTTGTTGAAAAAGAAGTAATTCATAATATCAAACTCCTTTCTGTTCAGAGTAATTTCTTCATCTTCAATATACAGTTTTCTATCGGCAATGGATAAAGATAAATTGCCGATCTCAAGCATATCTCTTCCTACTGCCATGTTGCGACGGATTACTGCTTTTATGCGCGCATTTAATTCGGCTATGTGAAAAGGCTTGGTTAAATAATCATCCGCACCCAGATTTAAGCCCTTCAATTTGTCTTCCAAGGAATCTTTGGCTGAAATGATTATGACATTTGCCAGTTTATCAGATTTCTTCAACTCCTCCAGTAGGTCGAGGCCGTTTCCATCGGGTAACATTAGGTCGAGAAGTATACAATCGTAATCGTAAATGGCAATTTTTTCCGAGGCTTCCCAGTAGTCCGATGCCGTTTCTACGACAAACTGCTCTTTGAGAAGAGAGCGGAGTAAGTTCTCTCTTAATTCCTTTTCATCTTCAATAATTAGAATTTTCATGCGGCAAAAGTACGATGAAATTCTAAAAAGAATTGGGAATCTCAGAAATAGAGCGCTTTATCTGTTGCAAAATGATGCTTATTGAAGAATATATTTGAATATCTCCACTACTTGCTCGGGTGTGGTTGCCCAGGCATTTGCGGAAGCGTCAACCTCCTTCAGCGGATGGACTATATCCTCATCGTGCAAAGTGATGTATGGAATGTCCAGGGCTGCACAATATCCAGCATCAAATGCCGCATTCCACTGCTTGTATTTATTCCCAAACCGCACTACGGCCATATCTGCATTTTTCAGTAAGGTACGGGTACGTAAGGCGTTAATTTTGGCTGATTTGTGATCTCGCCAGAATCCGGTTTCCTGTTTGCCTAGAAAGTCACCTGCTGCGTCGCTGGCATCGTGGTCTGTAACGGGCATTAAAAACTCAATATCCAATCCTGCTTCATCGCAACCATCAATTATTCTTTCACGCCAGTCGCTATGTATTTCCCCTGATAAATATACTGTTAAACTCATTTTGTTTTATGTATTAGCTTTCGCAAATGTTGTGGCTCTTATCCTGTGTCGGACCATTTTACTTGGTGAGCACAGTGATAAATTTATTTAATATTCTGAGCATTGAGAGGGACCGACTTATGTCTAATTTACGATAAACTCTCTCAATCTGTAATTTTCGGTACCGCGTTCTTTTGCCTTTATAATATAATTCCCTTTATGAAATCTGTCATCTATGATTAAGTCCAGTTCCGGACTGTTGATGTCTTTCTTTTTCAGGATTGACTTCCCACTTTCGTCAAATATCTCAATGCTTTCCATCTCAAAATTAGATTTAATTTCAAGAGCATTATTTGATATGACTTCATCGCTGGAAATATCCAGCTGAAGTTTATCGATACCTGCTATGGCAGCAGCCATGTGTCCAATTTTATCCTGTGCTTCGGTCCGGTCATTTTTCAGTACAACGATGTGTGTAAGGCCCGGGAGTTTTACCGCGATTTTACGGATTTTTGAATCGAAGAAAGCAACGGCTTTCCCGTCTAAATAAACATGCCCTTTAATTATTTCAGCTTTTCTTAATGCAGTACTTCCGTCATGACGCGTCTCTTCCCATTCGATACCTTCTACGGGGATCTGCTTATTTATAAAGTCAAAGTCTTTGTCAAGTGCATCCCGCCTTTTAATATCTTCATCCTCATTGTAAAAGTTATTCTCGAGAACGTGCATATCCGCAGGTGAAACTGAATGCCAGCTTGCGCCGTTGTCCTTGCTTAAAAGGATAAACTGAACGCAGTTTTCCTGATACTCATCTGTGCATACAATGGTGTGTGCATGGAGATTTATTGAAAAAGTGAGGAAAAAAGAGAGAATTCCCGTAAAGCTTAAGAGTTTAATTTTTTGCATGACAATCTGAATTTATATTGTTTAATTGGCTTGCCTCCGGAGTAGTAGCTGTTGCATTTCCGGACTGTCAATCAAATATAGTAATTTCCACTTTTAAAACGAAAATACCTCATGTTATGCTGCCAAAGCATTTGGAGAGAATGGCTGCGTTATTTCGGTAGAACAGAAAAGTATTCATTGGATTTTAGAAATATATCCCAAAGAAATCTATGGAACGCTGATTTGCAAGGATGCTTTACAAGCAACGCAGATTATCGCGAGTTAATCCGTGATGTATTGCGGTACTGCTGTATTCTATATAGAATGCAGCTCCCTTCTCCACGGAGTGGGGAAGGGCTGGGGATGGGGTGCGTTATCCGCGTTCCATTAAAATTATTCTCCTTCCTGCTCCTCCACAAATTCCCCGTAACTCAATTTCAGTGCTCTCAGGAAAGTAGCTGTCGGTTGTGCACCGGAGATAGAATACTTCTCATCCAGAATGAAAAACGGAACTCCCCGAATACCTATTTCTGAGGCCTGCCTTTCTTCATATCGCACATCATCTGAAAATTCATCGGAATCAATTACTTCTTGTGCTCTTGAATTATCCAATCCTACGCGATCAGCTATTTTCAGCAAAGTAGCATTATCGTCGATATTTTCACCTTTGAGGAAATGTGCCTCAAACATTGCAGAGACCATTTCGCTTTCTTTGCCCTCTTCTTTAGCCAGGTGCGTAAGTCGATGTGCATTAAAAGAATTGGCGACGATGGCCGTTTCCAGATTGAAGTCAATGCCTACATCTTTTCCCATAGAAATTACGTGACCAAACATTCCCAGTGCCTCTTCCTTACTCACTCCCTTCGTCTCAGAAAAATGATTGACATAATCAATTTCCTTATGGACCACGAGAGTAGGATCAAGTTCATAACTGTGCCATACAACATTGATTTTATCTGCATGCTCAAACTGCGCCATTGCTGCTTCAAATTTCTTCTTTGCAATAAAGCAAAACGGGCACCGTACATCGGACCATATATCTATCTGCATAATTGATTTCTTTTGTTATTGTAGGAAAGGAACAAGAAAATGGGTGACTTGTTTTTAAGGTAACAGAAAATTGTTGTCTGATTTACTGGGTAAGGTGTCAGATTTGCCAACTTTCCTAAAGATTGCAAATCGGAAGTTACTTTACCAGCTTTAAATCTCCGTCCTTAATCCATTGCTTCTTTTTCAAGACAGCATAGAACAGATAGGAAAGGGCTGCGGGTAGTACAAAATGTAGTATAGCGATAGATGTGAGGATTTTGGAGGTGGAAAAGCTTGCTTTCATTGCATTCCAGGTGCCGATTTGTCCTACCAGGCCACTGGTTCCCATACCTGATTCCAAAGCCGAATTCTCCATGGAAAATAGCATTGTAGCAAGAGGCCCCAGAATAGCTGCGGCCAGGGTAGGCGGTATCCATATTTTCCAGTTTTTATAAATATTGGGCATTTGAAGCATACTAGTACCCAGCCCTTGAGCGAGAAAACCTTGAATTCCGTTTTCTTTGTAACTTATAGTAGCAAAACCTATCATCTGAGCACAGCATCCGACTGTTGCAGCTCCTGCCGCCAATCCATTTAATTCCAGCATTAAACAGAGTGCTGCTGAGGAGATAGGTAAAGTAAGAGCCATGCCCACGACTACTGAAATTACCAGCCCCATCACCAGTGGATTGCTTTCTGTGCTTAAAACAATAAGACTTCCTATGCCTTGCATTAACTTATGCACAGAAGGCCCGGTCCACTGAGCAATCAGAACACCTATGAGCACTGTGACAATGGGAGTAACTATAATGTCAATCCGCGTTTCTCCGGAAATCATCTTCCCTGCTTCTGCGGCTATTATAGCGGTCAAAAATACCCCTAGAGGTCCTCCCAGTTGATAGGCAGCAATACCCACTACTGCCGACGAAAATAAAACAAGTTGGGGAGCGCGTAAGCTATATGCGATAGCCAGTGCAATCGCAGGTCCTGTAGCGAGATTGGCGACGGGCCATACGGTTTCATTTAAGAAAGAAATCCCAAATTCCTCCCCGATGGTTTTTAAAATTGTCCCGACCAGAAGTGTAGCAAATAAGGCATAGGCCATTGCGCTCATTGCATCGACAAAATACCGCTTTGCAGATATTTCGACATCCTTTTTCTTGAGGAACTTCTTAAGCATTATATACAGCGATAAGGAGTAAAATTAAATTATAATCATTTCTATCCTTTCTGACTGACAATCTGCAGTCCGACTACAGAAGCGATTAAGGTAGTAAGGAAAAGTATACGCCAGAAGCTTACGGGCTCTTTAAACAAAATAATTCCTAGAATCACAGTTCCTATTGCGCCTATAGCACCCCAGACTGCATAAGCTGTGCCTACGGGGATAGCATTTTCTCCGCCCATGGCTTTAAACAGAAGAAACATACTGATAGAGACATTAATTACAAAGGATAATATCCAAAGCCAAAAAGTAGTTCCGGTGCTTTCCTGAGCTTTTCCAAGACTGACAGCAAAGCCCGTCTCAAAAACTCCCCCTAAAATGAGTAGTATCCAGTTTATATTCATAATATCCTCTTTCTTGTTGAATGCGAAGATACTGTTTTAATTATTAGGGAATTACTAGGTTGTAGATTTGCTGGTCGGGTAGAGATGGTTAATTATCTGATTTACTACAATATAATCAATTTTAGTAGCTACATCCTTTGGTCATTGAGGCCCCACGATATGTAGGGTGCGGCTTTAAGTGATATAACTCCCCATACATTGAGTTGCACTTTTGCTGTTTGAATCATCTTTAGTAGCCCCATGCTTCGGTTCCTGAGCCTGGTCGAAGGGTAGCGTGGGGTTCTGAATGCGATGCCTCCCCACGCTTGTGTTGCACTTTTGCTGGCAAAAGTGGTGTGCCTCAGGCACATGAATCTCTGCGAGATTCCAACACAACGATGGTAGGTTGTGTATAAAGGCGCTACTGGATAAGTTCAGTAAGCAGACTGTCAAGAGTAGTATAAAAGTTTTCTGAATAACCCTCTGCTGAATACCTGACCCTTTTGTTATTATCAATTATGTATATGGTGGGATACGCTCTGATATTATATTCAGGAGGGATGGAGTCTGTTACTAAAATAGAGTAGTCAATAGGGGTATGCCCAATAAATTTCTCGATTTTATGCTTTGAATTCTTTCCTGTATCAATGGGGTTTACTCCGATTATCTGAATCTTATCTGAATACTTTTCTTTAAGTTTATTAAGCTCCGGGACTGCTTTAATGCAAGGGTAGCAAGATGAATACCAGAAGTCGAGAATTGTCAGACGATTAAAGTTGATTTTGTTTTCTGAACTATAGTCAGGAAACATAAATCCGATGATGTCAGGGGCAGTTTTACCTTCTGCGAGTAATGGAGTTGAAAGTTCTTCTTCTTTATTTATTTCTATTTCTTCAAGTTTAAATTCCTTGAAATAATCGTGTACTTCATTATCAAATGTTTCATCACTTACATTGTCAAAAATGACATTTGAGAGAACTTTTCTACTATATTGCAATAAATTCTTGAAAGTTACTCTGTGTGAAATGGTATCTATTGTTTTGCTTGATTTATTAATGGAAATATTCAGGAATATATCTTGAAAGTCTCCATTATCCGGAAGTTGTATTTCAGCTTGAACAAATTTCTCTAAATCTTTAATCTTTACCTCATTGCTTTTATCCTTAATTGCTTCTGATAGTCGATTAGTCTCGAAAAATAAAACATTCTTTACGTCTCCTAGAACGTTGCCGTTAATAAGTGTTTCAGACGCCTTTGGAGATTTACGCATGAATATTCTCCTTTCATAGTCATTTATATAATATTCATCCTGTAAGTCATAATAAACAGTATGAGAAACAATGACTGAATCAAGATCTGTATCGGTTGTTAATAATATTTTGCCTCCAAATAAGCTGTCGCTAGGTTCTTTCTTTAATAATACTCGAGTATAAGTGGTATCATATTCTTCGTAAGAGAATGATTTATGAATGTATTCGATGTCGTATGATAGGCTTTGTCCCTGTTGATATTTTTCAATTACTTCATCCAATAAATTGGTCTCATTTGATTGACATGAAATAGCCAAAAAAGACAAAATGCAACATAGCTGAAAGAATCTGAAGTGACACATTGTAAGAATTATTTAGAAGTAAAGATAAATGATAATACAAGGTGCCCAAAAGAACACCTTGTATTATTATTCATCTGTTGAGAATGCTAAAAATAATTTATAATACTTAAAGTTAATAAATCATCTGTCGGTTCATTACAACACGTCTCTGTTTTAGTAACAGAATGAATGCAACCTCCTCCCCATCCACTTTTACATTTACACCCAATTATACAATTCCTACTGTCAAGTTTGAAATCACACTGGCTACAGTGACCATTTGATGTGCATGTGTGAGTTTTGCCACCATTTGTCGGTAAGAAATTCGGAATGTCCGTAATTGATACTGCAATATTATAACTATATCCTTGAGTGTTGATATCATTAATTGAATTTGCGTGCAAATTTAAATATTTTGGATTAGGAGCTGATGTGTTTATCGAACCAATATTTGTTATTTCAAGCTCTAAATTATTATCTAAATAAATCGTTTTTCCAATAAGATTTGTTCGCAGGATTAATTCATCTCCGTCAAAGTCACCTACTTCTATATCCGAATTAACGAAATAGTATGTGTCAAGGTTTGATCTCATAGTGGTCGGATTTTCTAAAGTTACTTCTTTTTCAAAATCACTATTTTTATTACATGAGATAAATGAAAGAAGTCCAAATAATCCTGCGTACAATAATATATAAGTTAATTTTTTCATAACTATAATAAACTTTTAAATAATCCCTACTTTTTGTTCAAGCAGTGTTCGGAATGTCTGCCGTAGTATTCCGGATTCTACACTGGTAAATCTACACACACACACACACACACACACACACACACACACACACATACACACACACATTACCAAATAAAATGAAGAGGAAAATTTAAATAATTTGAAATAATTAGTTGAAATGTGAATGTATTTCTATGTATGTAGAGAATTAGTGTTTATTTGTCAAAATAAAATTTTGATTGTGGTGTTTTTTTGTTACTGTTTCAGAATAGAATAAGGATATCTGGCGTTGGGATAGATAATTATAGGGATTACTACTATTTCAACTTGGTCTGCAGATATTATACAAGATTTGCCAACTTTCTAAAAGTTGGCAAATCTTTTTCGGTGCAGAAATATTCTTGCACTTCTCATTATCGATATACATTTCATGGAACTAAATGCATGATATGTTTGTTAATAACAACAATAAATAATATTATGTGTAAAATAACATACATAAATGAAAAAACGTAAACCAGTCATCTTCCCTAAATACTTCAAATTAATGGAAGAAATGGGAGAGAATATTAAGCTCGCCAGAAAGCGGCGGAAATTGACGACAATTGAAGTGGCGGAAAGGGCGGGGATATCTCGTTCAACCCTTTATCAGATAGAAAAAGGAAGTCCCAATGTGGCAATGGGATTTTATTTTAATGTGTTACACGTCCTAGGACTCCAGAATGACATCACTTTATTGGCTGCAAAGGATGAATTGGGGAGAAAATTGCAGGATATAGAATTGTTGTGATATGGAAAAGCAGGAGATATATGTGTATGCACATTGGGACGAGATGGAAGTACCTATTTTAATGGGCACACTAGTCGGACAATTGACAAGAGGTAGAAGAGTATTTAGCTTTAAATATGATGATAAATGGCTGTCCAGTGGATATGATTTCATTCTGGATCCGGATATAGGATTCTATTCTGGTGTGCAATATCCGAGAAATAAGGATAATTTCGGAGTATTTCTGGACAGTATGCCGGATAGATGGGGGCGAACTCTCCTGAAACGAAGAGAAGCTCAAAATGCTTTAACTAATAATGAAAAGAGTCGCACGCTGAATGAGATTGATTATTTGCTAGGAGTTTATGATAAGAGCCGTATGGGTGGGCTGCGTTTTAAAACTGATCCTGACGGGCCATTTCTGGATGACGATATAGATAAGTCTATACCGCCATTATCTTCATTAAAAGAATTACAGCATGCTGTCAGAGAATATGAAAAAGGACTAAGCATGGATAAAATGAGTAAATGGCTAGAGATACTCATTGCGCCAGGAACATCTTTGGGGGGTGCTAGACCTAAAGCTAATTTGATAGATGAAGAAGGTAACTTATGGATAGCTAAATTCCCATCAATCGACGATAATGTAGATAAAGCTGCCTGGGAGTATCTCGCTTATGAACTTGCAATTGTAGCCGGTATAAATATGATGCCATCTAAGATTATCAAAGTTTCCGGTAAACATCATACATTTTTGACAAAACGGTTTGATAGGAACATGGCACAACGGATACATTTTGCATCTGCGATGACTATGACCGGGAATACCGAATATACATTACGTCATGAAGCAGCGAGTTATCTGGATATCGCTGAATTCATAATAATGCGAGGTGTATCAATTGAAGAAGACCTTCAGCAACTGTGGCGAAGAATAATCTTTTCTATTTTTATTTCTAATACCGATGATCATTTAAGGAATCATGGTTTTTTATTGACAAAGGAAGGTTGGGTTTTATCTCCGGCTTATGATATAAATCCATCTATAAATAGGCAAGGCTTATCTCTTAATATTGATACAGTAAGTAATGCTTTGAGTGTTGATTTGTCAAAAAGCGTTAGAGAATATTTCCGACTGAATAATCAGCAGATGGATAAAATAATCAATGAAGTTCAACTTGCAGTAGGAAAGTGGGAAGGAATAGCTGACAAAATCGGTATTGCCAGAAGTGAACAGAAACTGATGAGGGCTGCATTTAATGTGGAATAACAAAGATTTGCCAACTTTTCAAAAGTTGGCAAATCTGGCTCCTTAAAGTTGACAATTCTAGTACTCTATACCTACAACCTCCTCGCTCAATTATCGTTATCTATATAAACACATCTCTATGAATTTCAACCAGCTCAGATATATCGTTGCAGTGGATAAAAACAGGAGCTTTGCGCAAGCGGCGAAGGAGTGTCATGTCTCGCAGTCCACAATCAGCAAGGAAATTCAGAGACTGGAGCGGGAATTTGGAGTGATGATATTTGATAGGTCACGTCTTCCGGTCAGCCCGACGATGAAAGGGGAGGATCTCATCGCACGAGCCAAGATTATTCTGGAAGAAGAACGGCATTTTATCGATATCGCAAAAAAGAAAGATAATCTACCTCGTGGCAATTTCAAACTGGGAGTCTTGCCGATGATTGCACCGTATCTATTGCCGCTCTTTGTCCGTTCGCTTTCCAAAAAATATCCTAATCTCAGTATGGAAATTGTGGAGATGGGGGCTAGCGATATGGCCAATCATCTCAGACGGGAAGAACTGGATGGCGTGATAGCGATTCAACCTTTTTACGAAGAAGGATTTTATGAAGAAGTCCTGTTTGAAGAAGAATTTGTGGTTTATATCGGCTTAGAACATCCGCTTGCAAAACAGGAAGAAATTTCCTGGTCTGACATTCCTGCTGATGACCTTATTCTGCACGAAGATTTACACGATTATTTTCAGCATCCGTCCTTTGAAAAGGAAGATATACTGAATGGTGAAATCAGTAATCTGCATTTTCAGTCCGGTTCTCTGGAAACCATTCGTAAGATTATCGATAGGAGTGGTGGAATTACTCTGCTACCACGTATTTCCACCATTTATATGGGCGATAGGCGGATAAAAATGGTGCGTCCGCTTGTGGATCCGACTATCCGCAGAAAACTTGTGCTTGTGACACCACGTGGCTTTGAGAAAAACCGCATAACCAAGGTCTTGAAGAAAGAGATATTGGCGGGCTTGCCGGACTAGAGTAGAACGAATTCTACATAAACATTCCATAAATAATGATGAGAATGATTACGAAAAGATATGCACCAATCATGAGGCGCTCACTTTCGGAAAATCTTTTAATTTGGTGTGCTTTATAAGAGGTTATAATAAAATTAATTAAGAGTAATATTAGTATTGTGTAATACAAGACTACTGAATAATCGATTAAAGAACTCCCAACGAATAAATAGATTATAAGGGGCAAAGAGCCCACTAAAATGAAAGTGCCTCTGTTAAGCTTTTTCATAATAAAGATATTTGCATTGATTAACGCCTATTAGAATAAAGATATAAATAAACGTATGATAATATAGTAATAAGGTTATCAGAAATAATCAATTTAATAGAACGCGGATACCGTCAATGCTACGCAGCGCAAATTTCCACAGATTTATTTATTGATGAATAGCGTTGTTGTGTGATTTTTCAGGTCTTTATTAAATCTTTTCGCGCGCAAACTACCCCGCTTTGCTTCGCAAACCACCCCTTCGACGAAGGGGAATTTTATTTCTGGATTGTAGAAAAGAGAAAATTCCCCTCCAATGGAGGGGTGCCAAGCTTGCTTGGTGGGGTGGTTAGAATGAATTCGTTCTACTAGATATATTTCCTGATTTTTGACGACATATTCCTTTTAAATTATAGAGCGGGGAACTTTTCTCTATAAATAGCTTGTTTTTCATAATGTAGGCGAAGATGGATATCAATTAAAATTTTTAAATAAAATGAGTAAAGTGCCAAAAGGTAAAAAGCCTTCAAAATTGGAAAAATTAGGTGGAGCATTTGAACTTCCGGAGAACTTTGATTATAAAAAGGAACTTACTAAAAGTTTAGCTAAGAAATATTTGAAAAAGGAATAAGACCAGAGTTATATCAATCATGACGCCCTCAGATTTCCTAGCGTCACTATAAACCCATGAAACAATCGCGAATTAAATAGTAAATTTTAACACTGTAGAACGAATTCATGAATTCGTTCTACGAAAAACGCTCTCACTTTACTACGCAGCGCAAATTTCCATAGATTTTATTACGAAGGGAAAATTTGTGGATTTATCCGATAAAGATGAATATCACTAGATTATTCATCACAAAATCTCTCGATTCTTTATTTCTACCATACTGACTCCTGTTTCCTGATACACTTATTCCTTCTTCCCATATCTCCTATCGCTTTTTGTCCGCGATATTTCGGAACGGAATAGCCCTTCCGCGCCTTATAGTAGTAAAGAAATTGATTTACTAATATAAAATTAAGTAGCTATGACAGAAGTACAGAAATTGGCAAAATTTGTCCAGAGTCGAAAGTTCAACGACCTGTCCAAGGAAGCAGTTACGGAACTTAAAAAGCGACTGCTCGATTCTCTGGGAACAGCAATCGGAGCATTGGAAGGTGAGCCAATCAAAATGATAAAAGCACAAATTGAAGAATTCGGTGGAAATCCATTGACTTCACTTATCGGTGGCCTGAAAACAGCACCGGATCGTGCAGCATTTTACAATTCGGCATTGGTAAGATATCTCGATTACAATGACAGCTATCTTGCCAAGAATGAAACCAGTCATCCCTCTGATAATATCGGTGCAGTGATGGCAGCAGGTGAATACGCCGATATCGATGGGGAAGATTTCCTTACAGCACTTGCAATTGCCTATCAGGTACAGTGCCGTCTGGATGATGAAGCACCGGTACGAGACAAGGGATTTGATCATACGGTGCAAGGTGCCTTTGCGGCAGCAGCCGGAGCGGCTTACGCACTGGGACTCGATGAAGATAAAACTGCCAATGCCATCGCGATTGCCGCAACTGCTTATAACGCACTGCGCGTAACTCGTACTGGAAATTTATCGCATTGGAAAGGACTGGCTTTTCCTTCAACCAGCTGGACATCAACGCATTCAGCATTCCTCGCTAAGAACGGAATAACCGGTCCGGAAGAAGTATTTGAGGGAAATAAAGGTTTTAAAGAGTCTATTGCCGGGCCATTTGAGCTTGACTGGAGTAAAGAAGACCTGGAGAGTGTAAGACAGACGATTATTAAGAAGTACAATGCTGAGATTCACTCTCAGACAACCTTGGAAGGCATACAGGAGTTGCGTGAAAAATACGATATCAATCCTGCAGATGTCGAGCGTATTATCCTGAACACCTTTGACGTCGCATACAATATTATCGGTGGCGGTGAAGAAGGTGGGAAGAAGAATATCCGCACTAAGGAAGAGGCTGATCACAGCTTGCCTTACATGATGTCCGCGATGCTCATCGATGGAAATGTGATGCCGGAGCAGTATCTGCCTGAGCGCATCATGCGAGACGATATTCAGACGCTTTTGCAGAAAGTTGACGTGCACGAGAAAGCGGAATATTCCGATCGGTTCCCACAGGAAATGGCTTGCGATATTACGATACGTATGAAAGATGGCCGTGAATATTATATCGAGAAGACTGATTACGAAGGATTTGTAAGCAGACCGGCTTCCTGGGAAATGGTTATCAATAAGTTTAAAGCCTTGTCATCAGCTTACGCAAATGATAAGACGCTGAATAGAATTATTGAAATAGTACAGAATATGGAAATGCATTCTGTGAGAGATTTGACGAAAGTCTTAAACGGAATAAGTGTAGAAATGGAACATTTAATCACTCAAAATTAAAAGACATGAAAGATTTAAAAGTATTAAAAGGAGAAAAGAATTTCATTACGAATCCGGTTGCATTTGACTGGTTAAGACGTAACGAAAGACAGGAGAAACCACGTTCAATCGGATTGACAGAAATCCGTGCGGCATATTACTCCAATTTTGGGATGACCTACTTCAAGGACCTGCTTGAATTGAGCGGGAACTACGTGGATAGCATCAAATATGCCGGTGGGTCATTTACTATGATGAATCCGGAGAAAATCAGAGAAATCAATGATCTTGCCCATAGCTATGGTGTGGAAATTTCTACCGGAGGGTTTATGGAGTATGTGTTGACGCAAGGACGTGATGCGGTGCAGAAATACATCCGCGATGTGAAAGAATTGGGCTTTGATATTATTGAAATATCCACAGGGTTTATTTCAATTCCTACTTCAGACTGGCAACGCGTTATCGAAGACGTACAGAAAGCAGGCTTGAAAGCTAAGCCGGAAATCGGTGTGCAGTTTGGAGCAGGTGGTGATGGTACAATTGCAGAATATGAAGAAGAAGGAATTCAGGATGTGAACTATGCGATTCAGCAAGCTAAGCAGTTTATAGATGCCGGTGCTTTCCTGATTATGATGGAATCTGAGGGCGTTACCGAAAATGCCAATCCATGGAAAATCGATGTTCCTGCTAAGTTTATCAGAGAGCTGGGATTGGAGAAAGTGATGTTTGAAGCAGCTGATCCACAAGTTTTCAAGTGGTATATCAAGAACTATGGTCCTGAGGTGAACCTCTTTGTTGACCACAGTCAGCTTGTACAACTGGAAGCAACCCGTCAAGGTATCTGGGGAACCAATGATATCTGGGGTAGGATAGTGACTTATAAGTAAATAAGGGTTGTTAATTGAAACCAGATTTGCCAACTTTCTAAAAGTTGGCAAATCTGGTTTTGATTAATTTAGATTTTGCGCAAGTGCCTTTAAATCATCATAAGAAGCTCTCCATTCCTCGATATACTCTTCCTTGGTTTTACTGACAAAGTTGTAATTATTTTCAATAGTTGATAACTTCTCTGCTGCCAGCTGAGTGGCCAATTGGCTTTCACCACGGTGTTCCAATATCCTGAAGAGATCTGCTGCTCTTTCCAATCCTCCCGGGGTATTCATTTCAGTTTCAAGCTGAGCGTAGTATTTTAATTTCTCTATATTTACCTCCTCAGCAAATCCTGGTTTCTTTACCAGTGTCTGGATAATCATTGCTTTCAAGTCGTTGAAATAAGACTCGTCCTTAAAATTAGATAATTCTACATCACACCAGTTGTCAACCTCTTGCCAACTGATTTCTTGAGATATAGCTGCTTCTCTAATCCAGTTGCCTGAAGGAACTATCTCAGCAGGCATTTTCTGAACGTCCGCCTGTATGCTTTCTTCAAATTCGTTATAGTCGCTGATTACATCGCTTGAAGCTATCTCTCCACAAGCTAAAAAAATAAGAATACTGCAAGCGAATAATAAAAGATTTATTTGTTTTTTCATGAGATACAGTTTTGTAAAATAATAAATTCTGATTGTTAAGATGGTATTTAATTGCTGCCACTGCCAAATCGCTTACAACATTTTAGTTGAGCGTCACTTCCAGGAATTTTTCTTTCTCCTGTTTGAACCCACACACCGTTATCTGTCATTTCATAAACTCTATGGATTCCATCAGAAAGTGCTTGATCTTTACAACAATTCTCTCCAGTTACGGTATATTCATAAGTGCCGCTTCCAAAAGTGCCACAATGACATACTGTAGCTCCCATTGTAATATTTCCAATTGAAATTAGGCAGAATAATGCTATTATTAAGCTTGTAGCTTGCCTCATAATAATAATTTTTTAATAATTCCTACTTTGTGTTCAAGCAGTATTCGGAATGTCTGCCGTAGTTTTCCGGATTCTACAATGGTAAATCTACACACACACACACACATTACCAAATGAAAATAAGAAAAATATTTAATTTATTAGAAATAATTGATTAAAAATTAGTTAAAATACTATACCTAAAATGTGAGAGGCAGCTTATGACAGAATAAATTTATGAATTCAGCGTGATTTAGGAGGTGGCGCAGAATGAAATGTTGAATCTTGATGTCGGTTTAAAAGATTGTTACGGAATGCGGGAATGAGTCTTTTTATGACCGGTTATGGGGGTTTTAACGGCAAGCTTGCCCGCCTTCTAAAAGTTGCCAAATCCTACTTATTGCGTACTAAGCACTAAATTATGATAAAAAATAATGTACTTTCGGTGATTTTGGTTCAGAATGGTTAAATAAGATTAATGTTTATTTGAAATGAATTATCCGTCTTTCTACTTTTTTTCTCTTCAGAAATGAGGTAATAGTTAGTTTGTCGTGTAAGAATAAAAACGAAGGGTTGGGTATGTCGCCCAAAGAATAACTGGAATTTATTGAGTCAGCCTTTGAGATTGAATTTACTATAAGAATATACTCATCATGGTTTTTGAATATCCTAAAAAGAGAGCTGTTGAAAGAAAAAGAATAGACCAAATCACCTAAATGAGTTGCAGGAAGAGAAATCGTTTTTCCTGAACTTATATTTTGTAAAAGTGATGGAAAGGAGTAGTAGATTAAATAAACAGAGTCATTTATGGTTAAATATTCACTCCAATTGTTAAAGTAGTACTGTTTTGCTTTAATAGCTGTATCTAGAAGCTCTGCCTTGTCAAACGAGGAGAAACACATTCCACAATCATCAGATATTTTGAACTGGGCTGATGTGAATAAGCTTGTATCTTTTAGTAAATTTTCATCTTCTATATAATCCGGCAAAAAGTCAGGATTATATATTTTAATATGGATAATAGAGTCCTGTAGAATAAATTGACTTCCAGATAATCCTCTGTTGCTTATAGCATAAAAATTTTGATGACCTAATCTTTCAAATCCAACTATGGTATTTGTTTGTAGTTGTAGATTCATGTCTATTGAAAATATAACCGGGAAATAAATTAGATCATCACTGTCATTATATGAAAAATTGAAATTCCCAAAACAAAAGAAACTGTGTTTGTGTGGGTCGTAAATAGCATTTTTAATTTCGATTATTTGTGTCCGTTCCTTTTTACATAATCTTGAAAGCTTCGTATAGTTTATGTTACTAATTGAAAGCTCTAGTTTCTTTGCAATAGCGTGATATGTGCTTTCAGTAATATTTGAGAATCGTTGTATGTTTTCATCAGGTATATTGTACGACCATATATTGTATGGTAGATAGTGAGATGGATTATAGAAAATTAAATTCAGACTGTCCTGATAAATCAGCTCATTGAAAAAAATAGTATATCGTTTATCTTCAATTGATATTGATTGAACTATATTAAGTTGGGACGTTAAATATTCTTGATTTAATTCTTCTAAAAGAGAGTCTTTATTATTGAAGAAATATGTCAAAATTTTAGAGTGGTATTCTTCCTTGTTGTTATCATAAATCCATAGTCTTGACCTACTATTCGATCCATCTTTGTCATTTACAGGAATATGGTTGATTATATTGATGTTTTCAAATAATTCATCACTAAAATAATTGCGAAGAATCATTTCATTAATTTCTTTATCATCGTCAGGGCCTTTGATAAAGGTGTCGCCAAAGTAATTAGCTTGTAGGTAAGAATATGACTTCAGAGGAATATCTGAACACATAATACACTCGCCAATAGATGGCTCAATTATTAAATTTTGTGTTTTAGGTGCAGAAAGGGCACTCATAATGACAGCGACCATCATGAGTGCCTTAATTACTTTATTGTAATGATGAATGATAAAAGCCATCGGCGTAAAATTTGAAATCAGTTATTGTGTAATTATCATATTCATTAATCACGTCAGCGGAATACATAATGCCAGAATAGATTGAGTCTTCTGTGGTAACCATTGCAGATTTACCAGTCTCTTCACCTTTCTTTTCATAACATATCCTGTTTTCCATGTTGTCACAAGCAACTCTAACTATTTTTAACTTGAAAATTCCAATATTAACTTCCAAACTGTTTTCGCCAATCTTGTTTCCTTGTTTTACTTTAGCTAATACCTCATCCATTGGTTTATCATTGTTTAAGTTGAATGCATTTAGGGTATTTAGGCCAATTAAAGAAAAAAGGAAAATGCTAATTAATGGTAATAACTTTTTCATGACTAAAATTTTAAATAACTCCTACTTTGTGTTCAAGCAGTGTTCGGAATGTCTGCCGTAGTTTTCCGGATTCTACAAGGGTAAATCTACACACACACACACACACACATTACCAAATAAATATAAGGAAAAATTTGAACTATTTTGAAATAAATAACTTAAAACGGGATTTGTTACAATGTGCAAGCTGCGTTGCGAGTCTGAGTATCAGAATAAAATTCTGAATCGGGCGTTTTATGGCCTGTGATTCAGAATTAAATATTGGGACATGGCATTTTGTCGATAAATTATAGTGCGCTGCGGAATGTGCAGCAATTGCAACTAGATTTGCCAACTTTCCAAAAGTTGGCAAATCTGGTAATTAGTTTATCTGCTTAAAAATAATTTCATAAAGAGAAGGTTGTTTTTTGAAATCATCCCCATCTCTATCAAGAATTACTCTTTGCTTTTGAATCTAGGGATGAAAAATATTTTACAACTCCCCATACCAGCAATATTAAAGATATTGAGTAAGGAACAATTGAATATCGAAATAATATTAAATCCGAACTCTCTATTTGTGGTAAATCAAACGCTCTATAAAAAGAGTAAAAGCTCATGAAAAAAGCGATAGAAAGGAAGAATAACGCTCCCAAAAATATAGTACGAACTTTCATAAATAATTAAATTTTTAAATTTGACCATGTCGCCACAAGCAATGAACAGAAGCACTTAAGATAACTGCTGATTCACATAAAGGCCCATGGCGAAACATATAAGTTTAGTGTCACCATTAGAATTTATTCCTTCCATCATTTTACGAAAATGACACCCAGTACAAGTTTCGCCTTCATCACAATCATCAATCGGCGCATACTTCTTACATCCTTCTTTGTGATTTTAAGCTTTTTCATAGTTGACGGTTTAAATAAGTCTGTTGGGTTTAGTAAAAATAAGCATACATAATCGTGTTTTTTATTCCTTAATCACTTTCTTAGTAATCACCTTCCCATTTGCGGAAGCTATACGGAGGAAATACAATCCCGGATGGATGTCATTTAAGTCAATTGTTCCAGAACTGGAGGTCGATGTATATTCTATGAGAACTTTACCGGATATATCGATTAAGCAGATTGTATTCACGCCGGAAAGTCCTTCAAGTGTGATGAAATCCTTTATAGGATTGGGATAGGTTTTTATGTTGGACAACAGATAGTCATTTTTTATTGATGTTATAGAACAAATACTCAGAAAGTCCCCTGTAATCGTCCAATTGAATTTATCTTTCAGATATTTTCTTGCTTTTTTCCCATCTACACTATAGAACATATTTTTTGCGCCAAGACGTATATCTTTTTTCGTCAAAGCATCTTGTGCCCAGCCAATGAGTGTATTGCTGTAATTCATGCAATCCATTCCACTGTTGTCAAAGAAGAAATTCATGTGATTGATACTATGGAGTCTCCACTTGCTCAGATCCTGATTAAAGCTGGTAGCATTATAAAACATCTTGTCCATATGATTTATTAAACTGACATCCCAATCACCGATATCCTGATTAAATGCAGTAGCGCCGCTGAACATCTCAATCACGGCAAAGACATTGCTGATATCCCAGTTCCCAATATCTTGATTGAAACTTGTTGCGCCGGCAAACATAAAGTCCATATAGCTAACATTACTTACATCCCAGCTGCTAATATCCTGATTGAAGGAACTAGCTTTATTAAACAAATCTCTCATTGATCTTACTTTGCTCACGTCCCAGTTGCTGATGTCTTGGTTAAATTTACGAGCTCCATGAAACATCCCTTTCATTTTTTCTAAGGAATTGAGTTGCCAAGCGCCGATGTCACCGTTGAATATCTCAGCTCGTGTAAACATATTAGTCATATCTTTAACCTGTCGCACATCCCAGTTCCCAATTTCTTGGTTAAATCTCCGTGCATCTTGAAACATGTTTGACATATTTGTTACGTTGCTCACATCCCAGCGACAAATGTCTTGATTGAAATTTTTGGCATGAATAAACATACCTGACATGTCTGTTACATTGCTTACATCCCAGTTACTGATATCCGAGTTGAATTCACCCGCAGATTTAAACATATAATGCATATTAGTAACATTGCTCATGTCCCATTGATTTAAATTAGGTATTTCTGCGAGGCTATCATTGGAGGCAAATGCAAGTGCCATATTTGTTACTCTACTTAAGTCAGGAATATCCGTGGCAGTAATAGTTATATACCTACATCTGAATAAAGCATAGTAAAAGCTGCTCCATTGAATATCGCCCCATTGTTCAATCCTTATGATTTTATAAGGATCATAAAAATTTTCTCCGTCTAAAAAGGCAATCCTATGGAATGGAGTGGAGCCGGTAGGATAAACCGTTAAACGATAAGTGCCCGGATCAGGAAAAGTGAGTAATAATGCATCTGTAGCTGTTCCTTCGCCATTTATGTTTGAATCAATAACTGATTCCCAGTAATAGTCATATTCGCCGAAAGCGGGAAAGATAAATTGATTCTTTTCAGTCATTCTACTATGATTATCTGTCTTCCATACTGTGATAAAAGGATTTGGCTGGGCAAGGATTGCTGTAATCCCGATGGTCGTGCAAATAAGAACAGGTAAAAGGTAGCGTTGAAATAGTAATCTAAAATTCATGGCACAAGAATTAAAATTTAACTTTCTACTAGAACCGAGAATGTTGAAACATAAAGGTTATTCGCTAAAGATAGTGAATTAAAGACTGGATATGTAATGTTATTAGATTTGCCAACTTTCCAAAAGTTGGCAAATCTCTTATTTATAAAAATCGGCAAATCTTTTATTCTATAATGCTATCCCAAAGCGTACATAAGGCAATAACTTATTGCTCTCCGGTGAATACATAGCACTCAACTCAAATGGGCCTATGGGTGAATTATACGCAAAAGTAAGTGAATAACCACTGATAAAACCAGCCTTAGCCGGGTCTTCCCTTACCGGTATAAAGTCTTTGAACAGACCGTTAGCTCGTCCGATAAAATACATATTGTTAAATACTCTATACTGAAGGCCTAACTGTAATACCGCTGCACTTGGCGTAACAATGCTAGCTTCATTCAGCCCCGCAAATCTGATTTGATTGCGAAAATTTCCATTGATGCCTCCCACAAAAAAACTATTAGGTGTGTTTAATTTACGCGTGAAGTTTATTCCCAGCTGAAACTCGGAGAATACGTTGAATTTTTCCCAAAGAGGAGCGTGAGCAGTACCATCGATGTGTAAACGAACAAAATTACCAAAATCCCTGTCAAGATTCCCTATAGGATTGCCATCTTCTAGTATGGTGATATTAGGTTTCTGATTATATATGAAGCCTAATTCCGCGTGTACCCTTATTCCTTCCGTAGGGTAAAATGGCTTATTCATAGTATTCTTTTTCACAAAGAAGTAGCTGTTGTAATTGGTGAAACTACCTTCTGTTTCTTCCTTAACCCTTACTACAGGCTTGAAACGTATTTGTTGAGAAGCGGTTCCCAGCCCAAGAGTGAGTTCCTTATGTGCACTCGTCTGAATATCCAGGGCAGACCTGTAGTACACTTGTCGATAGGCTCCATCCTGATCATAGTTTCTGTCGTAGAAAATAAGATGGAGTCTGTCCAGTCCAAAGGATGGTACTATAGCAAATGATTTACTGCGTCCAAGATACTGAAAGTGTTGAGCTTTAAACTGCATGCTTTCCCCTATTGAGGCAGAAACCATACTTCTGGAATTCCTTATTAAAAGGTCTCTAGACGTAATATTTGCATGAATGTTAATTCCTCTGAGCTCATCATAAAATAATCCAAGTTTTAAGTATGTTCTCTTGTTTTCTTCAACATTGAAAATAATTTCTGTGCCACCAGCATTCTCAAGCAACTCATAAGTGATACTGTTGTAATACATTGAACCGTAGGCCCGGCGTATAGCTTTGGAAATCTGTGGAGCAGTGTATTCTTTATTCAGCTCAAATTCCATAATATGCCTAAAAAATGATGCGGTTGTTTTCTCAAGGCCTCGCACAGTAATTTTATTAATAAAAAAAGAGGTCTGTGAGATGTTCTTGGTCTTTTTAGGAACTTGTACACCGTATATATGATTTAAACTGTCCGCTAGATTTACAAAATGGGAAAAGTACCTGGCGCCTGTCTGGTCTCCTATCTTCATGATTTCATGGCTATTACTAAAGCTAGCCATACCGTGCTTTTGAAAAGAGGTATGGATATAAGAGTCCGTTAAAGAGATCTCAGACTCTAAGCCTATATTAGATCTGTAAAAGGCAATCTGCATAATTACATCTACTGGGTTTCTTAACTTGTCGGCTTGTGCAAGCCCCAGGCTCACATCGCTTCCAATGACGTAATCAGCGCCCATATTGATGACATTGCTGACAGGGTAGTTACGCACGAGACCGCCATCAACCAATCGTCTGCCATCAATGCGCACATCGGTAAATACAGTGGGAATAGCCATGCTTGCTCTTACTGATTTAGCAAGATCCCCCGAATCAAGCACAACAAGCTCACCTGTACGTAAATCAGTGGCAACACATTGAAAGGGAATCTGCAAATCTTTAAAATGATTGATTTTATAAAAAGGAGCAAATAGCTCTGAGAGTTTAAGGTCGAGTTCTTGACCTCTGATAATTCCTATCTCCGGTTGGATTCTGCCGTGTACGAGTGGCAATTCGACCGGGAAGCGCTTATACTGCTCTTTTTCCTCCATAAAGAGTACAGGGAAAGAGAAGTCATTGGAAAGTACCAGTTCCCAG
The DNA here is from genome assembly GCA_964423575.1 of uncultured Saprospiraceae bacterium. Lineage (GTDB taxonomy): Bacteria > Bacteroidota > Bacteroidia > Chitinophagales > Saprospiraceae > CAYRFF01. The sequence goes on along the minus strand of CAYRFF010000017.1, from coordinate 10,875 downwards.
TCAAATGTTTGTGCGAGACTATCAATTTGCTCTCCTGTATAACCTACAGCATAGAGTGAACCTATAATTGCTCCCATACTAGTCCCGGAAATATAATCGATTTGTAGTCCTGCGTCATCGATAGCTTTCAGAACGCCGATATGAGCCAGACCTTTAGCTCCGCCACCACTGAGAGTTAGACCTATTTTAGGTCGTTCGTCCTGCTGGGCGTGTATAATGGAAACTGTGGTTAAGCTCCAAATCAAAAGGATGCCAAAGACTGATTTAATTATTTTACTTCCCAACTTGTTTTTATGATTTGGCTATACTCTGATTAAACTACATATTTTGTGTTTTTGTTTTCAATTATGAACTGCAACAAGCGGCAATTCTCAGTGCTTGTATGTTAAAATGCTATTCTTACGCTTTGTGTTGCACTTTTGTGAGCAAAAGTGGAGCGCCTCAGGCGCATGAATTCCTACGGAATTCCAACACAAAGCTCCAGAGTAGTGTTGCCTTTGTCCCATACGCTAAAGCGTATGGTTACTAAAAAAGAGGAGATAAACAAAATATTCCTATCTTTACAGAAGGACAAAACACATGAGAAATGTCATATACAAAGAATCTGATCCATGCCGTCTGGCGGACAAAACATAGTTATCCCTTTATAAAAGGAGAATCCAAAGAGCTGATATATAATCACATAAAAGAAAATGCTCGTAGGTTAAATATTGGAGTATTAGCAATCAATGGTGTCGCTGATCACGTACATTGTCTTATCATTTACCTGCTACTTTAAGTATGGCTGACGCATTAAATCGGATAAAAGGAGAGAGCTCTTATTGGATAAACAAGGAAAAGATATATAAAACCAGATTTAATTGGGGCAGGAGATATTATGGAATGTCAATCGGCTTAAGTGGAGTTTCCCGGATATTAAATTATATAGCTCGTCAGGAAGAACATCACCGTAAGGAAACGTATCAGGAAGAAGTGGATAGATTTATAAAGGAATATGGACTAGCACCTTGAGGCACTATTTTTATGTGTAGCCCGTTTAGTAGCCCCATGCTTCAGCATGGGGTTGTAAGAAGTTATTCCCCTACGCTTTGTGTTGCACTTTTGTGAGCAAAAGTGGAGCGCCTCAGGCGCATGAATTCCTACGGAATTCCAACACAAAGCTCCAGAGTAGTGTTGCCTTTGTCCCATACGCTAAAGCGTATGGTTACTAAAAAAGAGGAGATAAACAAAATATTCCTATCTTTACAGAAGGACAAAACACATGAGAAATGTCATATACAAAGAATCTGATCCATGCCGTCTGGCGGACAAAACATAGTTATCCTTTTATAAAAGGAGAATCCAAAGAGCTGATATATAATCACATAAAAGAAAATGCACGTGAATTAAATATCGGAGTCCTGGCGATAAATGGTGTAGCTGACCATATCCATTGCCTTATTGATCTTCCTCCTACTCTAACTATGTCGGATGCACTTCAACGTATCAAAGGCGAGTGCTCATACTGGATTAATAAGGAGAAGATATTTAAGACTCATTTTCAATGGGGTAGTCGATATTATGGAATGTCGATCGGCTTAAGTGAAGTTTCCCGGATATTAAATTATATAGCTCGTCAGGAAGAACATCACCGTAAGGAAACGTATCAGGAAGAAGTGGATAGATTTATAAAGGAATATGGACTAGCACCTTGAGGCACTATTTTTATGTGTAGCCCGTTTAGTAGCCCCATGCTTCAGCATGGGGTTGTAAGAAGTTATTCCCCTACGCTTTGTGTTGCACTTTTGTGAGCAAAAGTGGAGCGCCTCAGGCGCATGAATCTCTACGAGATTTCAACACAAAGTGAATGATTGGTGCCTTCTTTTTATCCGCACTAAAGGGCGTGGTTACTAAAGAACCCGCCTAAAATATTCGCAATAAATTAGCATAACAACTAATCATAATACTTCTTCAAGTCATCTTCGATTTTCTTAGCTTCTTTGAACTCTTTGAATCCGAAGTGAGCTGCAGGTGCCAAAATAACTGAAACTATTGCAATACTTTGCCAATCCATAGAGAAATCCGTTTTAAAAATAATGCCCCATAAATAATTCAAAAGCAATAGAACAAGAAAATATAGATCATATACACGATGATACTTCTTAAGTCCTTTTTTGTGATATTGGGCATTTTCATAGTTGACAGTTTAAATAAGCCTGTCAGGTGCAATAAATATAAGCATAAATAACCGTTTTTTTTATTTCTTAACTATTTTCTTAATCACAAACTCACAATTTGCGGAACCTAAACGGAAAGAATACAATACCGGATGAATATCATTTATGCCAATGATTGATTGGCCGGGAAACGGAAATAGTAGATTTGCCAACTTTCTAAAAGTTGGCAAATCTCAGGCTAAATCTCAAGACAAATCCTGTAAAACTTCCTAAATTGCATCTTAGATGAAGAATCTCATACTCCATATACTGCCAATCCTTATTCTTGTTGCTACAGGATTGCTATTGTCTCTTGGTCTTTCCTCCGGGACAGATTTTAAGACGGTAGATAGGGAGTTTACAGTCATCGCCAAGCAATGGTCCTGGACATTTATGAAAGGTGAGGGGCCAGATTCCCCCAAGCTGGATTCTGTTTCGATAAAAGCAGGTCAGTCAGTTGCTTTCAAACTTATCTCGGAAGATGTATTTCATAGTTTTGCATTGTATAGTCCGCACGGTAAACTTGTCGCTCATGCCGAAGCTATCCCCGGTGTTTACAATAAACTCACATACACTTTTGCCGAAAGGGGAGAATATCAGATTCTGTGCCTGGAATATTGTGGTATGGCACATGCGCACATGAGCAGAATAATACGCGTTGAGTAAAGAATGGGAGTAATGCAGGAAGCTGAAATGATAAAACATGAACGATTACTTAAGCACCGTATCCTGGTGTTTCTCCTGGCCTTTCCCTTATTAATTTTACTGGGACTTCTTATGCGTCTTCATCAAGCCGGAAGGATAAATGTAGGGATAGGCGAATTTTATACCTACATGACCTTGCACGGGATGGGCATGACCATCCTGACATTTAGCACTGTGTTGGCGGTGTTATGGCATGTTCTGGGGAGGAAATATGTAAGGCTGAATCCTGACCTTGGTAGAGATCTATTTTATACAGAACTGCTTGGTTTCCTCCTGATTGTAGTCGGCGGGTTAATAGGGAAATTTGCAGGTGGCTGGTACTTCCTGTATCCATTGCCATTTAAAGCAAGCTTCTGGACGAGCTGGTCGGTCGGGATGACCTATTTCGCTCTGCTTTTAATCATCCTTAGCTGGTTTGTTACAGTATGGCATCTGATAAAAAATTTGCTGAAAGTGTACGGTAGCAAAACATTAACAAGGTGGAAGGGGAGGGGGTTGTCCGGAAGCGTTCCGATGACAGTATTCACTGCTATACTTAGTTTGGGGATTCTGGTTCTGGTGCTATCCATAGGCATAGTGTTATCCTTATTATATCTCTTGGTTTACTTTCTGCCGAGTATCGAGTTAAGCCCTCTACTGATGCAGGATATGGCTATGGTGCTGGAAGAGTTCCTGCGCATTATTTCCATATTGATAACCATGAGCTGGCTTTCTTCCGTTATTTCTGAAGTAAGTGGGAGAGAGTGGTTGCTGAACAGAAATACAGCCTATAGCTGGTTTAGTTCAGCGATTCTATTGATGATTGCTGTTTTAGTTGCACTGCTGAATCACAGGCAATCCCCTGAGTTATGGCAATTATTGACATCATTCGCTATACTGCCGGTGACAATCATTACTTTTAGTTCGGTCTGGAAACAGTCCAAGGGGCGGCGGAGATTTGCCTATAATGTGATAATGGCCTTTCTCGTCGGAGCTTTTGGCTGGCTCATATCTGTCATTGCAGATCTATACGGAATTTTTCAGCTGTCATTCTATAAAAACACTCTGTGGTATAATGCACAGTTCCATACTGCCATTTTAATGGGAGTAGTAATTGTGCTCTTTGGCTTCTTTTTTTCTAGACTTTCGTCAAATGTCAGGTCAACTTGGCTGTTAAATATCGGTTTTAAAATTCTCCTTCTTGGATTTGTTGGGTTTTTAGCTATGTTTTATTTGGCAGGTAACTATGCCGTCCCTAGACGTTATTCTGATTATACTGTAATAAGGTCAAATATAGTACAAAATATGGCCTTGATCACTGCTGAAATATCCTCTGTCTTCGCGGGAATTAGCCTGCTTGGCCTAGTCCTCCTCTATATAATATTATTTCGAAAAGATATCAAGTAGCAGTAGAACTGTTTGACAAGGTGCCGTTGAAAAGCCTCTCATAGAATAATATTATGATAGTTATTTAGGACATTTATGTCTTTAATGTGAAAAATTGTATAAATTTACTCTATTGTTTATATAGTCATAGGGATTTGCTTATTATTCTAACAAACTAATTATTTGTACTGTTGTAATCGTCTTCCCGATAGTCTTATATATGTGCTTTTATGCAAATGAATTCTCGAATGAAGGGTGAATATTAATATAATATTTTGGCGGTGTGGCGGAAAATATATAATTTTAAAAAGTAGACGGTCTAGGAGAAGTATATTGCGTGTTATTGAAGGCTATGGGTTTTAAGATAGGTATAAAAGAATTCTATTAGAAGAAAAAATATTATAAAAAAATTAAATTTTCACAAACCACGTTTTATTAACAATTAAAGCAGTTTTACATCATGAATAGATTAATGTTTTTTAGCACTACACAAAGTATGGCTGCCTTTATTTCCCTGATAGGGGCATTATTGGTTATTTCTGTTGTCGTTTTTATAATGGCTACTTCTTCGGTTGAAGAAGACAAGAATACTGCCAAAGGCAAAGTTTACAAGCTCCGAGGAAAATACTTCTTTGTACTGGTCGGGGTTATAGCTATAGGGCTTATTGCGTCTTTACGCTTCCTTCCATATACCAATCATAACGGCACGCCTGATGCATTGGTTAATGTGGTAGGAGTACAATGGGCATGGATTATGGCGGAAAGCGATACGCCGATGACGAGCTGGGATGAAGTTCAGGGAGGAGATGAAATTGAACTTCCGGTAGACAAGCTTATACAATTCAGAGTGACAGCAAAGGATGTGAACCACAATTTTGCTATTTACAATTCGAGAGGTGACCTGGTAACTCAGGTCCAGGCAATGCCTTATTACTTCAATAATCTTTATTACAAGTTTAAGGAGAAGGGAGAATATCAGATTCTCTGTCTGGAGTATTGTGGAATGCCCCACGCATTTATGGTTGGTAAAATTCATGTTAACTGAAAATAATAAGTACTATGTCTAATATATCTACAATTGAAATTAAAAAACAAAGGCAATTAGTCCGTGTATGGAGTATTACCTTTTTAATAGTTTTTCCGCTTTTGATGGTGCTTGGGTATCTCATGAGATTAAACCAGGGCGGAAGTTATAAAATATCTGCAGATACATTTTATGCTTTGATGACGCTGCATGGACTGGGAATGATAGGTGTTCTTTTTAGCGTTGCTTTTGCAATCCTATGGTATCTGATCGGAACCAGATTTACAAAATTAAATGTCAATCTTGGCTGGATATTATATTTTTTAATCATTGCTGGTGTTGTCGGGCTGGCAGTTGCCTCTTTGATGGGTAAGTTTGGGGCCGGCTGGTACGTGCTCTATCCGCTTCCATTTGTCGGCGCATACTGGGCTGACTGGTCGACTGGCCTGGTGATTATTTCTCTTATCGTTCTGGGCGTCGCCTGGCTGGTAGGAGTGGTGCACGTGATTTATGCCTTATCCAAAGAGTACGGCGGTTTCACCAATTTGCTCGGATGGCAGTATTTCAAGAAGGAGAAGCCTGAAAGAGAATTGCCTGCTGCGGTTCTTATCTCAACGATAGCCTTTATACCCGGCGTATTCTCTTTTATTGTTGCAGCAGTAATGCTTATCCTGTATTTATTACAACATCTGGAACCAAGCTTATGGTTTGATCCATTGATGATGAAGAATATGGTGATGTTCTTTGGTCATAACGTTGCCAATATCACTCTTTACGCATGTATCGGGTGGGTTTATTTGTTACTGCCTGAATTCACGGGACGTCCCTGGAAAGTGGATAAAGTCGTTGTGCTTTCCTGGAATGCAACGTTCTTCTTTATCATGTTTGCTTTCTTCCATCACATGTATATGGACTTTACACAGCCGGTTGGATTCCAGATAATAGGTCAGTTAATGTCTTATTTTAGCCCGATTCCGGCAACGGCAGTAACGATGTTTGGAGTGCTGGGACAGTTATACCATTCCAAAATTAAATGGGGTGTGATTCCTACTTCTTTCCTCATCGGTACAGCAGGCTGGGCGATAGGTGGTTTCTCTGCTGTTGTGGACTCGACAATCCGCATCAATGAGGTGTTCCATAATACATTATGGGTGCCTGCTCACTTCCATACATATATGCTGCTGGGGGTAGTATTATTCATCTTTGGGTTTATGTTTTACCTGACATCAAGTGAAAAGGATAGATATGTAGGGAAGCTTTCCAAGCTGGGTTTCTGGACTTTTGTTACAGGGGGTGCAGGCTTTGTACTGATGTTTTTCCTCAGCGGAAAGAATAGCGTTCCAAGAAGATATTCTGATTATACAATGATAGAAGCCGGATCGGTACAGGATCTGGGGATGTTATTTGCGCGCATAGCTGGTTGGTTTGTGCTCGTAGTGTTTTTGGGCCTCTTATTGATGTATGTTAAGTTGTTTCAGAAGTTACTAACGCAGAAAAGCTCGAAAGACCTGGTAGAAACAGCTTAAAGTTAGGAGAGATTAAACATTTGCGTAAGCATAAAAAGAAGGAATGAAGGATAAGACAGGAAACATGGCAAGAATAGCGATAAAGGTAGCAATTCCTTTGCTGGTCCTGTGTGCGAGTCTGACTTTCTTCTGGAAATGGACGCATGGTTTTACAGCATTTACAGTATATTCTCATACTCTGGCTGAAGCCGGACCCCTGCCACGGCCTATGCCTGAGATAAGCCTGATTGATCAGGATAGTATAATTTTTAGACCGGCAGACAAAAGCGCTTATGTCATGATGAACTTTGTTTATCTGAATTGCCCTTTTGTCTGCCACAAGGTCAATAATCAACTCGAGGATATTTATCATCTTATGAGCCCGGGGCTGATGGGTGAAAAGCTCGAATTTGTTACAGTCAGCTTTGACCTGGAAAATGATTACCTGAAAAAACTCAAGAGTTACAGGGAACACTTTGAACCGGATATTGATGCATGGACATTTGCACTCCCGCATACGCTTTCCGGGCAGGAGTTTCAGGATTATCTGAAAGGAGTAGGGGTGTGGACATATCGGATTCCAGGTACTATGCGGATAGATCATTCCGCTTATCTGTTTCTTATTTCTCCCGGGAATGAAATTGTGCAAGTGTTTGACCCGATGCGGGAGAGTAGTGAATCAATCGTTAAAGAATTGGAGAAATGGCTCAGTGGGGAAAATACCTGATTTTTGTCGGTACAGGCCTGATATTTTATCTCCTGTCGTTCTATTTTAATGAATGGTTGTCAAGTACCATGCAGCGGCATCAGCTTATACAGTTGCCTGCAATGCTCATAATGGGAATAGGCTTGAGTTATTTGTTTCCACAAATGGAGATAAAGAGTACTTCCCTCGGTATTTCCGTTCTTATTTTCTTTATGGCTTCTTTGACATTCTGGATGATACCGCATTCTATAGATAAATCGGTCATTTTCCCATATGTTAATCGCATAATGCACCTGAATATGATTCTTATCGGCTTCCTGCTGGTGCCGGTATTGCGCCATATCCTTTTTGAAATTAAGATTGCTTTTCTTGGAATGCTTTCTGTCAGTATAATGGTGTCGGGAATAGCACTGCGCACTTTCAATATCCTTTTGTGCAGTTCCTTCGATATATTTCAGCAGAAACAGACCGGATTGTTACTTTTGGGTATCAGTGTCTGTCTTCTTATTTATACGTACAGGACGCTGTTCAAAGGCATCGGCAAGGATGCTCAACTCCAGGCGGAATCCCGGAATTAATCTACACTTACCGATTGTGTTACAGTTTGTTTTTCCTGGATTTCGGATTCATTAATATCGGCTTTCGCCAAATTACTTCCCGCATAGATCAGTATTATTCCCAGAGGCATTAGCACGGAAATAAGGAAAAGTAATTTTATTCCTGCGGGAATTAAACTGAAGTTCAATAGTAGAACCAGTGGCTTCCCAAAAATGAGTAACTCGCTTAGAATGAAGCCGATAAGAAAAACCCACATGCCCATCACCGCCCATTTGCTGGAAATCTTAAGCAAGCCCTTTTGTAACAGCCAGGCAAAGAGAAAAAAGCTGATAAAACCGATAAATATAATGTGCAGATATCCTATGATTAAATCCCTGTACTCAAATGCCATTGAGGCTACTTCAGGAAATGCCGATGCGAGTTGCATCGCGATTTTCAATACAAAGGCTATAAAAGAAAGCACCAGAATTACATATACACTCCGTGATAGATTTCGCTTGATATCACTGTGGTTTTCATAGAGGAACTTCCATAGTAAATATAAAGCAGCAACTTGCCCGATTGCTGAGGCATAACCGGTAAGATAAACTCTCCATCCCGGCTGAAGCCATAGCATGGAAAGTGTGAAACTCAGAATGCAGGAGATGCCGATAAGTGGTACAAAGTAATCCTTGGCGTCCGTATTGAGTTTAATGTTATAGCCTTTCACCAGTTTGAAAAACAGAGCAAGTACGGCCAGTGTAAACCAGCCGTTGTACTGGAAATGCAGATAGTAATACAGAGATAAATCAGCAAAGGAAGATCCTGACCCTCCTTGCCCCATTGCAACACCGAGTCCAAATGGGCCGACATTTGCTACTATCATAAAACCCAGTGCCCAGCGTATCAAGCTATATTCTATACCGCTTTTGCCGCGTATGTCATGCAGGAATTTAAAGGCAAAAACCCAGGAGACTACGACGTGCAGTGTCGTGAAACTGATGGAGTAAAAGGCATAACCTTCTATAGGGAAAGAAAGTAGCATCCCCAGGGCACCGATTTGCGCAAGCCAGAACAATATTCTGTAATTTCTTATCCTTTCCGGTACAAATGCTGCAAGTAAGGCGATGAATAATAAGTTAAAGACCCATCCCAGCATGGCAAAATGTGAGTGTGCATGTAGGAAGTTATCGTACCATACACCGCGTATAGGTTGAAAAAACAGAAGCCTCAGAAAGATTCCGAGAATGGCGACGATGAAAAAATAAACAAAGGTCAGCCTGAGCCATCGCAGGATGATCTTATCCGATTTCTGGTTTTGTAACACAGATAGTAACATGTTTTGAAACGTGGATTTCCTTTGGTTCTTAATCAATCTACCGCAAAAATAGGAGTAGTAGAAGAAAGAAAGCGATTTTTCCTGTCATTCTATTGCCACAAATGATATGTTTGCTTATTGGCTGCACTATGCTATTGGTCTTTAGTTTAATTTTATGGATAGGTTTATGAACACATTCTTTTACTATATTCGTTCTAGTAGAAATGGATTTATGAGATGTAAGTTAATTGACAGTTTATCATCTTATTGATTCAATTAAATACAGAATAAATACAGTTTTGTTATGAAAAAGATCCCTTTGATTTTAGCTCTTTTAATTATCGGACTTGGCTTCGCATGTAATAAAGAAAATTCTTTAAGAAAGGAAAAATATGGAAATGTGGAAGCACTTAGGAATAATGAGGCTTGGGCAGCCACGCCTTTTATAAGTGAAGAAAATGGAAATTTAAAAATTAAATTTACAGTTTTTGATGAAAATGATTTTCGAGTGGAATCCTGTAGTTTTTCTGAAATTCCATACAGAATCGGAGATTATGAGATTACTCAGTCAAATTTTGTTTTCAGGACTATGCATCATGACGTACTCTATGAAACTTTTAGGCGCACAACGGATGATGATATCAGCACAATTTCGATAAATGAAATAAACGGCGAAGAAATTAAAGGAGAATTTTCCTTAATCTTGGTAAGAACAAACAAAAAGATCACTGATTTACCGGATACTCTTTATTTTATAGGGGGGGAATTTCATTCTAAGAAGTTTAGCAATTGATTCTGTGCTTAATTGCATTGAGAATCTTATGACTGGAGATAAGCCTAAAACAAGTTTATCATTATTGCGCTTCTATTCACCACTTACTTGTTCACTGAATATGAAGTCCTAGTCTTTAATCCGAACATCATAAATAAATGTGAAATGAAGGAAATAAATACCCTATGTTTGTTAATAGCAATTCTATGCTCAGTAAACTCTTTTGCACAAGATAGTGAGCCTTGGACTGCAGCTCAGCTAATGAATACTGAATTTCTTGCTGAAATGATTCAGTCGGATGCTGTTGATTTACCGATAATAATAGCGATAAATCCTGATGGAATGCATAGACTGGGATATGAAGCGGGCATAGAAGGAGCTATTTGGTTTGGCGAGTCGGAAAACCCGGAAAATCTTGCAAAGCTGCAGACTTTTCTGCAAGATGAAGAGCGTGATGCTGAAATCGTGGTTTATTGCGGTTGTTGCCCATTTGCTATGTGTCCCAATATACGTCCGGCATTCTCCCTGCTCAATAATATGGGTTTTACTCATCATAAGCTACTAGACCTTCCCAGGAATATAGTTGATGACTGGATAGAAAAAGGATATCCGATGAAGGAATGATGGTGGAAGTGGAATTTATTGAACCCCGTCCGGGGTTCTGTTGTTTTTTGTCTGCCTACCCCTAGTGAAACTAGATACTATGTTGATAAACAAGTTAAATCATAAATAATATTTATCTTTATAA
>CAYRFF010000016.1:7884-61403 GCA_964423575.1 uncultured Saprospiraceae bacterium | reverse complement strand
TGTCTTCCCAGCCGTAGAACATTCCGCATACTCCTTGCTCAAGACCGAAGTCTTCACCGCTGAAATCGTAATCGCATCCGTAATCACTTAGTAGGTATTCCACATCATCAGGGAATTCAAAGTTATTGATATCAGGATGGCGTACGTTAATCGTATCCAGGCAGCTAGTAGTGTTGCCACTCTCGTCAATTGCTAACCAGTCTCTGTAAATTACTTTAGCAAACTCAGTACCACAGTCACCTTCAACTACAGTATCTTCGTAAGTCAATGTTACATCACCACATGCGTCAAAGCCGCTTACAATAAATGGCCCCTCACCGGTTGTAGGAGTTACTGTAACACCTTCAGGTAATGGGAATCCGATACCGCTTCCGCTGGAACCGTAGATCATTACTACCCATGCTTGCTCAGGATATCCTATACTACCCGTTGTTACAGGGTTTGGATAGTTACCTCCACAGTTACCGTAGTATGTAGGAAGCATCTCTCCATTATAATTAGAACCGTGAACAAAGTTACCTCCACCAATTGCAGGTACTTCAAGAGCTACTAACATATACTTAGTTCCGGATGGGATTTCAATCTCAGCTGCGCTGATATCCGTACCCCAGAAATCCATGAACATTCCACCAGGGATAACAACTTCGAAATCATCTCCTACCTGAGTAACTTCACTCCAGTCAAATCCTGCAGCACCTGGATTGTACGTAGCCGGGTTATCCCATACATAGAATCTTAACTGACCTGTTACGTTGCTGATTGTCTGACCTACACCCATACGTAAAGTGCCAGGATTGAATGCTCCGGTAATACCCATAGCTTCCATATCAAAGATACGCATCATGTAGTAATCACCAGCGTTACAACCAAGTCCGTCTTGAACCATAGTTGTGTCGTTGCTTGCATAAACAACTAAACCTTCCTCTATTTCAACATCAGCATCAGGATAAATATCATCAGTGCAATCTACAGTGTAGCTTCTGCACTCAAGCTCAGGGATGTGAGTATCGAATACCATAATCATACCTGAACAGCTGTTACCACTTTCATTGTCGATTACCTTACCATAGAAAGTACCACCGGCATGTGAGCCGTCAAAGCATACTTCGCTACCTTGACCGATAATATTAGTAAATCCAGCATCTGTTGCTACAACAACAGTATATCTTGTATCAAAACATCCGTAAGGACCACCTTCAAGTAAGTGTGAAGCATTGATACATGCAAAACAATCTTTTCCTAAATCCACATGGATTAAATCATTACAAGTTAAGGATGAATTTACCATAGGATACTCCTCAACAGTAATTGTATAGTTACAGAAATATTCATTTCCGTCTTCGTCAACAAATGTCCAGCAGATATCATGTACACCTATTGGTAATGGATCACCGTACTCGTAAGTACCAGGGCAAAGTTCTGCATATATTTTACCGTCAGCACTTCCAGCAGACTGGAAAACATCAAGAATCCATGAGTTCCCTGCCATACCAGGATAATATTGCTGAATTGGAATTGGCTGAGGCTCATCACATCCAGTCCAGTATGTAGTTCCTGTTTCAGGAGCGTTGGAAAGTGCAAGTGGGAAGTCAACTCCGTTCACAGGGCATACGATCTCAAAAACATAGCTATCGTAAGTTCCAGGAATCTGTACAGGAGTTGCGAAATCAAAGCCCCACATAGGAGCCGGAACTCCTAGGTTAACTCCAGGGTTCTGAGTAGGTGTACCACCCTCTGTGTAAAGTAAATCAAGGTTAGCCCAAGTTAACGGGTTCCCTGAGTTATATCCATAGACATTAACTGTCATAAGGTTAGTAGCTGTAACCTGGCCAAGACCAGTTTCAAAACCGGTGATAGTAAGAACACCACTAGCTGAACCACCACACTCCTCCTTGCTGAACACACGCATATAACCGAAGTCAGCAATGTTACATCTCAGACCATCATCAAAGTTCACACCTGTATGCTGCGCACAAACCTCTTCAGCACTACCAGCTGAACCACAATATCCGTTTACTTCAGGAGCCGGATCGTAGAAGAAACTCTCACACTCACCTGGCTGTAGAGTAATCGTTCTGTCAGAAGGACAAACGATCTGCGGCTCAAGGGTATTAACAACAGTTACTGACATTGAGCAAGTAACAGGAGCACCTGTCTCATCATCAATAGCAGTAAATGTTACCACTGTAGTTCCTACAGGATAGACACCTGAAGCATTAGCTCCACCACCATTGTGGCTATTTTCTACACCGCTCAGACAATCCTGATTGATTACAGCGGCAGGGATATTAACTTGAGCACCACCCTCACAGTCTGCAACAGCAGCCTCAATTGTAATATCTGCAGGGCAAGTAATTTCACAAGTCAACTCACCTACTGCAAAAGTATAATCTTCAAACTCACCATAAGTATGGCTAGTTGAACAAGGATCAATGTCTCCTTGAGAGTTAAGCCAGTGTCCTACAATACGCATTCTTGTTGTACCTGTGAGCGCACTAGCAGGAACTGTAAACGAGCCAGACTGAACACTTTGATAGGAAGTTGAGTTCCAAGCAACTTCGTTAGCTTCAAAAACTCCATTCTGGTTCCAGTCAACCCAGATCCTAAACCCATAGGTACTACCTGACGCAAAGGTAGCCGTAAAGCTAACTGAGCCTGTAGGTATTTGTATAACCTGGTGTGTAGCGGTGAAATCACCATAACCACCAGGAGAGAAGCCACTACCAAGATTACTCGTATTAACCAAGGCACCGGTTGTAGAGAAATCATTGATATAGTAGCTAGAGTTAGTTCCCGCAGGAATACAGTAACTCTGAGCTTGCACGCCGACAAATCCGCCTATCATAAAGGCTAAGACTGTCGCTAGCATTATTTTAGTAAAATGTTTCATAAATTTTTTGGTTTTTGGTCTTATAATTTATTGTAAGTCTCTTATCGTGTCAGCGAGTACATTTTGCAACGCACTAATCATCGCTGAACCTTTTGATGCTAATTTTGCCTCAGAAGCACGATATGCAGGAGTCAAAGCATTTTGAACTTCTTCGCTTGACTTTCCTAGAGATGGTCCAAGAATTCTGTTAAAATTATTAAAGAACTCTTCTGCTGCTACGTCTCTGTCATTTTTACGAGTCTTAGCATAAATCTCCTCTAGAGCAAGCTTTGCATATACCATCGCTTCTTCCACATTCACTGTAATTCCGGAAGCATCATACCCTGTACCTGCGACATCTTCGATATCACCAGTAAGAGTTTCTGCCTTAACCGTATTCCCGTTCTGAGAATTCCATGTTGATAATGTTGTCTGAGCACTTAATGACGTCAGGAACAATCCTGAGAACATTAACATACCTGCAGACACAATGAGTAGTTTAATTCGTCTCATGTTTAAATTGGTTATTGGTTTACTGATTATTAAATATGTAAAGATAATATTGGTCTTCTATCATCTTTAACCTTCAATTAACGAACGTAAGAATAAAATACATATCCGAGACTTACATTCATTCGCACGCCATCTCTATTAAATTAAGCTTAAAAGCCAAATACAATATAAATAACACACGTGGTTATACCATATCAAGCCGCAAAGAAAGCAATTCTTTCCTTCACTTAATAAATATAACCGATGTAAAATTCTTCAATTTTACATATATGAAGCACCTTTAATATATTGCTCGTTGATTATAAGAACACCTTTGCATACCCGGTGTGCGTTTTCTTGAGAGATCCTTTCGTTGAATTTCTTCAACATACTTAAGAAAATTATTCATTACTAAATGACCTTCCTAAGTAGTGCACAAGATAATACAATCTCATTTATATCCTAAACAAATCTTATATAATTTGATATTTTTTTATCCACATTGTATTCAATCTCCTACTTTGTTTAGGCATTACAAGTGATCGTCACATCACCCCGAACAGTTTCGCATATTTCAACAATGCAGCTTGATTGGACACTTTTATTTTACCGGTCATAAGTGCAAGCATAGGGTTGAGTTTTCCGGCTATAATTTTCATAAGATTCTCAGATTTCCCACTTATCGTACATTCTGCTTCACCCACAAGACCCTCCTGAACTTTCAGCTCACCATCCTTTATCTCAACAGTCATCTGTGTATCTTCTTCTCCTGTAAGATTAAAGTGAAAGACTGTCTCTTTATTCTCCAGTGCTTCTTGAGCGACCCTTTCGGGCAAATCCATTAAAAATTCCTTCGCTGTCATATTTTATATACTTTTACAGTTTACATTATATTTATTATATAGCTTAATCGTTTATCGACTAAAACATATTATACACAATGCACTTGAAAATAGTTTTCATGGGAACTCCACAATTTGCAGTTCCATCTCTTCAGGCAATCAAAGATGCCGGACATCATATAGTAGCTGTCATTACTTCCCCGGATAAACGCGGTGGACGAGGACGCAAACAGATTATTCAATCCGACGTAAAAAAACATGTCCTTGACTGGAATATCCCCATCCTTCAGCCTCGCAACCTAAAAGACCCGGAATTTCAAAGGGAACTTGCCGCGTTAAAAGCCGATATTCAGGTTGTTGTTGCATTTAGAATGCTACCGGAATCCGTGTGGGATATGCCTCCTTTGGGCACAATAAACCTACATGCTTCACTTCTTCCTGATTACCGCGGAGCCGCTCCTATTAATTGGGCTATAATTAACGGAGAAACAGTAACCGGATTGACAACCTTCCAGTTACAGCATGCCATAGACACCGGCGACTTACTCCTTCAAAAGAAAATCCCTATTCTCCCCGAAGATAATGCAGGCACGCTACATGACAGATTGATGATGGCAGGTCCCGACCTCCTTGTTAAAACTCTGGATATGATAGCTTCCGGAAAAATCGAATCCACCAAGCAAGATGAACCCGATGACGAGAAAAAAGCACCTAAATTAAATCTCGAGAACACCAGAATTGATTTTAATCAGGCAGCATCCAAGGTTTATAACTTCATCAGAGGTTTGTCTCCCTATCCTGTAGCCTGGACGGAACTAAACGGACTCAAATTTAAAATTTACGAAGCCAAAATCAGCGAAACTCCGGATAACATCGAAGGCACCACTGCCGGCACAGTCCATATTGATAAAGACTCGATGTATGTTAAGTGTAATGACAAATCACTGGAAATTATAACCATCCAGCTCGAGGGCAAAAGACAGATGAGCGTCAGGGACTTTATAAATGGCTATCAGGAAGAGATTTTATCTCTGGGATGACTAGAAGTTCACGGTAATATCGTAAAGCTTCTTGGCTCCGTTAATAATGCTGTTAATAATCTGCACATCGGGCATATACTCGTATTTATTATTAACATCAGTAGAGTCAACTGCAGATATGGCCCTGCTCTGATTAGTTTCGTGACTGATCTCAGAAAGAGTCATATAACTATAAATCCCAAGGGCAAAAAAGGATATCAACAAAATCCTGGTGATTATGCTTTTGACTTCTTTCTTTTTTTCTTGCTTTAAATTGACTTCCATTATTCCGCGTTTAGATATGCAAAGATACTCTTTTTTCAACCATTCTGCAAATCCTCCATCGACGACACACTAGAGCACAGACGCTTTAAATCATCAATCTGATGAGAAATAAGGATTATTCCTACATTATTTGACATCTGCCATTTCCTGACTGCTCTCCACATCATCTCCATCAGATTTAAATCCATAGCCGTAAAATTTTCATCTATAATAAGTATCTGTGGATTAATGAGAATAGCAGAGTAAAAAAGCAACACCTGTCTCTGCCCACCACTTAACTCTGAGATATATTTATTTTCTATTTCCTGTATAATTGGCATATCCTTCCTGAGGTTCTTTATATATTCATTATCGACTTTATGCAATAATACAAGATCAGCAATAAAATTCCTGACCCTCAGACTCTGAGGAAAGACATCAACAGGATCTTGTGGCAGGTATTGAATTGCTGTTGCTCTTTCTTTCCTAGCTATAGATAAAGCTTCCTTGCCATTGTACAGGATTTCACCGGTATAGTCCTGAATCCGTCCGGCGAGAATCCTTGCCAGAGTTGTTTTCCCGGAACCGGACTCCCCATATATCCCTCGCACCTCCCCCGGACGCACTTCCAGATTTAGCTTATTCAGAATAATTATATCTCCCCTCCTCTTATCTTTACGGGAATATGTCAAGTTTTCAACTTTAACTATTGGAGGCTGTGTCTGGTCCACTTCTATATCACTATTCCCACGGTCTGCAAGGACTTCAGAATATGGCAGAAATCCACCATTCTCCATAAGCAGGACCTCATCACATATTTCTTTTATTTGCTTCCGCAAATGTGAAGCAATCATAATAGTCTTCCCTTCCTTCTTGCATTTCTTAAGATCTTCAACAAATAATTTCACTGAGTCCATATCTACATGGGCAAACGGTTCATCCAAAAGTATCATTTCTGCTTCAGATGCTATTGCCATAACCCAGGAGATTCTTTGCAGTTGACCGACGCTGAACTCAGCCGATCTTTTCAAAAGCTTGGGGTCGTTGATATCCCATAAGCGGTACCTTAATAAATGTGCATTAATCCTCTCCTTCTGTGATGGCTTCAATTCACTTTTCCCAAAGGTCTCTGCGAGGTGTTCATAGACGGACATTAAAGGATTAAAGGTTGAGAAAGGTTGTTGCATAACCAGTGATGTCCTGGCTTCGGGAAGCATTTTCATAGTCCCTGAAGTCCATATCTTTTCGCCATCATTTAATTGGGCAATCTGACGCAGAAATGTAGATTTGCCACAACCGGTATACCCAACAATGCCGTATATGTGCCCCTCTTTAAATCTAAAGCTTTGATTTTCAAGGAATTTGTCACCTGAAATAAAATAACCACCTTCCCATTTGCGATAAGCGATGGAATAATTTTCCAGAACTAATATATCATTTCTCTTTTCCGACATAAAGGATGCATTTCACCTGCAAAAACAGAGAATTTGTTCACAATACATAACTTAGTCAAAGTATTTTACGTTTCAACTATGATTATTCTGTTTCACTTAGCTAAGATATATGAAAGTACTTAAGATTGTCGGAAAGGCCGTAGGGATTCTTATTCTCCTATTAATTCTATCACTGATTACACTTTTTCTCATGCGCAACCGCATAGCCAACTTTGTGGTAAATGCAGTCGAAGATTATTATGATATAGAGTTAAAATATGATGGAGTAAGCATTTCTGTCTACCGAAATTTTCCACAGATCACTCTAGGTGTTAAGCAACTACAAGTAAATAAAAAACCCGATAGTTCAAAGCTCGCAGAATTTGATGAACTAGCCCTGGCTGTAGATTTTTATTCGCTCTGGAGTACTGATGAGCCGCTGCAAATTCACTCTTTCAGCCTGGACAGACCCATATTGTTGTACGAGGTATATGAAGACTCTACGACTAACTGGGATAGCTTTTTCACAACAGATGAAACAGAACAGGAAGGCGAGCCTTTAAAGCTTTCGCTCAAAAACTATCAGATAAGCAACGGTTCTCTATATTATATTGACAACTCTTCATCACTATCTGCTGAAATTACAGGTTTCACCCATAGCGGCAAAGGCGAATTATCTTCCGTTGAATTTAATCTCGACACCAGAACTTCTATTGAGAGTGTTCAGTACAGTGATAATGACCTCAGCATTCATCTCGATTATCCTATAAATGCAGATGTTGTTATCCATATTAATACTGAAAAAGAAACCTATACCTTTTCTGATGCCAAACTTCAGATTGCAGATATTTTAACCTCATTGGATGGACAAGTTCAGGGCATCAGGGATGGTTATGAAATGGATATCAGCATTCAGGAATCAAGTTCAGATATCCAGCAACTTTTAAGTCTCGTACCCGAGTCTTTTATAGCTGATTATAAAGATTTATCCAGTTCCGGAAGCTTGTCAATACAGGGAAAGATACAAGGCAAATTCATAGCAGACTCAGACATATATCCCGCAGTAGATATCAGGGCGGAAGTGCGTAATGCAAAGGTGCAATATCCCGATTTACCGGAAAATATATCCGACCTCAATTTTATTGCTCATATAAGCAAGGAAGAGGGTAACCTCGATTTATTGCGCGCAAACCTTAACCCCCTGAGTTTTAAACTAGGCAATAATCCTCCGTTTACCATGCGTTTACTCGCAGTTGATTTATTCCGTGGTCCGGGATTAAGCGGTGAAATTCGTGGAAGTATAGACCTTGGGGCTCTTGCTTCAGCAGTACCCGTAGATATGATTAAATCGATGAAAGGCCTGGTGAAAACAGATATGTTATTTGACTTTTACTATCCTGACTTGGAGAGAGAAGAATACGAGAAAGTGAAGCTTGACGGAACCTTTGAAGTGAGTTCTGCAGAGATTATAACCGATGATTATCCTATGCTCAGTATTAAGGAAGTTAAAGGAAAACTCAGTCCTAATCTTCTGGATATCGCCACCTTTGATATATCACTGGGCAGAACAGATTTAAATGGAACAGCCAATCTGGAAAATCCTATAGTTGCGCTGACCGGAAACAAGTTGATTAAAGGTAGTGTAAAAGCACGCTCAACCTATACCGACACAAATGAATTTATGGGAGATTCCGAAGAAGTGGATGGAACTGCTGAAGAATCCATGGTGCCGGACCTTTTCAAGCGATTGGATCTGGATATAGATTATAAAGCTAATAAGTTTATTTACGATACTTATGAACTAAACACAGTTCACGTTCCGGCAAGAATAAAAGATGAGAAAGTTCATCTTAACAATCTTACTTTCAATTACGACAATAGCCCTTTTACAGTGAATGGTGAGCTGCAAAGTGTTATGGATTATCTATACAAGGACAATGGCGTAGTAAATGGCACAGTGGATGTCAGGGGAAATTCATTTGACTTGTGGAAATTCATGAATTCCGGCGAAGAATCAACACCATCCGGCGCAGCTGAGGTCTTCAGCTTACCGGAACAAATGAATCTGGAGATAAACACGCTGATAGGTTCTGTTTCCTATGAGAATTTTACTCTGAAAAATTTAAATGCGGGTCTCCATCTGGTAGATCAACTCCTTACTATAAATCGTGGGACGGCAGGTCTGTTTAATGGGAATATAGGCCTCACGGGAACCTTTAAAGCAGATGGTAAGGCCTTACCTGCTTACGATTTCAATTACAGTATGAAAGAGATTCCGTTCCAGGATGCATATCGCGACATTGTTACTTTCAAACAACTGGCTCCTATTGCAGAGTATCTCAGCGGTGTCTTCGGTACCAATCTTAAAATCAAAGGAGTTCTGACCAAGGATTTTATGCCGGACTTCAACAGTCTGGATCTTGCCGGAGTTGTAGAAACCGTAAATACGCGATTAATGAATTTTAAAATTCTCAATGCAATTTCCGATAAGTTGCAGATACAGTCATTCAAAGAGATAAAACTGGAGAACACGACTAACTATATAGACATCGAAAAGGGTACTTTCTCTGTCAAGCCATTTGCTGTAAAGCTGGATCAAATCGATGCAACAATACAGGGAAGTCAGAAGATTACAGGAGATCAGATTAATTATACAATCGCTTCTAAGATACCCAGAGCCTGGCTGGATAAAAATGCCATTACAGGTAAGGTCAATATGGGTCTGGACTGGGTAAAAGAGCAGGCAGCTCAGTATAATATAAACTTGGATGCCGGTGAGTACTTATACGTGGATATTTTGCTGGGTGGCTCCATCAAAGATCCTAAAGTAGCCCTGCAATTGAAAGATGTGGGCGGGAAGTCACTCAAGGAATCGGTAAAAGAAGAAATGGAGAGAAATGCCAAGCGTGCAGAAGATTCCATCAAAGCGGCGATTGACCGAGAAAAAAGAGAAATGGAAAGACTTGCAAAAGCGCGTATGGATTCCATTAAAAAGGCAGCTGAAGAAGAAGCTAAAAGGAAGGCCAAAGAAGTCCTTACAGGTCAAAAAGACACGACCAAAAAGGGTGGTTCACTTGAGGATGAACTCAAGAAAGCAGGAGAAGATGCCAAGAAAAAAGTGGATGATCTGAAAGACAAGTTTAACAAGTGGAAGAAGTCATAACATACATAACTTCTTCCACGTATTTCATCGCAAAAACATCAAGTCACCCGGAAGTCTATTCTCCCAGGATCCTTTATCAGTCTACTTCTTCGAGAGGTGGATAATGATTATTACTCCTATCCGTATCGGGAAGCATTTCCATAGGATCAAGAACAATTTCTTCAATCTGACTTATGTCAAATGGCAAATTAAACTCATAAACAGGTGCCGTCCAAGCCCAGTCTCGCAGGACATTTGCGGAAGCATAAACCTTCATTTCCGTAACATCTTTATGCCCAAACATCATCATAAGCGGAATCGTATAAAAGTGCTCGCTACCATCCTTTAACTTCACTACCAGATCGACAGGCATCGGCAGAGTACCGTGGTTTTTCAACCTCACTTTCACCGTATTATTATCTGCCGTAAGGCTATCTACCGCATAATCGAGTTGCTTGAGCGTATTCATCATATTTTCAAGATACCAGTCGAGCTGAAGACCGGAAACTTCCTCCATTATCCTTATGAAATCATAAGGCTCAGGATGCTTGTATTTCCACCTGTTAAAAAATATTTTCATCCCCCTGTCAAACTTCTCAGCACCCATTATGTATTTTAAACCATGAAGGAATACACCGCCTTTTACGTAAGAAGAAACTCCATAGGCAGTGTTGGTATCGAAGTGGTCAGCTAGTGTAGACATAGGCTCCTCAAGCCCCGAGCTAAGGAAATTCACGTAATTCTGAATATTTCTTTTAAACGGATCTGCCACCGGTTTCCCTTCCAGAATTCCCTTCTCCCTGAGGTGATTAATCACATGGGAAGAGTAGTAGCTGGTAAACCCTTCGTCAACCCATGGGAAACGCGTTTCATCTGTGGCGATAACACCTTGATACCAGGAATGCAAAAGCTCGTGCACGGAAACTCCTACCAGGCCTCTGTAGGAGCGCCCTCCTGTAATCATTGTAGCCATAGGATATTCCATTCCTCCATCTCCACCCTGGATGAAGCTGTACTGGCTGTAGGGATACTTCCCATTGTTCTCGTTGAGATATGTGAACATTGCATTCATAGCCTCGGGAAGTCTTTCCCAGTTTTCTCTTGAATCTTCTTCGTCTTTGTAGAAGAAGTGCATATCAATCCCTATATCCGCTTTGACTACGCGATGCGTATAGTCAGGGTCAGCTGCCCAGGCAAAATCGTGTACATTTTCTGCTTTAAATTTCCAGGTAAGAACATCCGCATTCTTATTCGCTTTACCCTCAATTCCATCATAACCGTATCCGATTTCAGCAGCATTTTGAAGGACACCTGTTCCACCTATAACATAGTCACTATCGAGAGTAATATTCACTTCATAAGTACCCCAGACACCATAAAATTCACGAGCTACATATTGAGTAGCATGCCAGCCATAGCGATCGTATTGAGCAATCTTGGGATACCATTGAGTCATAGTGTATCTGATTCCCTCAGCGTTATCTCTTCCTGCACGCCTTATCTGAACCGGCACCTGTGCATCAAATTCTATTTTAAATGTCTCCACGGCACCGGGATAGATAGGATTAGAGAGTTTTGCCTTTAATATCGTCCCTTTTACTTCATATTCGACAGATTCTTTCCCTTGAAGAATGCTTGTTACATTCTGATAGCCGATTTCATCTTCATTGAGATGGTATATTCTATCGCGCACTCTGGAATCCGGATCCATAATTGCTCTGGAGCGTTCATCCATTAAACTACCCGGCTGGAATGCATTCAGATACAAGTGAATGAATATTTCGTTCAAAGTATCGGGAGAGTTATTGCTGTATTCGATTTCCTGTTTGCCATAAAATTTGTCGGTATTAACATCGAGTTCAACGTCAATTTTATAGTAAACTTCCTGGTGCCAGTAATGTCTGTTCTGTGCATGAGAACTCCCTGCCAGGATAAACATCACTAGTGTTAATAAAGCTATTTCCCTGAATAAACTCTGAATATTGCAATTTTTCATAAGCTGGGTTTTAATTTGTTAATCTCTCAATTATGAGTAATTTTACGGTCGATTCCTCGCTACTGCGAAGAAAATTAATCGAAAATTGAACCACGATTATACAAAATGAATTAGTATTTTCAGAATGGGTAAATGAAAAGGAGAGTTTTCCTCCTTAATCCTGATAAATTGGACGACATGAATAACAAAAATTTAAAGCACATATTAGTTATAGGTGGAATTATTTTAATTGCTGCCTTGAGTAGACTTGTACCACATTATCCTAACGTAACTCCTATAGGATCCATTGCCCTATTTGGGGCAGCTTATTTTTCGCGCAGATATCTGGCGATTCTGGTTCCTTTAATCGCAGTTATTTTCAGTGATCTGATTCTTTATGCTACTATCTACTCCGGCTTTGAATATTCATTTCTGAATCATATCTGGATTTATGCTGCCGTTCTGCTTATCGCATTAATGGGCGGTAGAATCCTGCGTAAAGTAAATGCTAAGTCCGTAATAAGCGGCTCACTAGCAGCAAGCGCACTGTTCTTTATCCTGACCAACTTTGGTGCATGGCTGGTTACTCCGATGTATCCCAAAACAGCAGCGGGTTTAATTACTGCTTATGAAGCCGGAATTCCATTTTTCTGGAATACCATGGGAGGAGATTTATTCTTCTGTCTGCTACTCTTTGGCGGATATGCTTTACTGACGAGATTTGTTCCCAGTTTAGCTCCAGCCACTGCATAAGAACGATTACCGACAAACAGATTTTGGCTTAAGTATTGAATTTTCTTCGGCGGACTCAAGCTGTTAGTTGCTACAATTTTTTATATAGTGACAGAGCTTATATGTTTGTTTTCTCAAGAAAATAGTTCGTAAAATCGATCATCTTTGATGGCAAAGAGAAATAAACCTGCCTGATTTTATCTTCTTATTTTTATTATTCTGCTCTATGTAAAAGGATTTAAGGGCTGATGTTGTCCAGAATAAATCAGGTAGGTTTTTGCAGGATCTAATCTAGAGCCAATTTACTTTTAAATGTCACGCTCCATATCATTGGCGCAATTGCACAATTTCAATTATGTATTGAGTAAGAAATGTCAATATGTGTAGGGACGCACGGCATTTCGGCTGCAAACGTAAAGGTTTTATGTGTAGGGACGCACGGTCGTGCGTCCCTACACATAACAAGATGCTGTATTGCTCAATAACCACCGTGCGTTCCTACACATTAACAAGATGCTTATTCCGCATAATGACCGACGTGCATCCATCCATTGAATCTCTTAATCAGGATACTCAATCCTGATATGATAAATACTCTTCAGTACCTTCTTAAAGATTTTTTTGCAGGTATCCAGGTCTTTAAATGTCAGATCAGACTCAGAGAATTGACTTTGATTTATCTTTCCTTCGATAATCGCATCCACAAGTTTATTGATATCCTTTTCAGTAGGAGATTTAAGGCTCTTGGAAGCAGCTTCCAATGAGTCCGCCATCATCAGTATAGCCTGTTCTTTAGTCTGAGGTTTAGGACCCGGATAGGTAAAGGCAATCGGGTTCACCTGTAAATCGGGATTGGCATCCTTGTATTCTCTGTAAAAATATTCTACTCTCGTCGTTCCATGGTGAGTCTTGATGAAATCGATCAAGACTGATGGCAAACGATTCTTTTTGGCTATTTCAACCCCTTCAACTACGTGATTAATAATTATTTCTGCACTTTCCTTAGCAGATAAATCAGCATGTGGATTATCATAGGAGTCTTGGTTTTCCACAAAATACTGCGGTTTATTTAACTTTCCTATGTCATGGTAAAGCGCAGCAACTTTTACTAATAATGCATCTGCTTCTATTGCTTCAGCAGCACTTTCTGCGAGATTAGACACCTGTAGAGAATGCTGAAAAGTACCGGGTGCTTCCGTCGTAAGTCGTTTTAAAAGCGGTCGGTTTATATCCGATAACTCCGACAGGGTAATACTGGAGGTAAATCCAAATATCCTTTCCACCATAGGTACCAATGGAAATGCAAGCAGAGTCAAAAATGAGGATATAAACAGCCATATAAATGGCATTCGGTCAAGTTCTGTGATGCTTCCTACCCTGATCAGACTTAACCCCAGATAACCAAAAATATAGGCGAGAAAAATAAAGAAGATCGAATAGAAAAACTGCAACCAATATCTGCTTGGTTTAAATGTGAGAACCGTCACAATCCCTACAAATATCTGTAGAAAGGTAAATTCGTGTCCTTCCTTGCTCAACAGGCTCGCAAGAAGTATGATAACTATGTGGATAAATAAAGCAATCCTGTCAGAAAAGAAATTAATGACGACTATCGGCACTATACAGAAAGGTATCATATATACTGACAATGCATCTACTCCCTCGATTACCGAAACGAGATAACTGTATATTACCAGCCATATAAGCATAAACAGAAGGCTTGAGTATTTTTTATAAACCGGCTTAGCGTTAAACTGCAGAAATAGCAGGAAGACGCCTACTATAAGCGTTGTAAGCAAGAGTAAACCCAGAAACACAAAGAGGTTTTTGCGTTCACCTATATTTCTGTTTTCATATTCTTTCTCATAGCTGATAATTTTCTGATAGACATCAGATGAAATTATCTGGTTTTCTGCTACGACAACTTCCCCTTTTTCGACCACTCCATGGAGTGTAGCAACTTCATCGAGTCGGGAAGCCAGAATTTTTTCGGTTCTATCCTGATTAAAACGCGTATTGGGCTTTAAAACATCAGTTAATACAGGAATAAGAAAGTCCGTATCGCTTAATTTAGATAGTGATAGCTTAGCCGTCACTTCATTCCTGGCATCTTGCAATGAAAGAAGGTCAGCTCTTGAGATGGTCTTTGTTTCAGACTTTTCAACAATTCTGACGAGTTCTGAATTAGCAGTTTCATGATCAATGGCCTTTGAGGGAATGATATATCCTGCATAAAGGCTATTGAGAATGCTTTCTCCGAGTTTACGGTAATGTTCCGGTTCTCTGGTTATAGCAGTAGATTCTTCTCCGGTAACCAGCTGCGCAATCAACCAGTCAAAACCCTGTAGAAAGGCAGTCTGCACACTATCTACAACTGAAGAGCTATAATCATAAAAGGGAATAAAATGCTCCTTAATAGCTTGCTTTTCCGCCTCAACTTCCCCGCTGCGCTTAATTACGGGGAAATTATAATCTGCAACCAGATCACTATAAGGCCATGCCTGACCTTCTTGATAGCGGTAGGAAAACTCATTGGCAGAAGGGAACAGAAAACTGATAAAAATAATAACCCCGACTACTGTTGCATACTTGAAAATGTTATGCACATTCCCTTTTAAAAAATTTGTCATGGAAACAGATTTTCTATTAAACTGATCTTGCTAGCCATATATTCTCTTCATCGCCGCTTTTTAAAACCAAATACCTGGAAACGACAAAGAAATAATCTGACAATCGATTAATATAGCCTATTATTTCAGATTCTACTTCAGCTTCATCATTGAGTGCTACTATTCTTCTTTCTGCCCTCCTGCAGACCGTTCTGCATACATGCGCAATTGCAGCTGCCTGATTCCCTCCCGGGAGAATAAAGTGCTTCAATGCAGGCAATTCTGCTTGCATTTCATCAATAGCAGTTTCCAATTCAGTTATATCTTCATCCCTGATATCCGGTGGCAATGGTTTCCGCTCGGGATCAGAAGCAAGGCTGCTACCTATTGAGAATAAGCGCATCTGCACATTCTTCAGAGTATCCTTAGCTTTCAAGTCTGCCATTGCGGGCTGTACTCTCAATAGCCCGATATGGGAATTCAATTCATCAACGGTACCATAAGCCTCAATCCGTATGTGGGCTTTGGAAAGTCTTTTACCGCCATAAAGGGAAGTCTTACCCTTATCGCCTGTTTTAGTATAAATTCTAGCCATCTCATAAAAGTATAAAATATAAATCTATTTTTTATAACGATGATTGGGGTCGTCAGTTTTAATGATGTCAGGATTTAATTCGTCGCTGTTCACTTTTCCGTCCAAAAGGCTGATTATCCGATGACAATGCAAGGCAATATCCGGTTCATGCGTCACCAGAATTACTGTATTTCCATCTGCATGAATTTGCTCAAAGATTTCCATAATTTCTATGGAAGTCTGTGTATCCAGGTTTCCGGTGGGCTCATCAGCAAGGATAATAGCCGGATTATTGACCAACGCTCGCGCTATGGCAACCCTCTGTCTTTGACCACCGCTCAATTCATTGGGCTTATGATGTATTCTGCTGCCAAGTCCTACTTGTTCCAGTGCTTCTTCAGCCCTCTTTTTTCTTTCTCTCTGCCCTATTCCGGCATACATCATAGGCAGGGCAACATTGTCCAGGGAAGATAGACGCGGTATCAGGTTAAACGTCTGAAAGACAAAGCCGATTTCCCGATTCCGTACAGCAGCTAGTTCCTTATCGTGCATTCTGGAAACATCCGTAGAGTTCAGATGATATGTACCGCTAGTCGGCGTATCGAGGCAGCCCAGCACATTCATCAATGTCGACTTTCCGGAACCAGAAGGTCCCATTAGAGCAACATATTCATTCCTCTTTATTTCAAGGCTTATCCCCTGAATTGCATGCACTTTTTCACTGCCCATCGTATAGGTCTTCCATAGATTATCTACTGCAATTATTGTCCCGCCTTTGCTCATCAGAATCTCTTTTTATGTTTTTATTTTAAATTGGTACAAATTATTCTCAATTTAGCCAAAATTATCTCTGCCACTAAGGAAAGGAAAATGTAGAGATTCTTTATATAACATTCTGAAAACATTCGACTAATTATGGCAAATATCAAACATATTGCGGTTGCCGGCAATATAGGTGCAGGAAAAACTACACTTTGTACAGAACTTGGGAAAATTTACGGATGGGATGTGCACTACGAGGACACAGTTGACAACCCGTATTTATCCGATTTTTATGACGATATGCGTCGATGGTCATTCCATCTGCAGATTTATTTCCTCACCTCCCGCTACAGCCAGGTTAAAGCGATCCAGGCAGGAGAAAACGCTGTAATACAGGACCGGACAATCTATGAAGACGCCTATATTTTTGCTCCCAATCTCCATGATATGGGCCTGATGTCATCCCGTGACTTTGCCAATTATCAAGGGCTCTTTGAGCTTATGATGGACAATGTAATGGCACCCGATTTACTGATTTATCTACGCGCCGATATAGCGACACTGGTATCGCACATCAATAGTAGGGGAAGAGATTACGAAGGGAATATCAGTCTTGACTACCTAAAGCGCCTCAATGAAAGATATGAGGAATGGATAGGCACTTATGACAAGGGCGAACTGCTTATCATCGACGTCGCAGGTATTGACTATCTCAATAAATCCAAGGATTTAAGCTTTATCACCGATCAGATTGACGCGCGTATTCACGGGTTGTTTTAGCGTAATAAGCAGTATTCCTATTGTAATATTTTTATTTATTTTCCAGCTTACGCAAATGTTTTATTCATTTCTATGATGATGAATCCAGGAAATCAGGCAACCACATTACCACATATATCCGAGGCTTAATGCCAGCCCATATCGGATACCATAATAGTGTATTATATTATCTCCCGAATTGAAGCTCGCTGAAACAAGTGGCAAAAGTTCCCCGGCTCTACCTCGCTTCTCCATAGAAGAAAAATCAACATTTAACCACGCCCCGACCCCTACACGCATAGAGGACGTGATATTATAATGCATATTCACCTCAGAAAATCCTCCGACAATGAATCTTCTTGCGACTCTCTGTCCAGAATTATATTTCACATCCTTTACATCGCCCTCGGAATTATATCGAATATTCTGATGCTCATTATTCTTTGAGTCCATGACAATCCGATATACCAATTTATCCGTCTTTATAGATTCTCCGCTACCCTGCTCTCTTTCCCTCCTGTACAGATTACTTTCACTCATATACTCTATAGTACCGGAAAACAGTAATCCGGCGTCAAAAGAAAAAGTAAGCCAGGTTAAATCACTATAAGACTGATATGACCAAAGCAAGGGAATCTGGACATGCTCAAACTTTAGTGTATTTACATAGTTATGAACCTCCGTAGAAAAATATTCATCGTATTTGGGTAAGTCATAAGCAATGCCATAAGTATTATAATAAAATAAAGTATGAGAATAAGACAGACCCGTTTTTATATAATGACGTGGCTTAAGCCTATATGCTACTGAACCACTTAAAGCAAAGCTTTTCAGCAGATTCTTTTTCATCAGGTTTTCATCACCAACAAACATACTTATTTTCACAAACTCTTGAATATCCGGGTCCCATGTGGTAATGCCATATACAAAAGGCTTATATGCCATTTCAAAAATAATAGCAGGTTCTTTATACGTTGAAGGGACACTGTCAGATTCAATCTCTTGTGCATTTAGCCCGGCTCCCAAAACAACTAAACAAAACATAAATGTAAAAGCTGTCTTAAATTTATTAATCATTACTTTGTTACTCATTCTCATAAATTATTTTCATTAAAAGATAAATATATTCCTATCCTCAATACTCCACCTGATTCAGGTCAAAACAAAAAGCATACACGCCATCAGAAATATAACAATATCCAGTTTCCTCATCTATTACCATTGCTTTAGCGAAACTATTATCTTTCATATTCCATGGATCATGGTCAGGCGGCATAAATTTCCATAACTTTTCACCGGTATTAAAATCAAGGCATTGTAGATAATATGTACTAAAGTAAAGCTTGTCTTTATATACAACAAAATTGTCAGAGAACTCAGCCTCATCCGTCACTTCTGTCTGCCACAATCTTCTTCCAGTCTCCGCATCATATACAGCAACAAAAGAAGGAGCATCTATAATCTTATCCTCTTCATAATCTCTGTTGTAACATACAATTTTATCTCCTACCAGAGTAACTTTATAAGATGGTCGATTAATTATCCATGCAACACTTCCGTCCTCTATATTATAACAGATCATCCTTGTACCTGCTGAAAAAATCACCTTATCCCTGTAAATGTGATGTTCTCCAAGGATGCACCCACCGCCATTATTAAAATCGTAGTTTACCCATACCACACTATCTCCGGTGAGGTCATAGGCATAGAAATCAGCCACTTTAGCCCTGTTTTTAAACAGCAACCAGTCATTACCATTACTATGCTTATAATATGCTACGTTTTCAATATTTGCCGGATTCTCGGGACGCTCATATACCGTAAGTATGATATCAACAATCTCTCCTGAATGCACATCCAGCTCTAACAATTTACAGTATTCCGAGTATGGATATACCGGAGGAATAGCACCTATTGCTACTTTATTGTCAAAAGTTGTAAAGCGCGGCTCCATATCCAGATTACCCGGGAGTTTCTTTGGTGTTACCCAGTTTAAACTACCATTATCCAGATTAATATTATAAAGCCTTCTTTTATGCGAGAGAAACAGCATATTATCAATTACCGGATTAGTATAGTAACTGGATAAAATATCCGTAAGTTCTTCAAATTGCCATTCAGGCTCGCCACTCTTTTTATTGTAAGCTAAAATTTGCTCATTGGCTCTTTTACCTATCTTTGAAAAGATAATTTTATCCCTATATTGAATAGGCCTTAATCTTGAGCCACTTAGGATAGAATCCGGATGCATGACCGTTTTCCACACAATTTTAATCGGATACTCTTCTACATCTACTTTCTTTGAATCGTCCGTACCCGGAGGAGTTAACTCCTCCGGGGTACAGGCCATAGAACTTATAAGAAAAAGGAGAATAAGGACTGATATAACGTGTTTCATTTTAATTCCTCTTTATTGTCTCATTCAAATATATAGAACATTCATATTGAATCTCTAATTCTAAGTTGCACTTTATTCATGATATACACAAACTTTACAAACTATTTATCCTCAACCCCGCTATCATATTTATAAACATGTGTAACTACTTTCAATATTTTATTCCGCCAATATGCTTTTTGTATATTTTAATTCTCCCCAAATCACTCAATACACATCCTCTCAGAATAAACAACAAGTTTCTACATTTTCAAAATAAATCATTTAAAAATTCAACTTTTATAAAAGCCAACCTAAAATTCATACAAATATTCAGTCAAATCTTTACTATAAGAACTTTTCAAGTTTTCCAAAACCGCAGCTTTCTAAGCTCTATTACTATTCAATACCCATTAAAACCTTTTACAACCGACCACCATTTAATAACACAAGGGAAACGCAGCACTAATGCAATATTACTTTCCGACAATCTTATAAAAGTGTTATATAAAAAGAATCATGAAATACCAAGCATTAAAAGAGTGGACAGATAAAAGGGATGTAACCTTAATTGCAGTTTCCAAGACTCATCCTGCATCTACAATCAAAGAGATTTACGATATGGGGCACCGTGATTTTGGAGAAAACAGGGCACAGGAATTACTGGATAAGGTCGATGATTTGCCCCAGGATATACGCTGGCACATGATAGGAACTCTCCAATCCAATAAAATCAGGGCGATTGTCCCGCATGTCCACATGATTCATTCGGTAAATAGAATTAAAATCCTAAACTACATCAATCGCGAGGCCGAAAACATCGGTAAGACAGTTGATATCCTTATTCAGATTCATATAGCAGAAGAAGAGAGTAAGCACGGTTTTACATTTGCAGAAGCTGAAAAACTCTTCAGCGAAGACCTTTCTACAAAATACCCTTCCGTACGCTTCAGAGGACTTATGGGCATAGCAACATTTACTGACGATAAAGAGGTTGTAGCCAATGAATTTGAGTCCCTTAATGCCTTTTTCAAAACGATTCAGGAAAGTAAAAAAGAGGTATTACCGGACTTCAATTGTCTGTCCATGGGCATGTCGGGTGACTATGAAATCGCCGTCGAGCATGGCTCGAATATGATCCGCGTAGGAAGCTTGATATTTGGTCAGCGCGATTACAATTAGCGCTGAATTATAAGCTTTTTACTGAGAATCTGGCTCCTGTTTTTTATCCTTACTATGTAAACACCATTTGGCAGATGTGAGATATCGCATTTGACGTAAGTCTCAACATCAGACATCTCAAGCACCTGAACTCCTGAGGCATTGAATATCTGCAATTCAGAAACAAATGGCTCCGACCACTCAACAGTTATGCTATTGCCGGCAGGATTTGGATAAAGATTGAAATCGCTGCTGATCGCTTGTTTACGCGAACTAATTTCACCATTCACCTTCCAATTGGTTTTATAGATTATCAGTCCTCCACCCAGCGTCCCGACAATCAGTTCATAAAAATCATCATTGTCGAGATTGACCAGGTGAGGATGTACAAATCTACCCGTATTTAATTTTGCAATATTTTTCTGCACCAGCTCAAACTGATCATAAGGATCATTACTGGCACTGTAATAGCTGATATTGCCCTGGTAATCTCCGGTAATAAGGCGCATTTCCCCATTGACATTCACCAACTGAGGCGAAGTGTATGCGCGAGAGGTAGTCAGATATCGTGTAAACACATTCCCAAAGCACTTAGTATTGGGGCTTGCACTTCCATCCGAATTGAAATGAGGGCTTCCTATAGTGCCCTGATTCTGAAAATAAACAATACTTCCGCATGCAACTTCCGGCCCACTATTCCCATTCTGCTCCCCTACGATAATATCTCCAAGGCCATCGCCATTGACATCATAAATCTGTGGCATCGCATAATAACTTACTTTAAGCCCCATGTAATTACGCTTAATCTCTGCAAATTCCATCGGTTTGCCCGGACCGGCTATATTCTCAAAGTAATGCAGATAGCCCTGATAATCACCCACGATTAAATCGAGGTCACCATCTCCATCAAGGTCTCCAAAGGTAGGTGAAAGCCCCCAGGATTCTTCTCCGAACTGGCTCATATTCAGGAAATCATCATCCTTTAAGGTAAATTCCGGATTCTCTGCAGTTCCGGTATTTTCAAAATAATACAACCGCGCAGATCGACCTGTTCCAGGATTTAAATCACCATAGGTTCCTACGATAATATCGACCAGTCCATCTCCATTAATGTCTGCTGTTACTGGAACGGCATGGGAACTCATATCAAGCAATTGATTATAAAGAAAGTCATCACGGTAAAAAGTATATGCCGGTTTTCCATTCTCTTCAACCTGTCGGTAAACATGCATATTATTTCTCGTCGCTGCGTTCATGAAAATATTGGGAGCAATGACAAGATCGGTCTTTCCGTCCTGGTCCACATCAAGAGTAAATATCGATAGGAATTCTTTAATATCTATCGGCCTGTCATAGGACGGGAAAGTGATGTCCTGATCTATCATCCAGGCGTTATCCTGCGTACCTCCATTATAAAGAGCAACAACGCGATTGGACTCCATATCTCCGATAAGTACATCCGACAAGCCATCGCCATCAAGATCGAGGCTTGCAATCGTACTACCTGCATGCCTCAATGAAGCCTCTTCCATAAAGTTCTCTGCACATTTATTAGGAGAAGGGGACAGAGAAATTTCATTGCCAAAATCGGATTCATAAAACTTCCCGTAACATAAATCTCCCAGAACTAAATCTATTGTATCCGGGCCCAGGCCCTTTTCCATTGCCATATTTTTCAGAAAAAACACGTTCCCCATTCCGGGCTGGAAGGTAAGGATATCGATATCACCATCATTGTCAACATCGGCAATTGCAGGCAAATCGATGGGAGATGTATTGATAGCATAGTAATTACTCGATCCCGAGCGGTAAGTGAGAAGATTGTCTTCCCTATTCTTAAACTCCATCAATTTAAAACTGAGTTCTCCCCTATCGCGAGAACCACGATAAACGTGAATCCCCGGCACACCGGTTTCATTATACCCGACAAATAAATCTTCTACTCCATCCTGGTTGAAATCTTTAACCAAGATGAAATTTACCGCCTTGGGGAAGATATATTCATACCTTGGGCTGTAGTCATATACTATCTCCCCATTTTCTTCTCTACCGATAAATGTCTTTACGCATTCTATATCCCTATCATATACCACGAGATCGAGGATATCGTCATTATTGAGGTTAATCTGCTGAGGCTGTGGATTATTAAAACCACCTATAAACGGCTCCTTAAGTTGTTCCCCATCGATAATTATCGGAAAGTCCACAATCGGAAAGCTATAAGATTGTGCCATCGATGCAGTGTTGAAAAAGAAGAATGTTACTGTGCTTAATAACAGATATTGTATTATTGATTTCATAAGATAGGCCTGTTAAGCTATAGTGATTGAGGTTGTTTTCAAATGAGGCCGACTGTTGTCTTCGAGCGCCTTTTAAACGAAATCTTCCGTAGATTCCATCATTAAAGGTATGACATTTTTCTCATATTATGAAATATCCCATATATAAACTTTAAGTTTCCACAAAAAGAATTGAGCGTTGCTACTTCAGTCAATATTGCATAAAACATATAATTACAGGATAAAAAGGTCTTTGAAATTTATTATTTAAGAAAATTTATCCGTTAATTGCTGTATGGCTACTCAAAGACAAACAGAACAAACCAACCCGGAAGTCCTTAAGTCAAATAAATCACTTGTATTCCATCTTCTTCTTGGTTCTATAAGTTTTCTGTTTGTCGGTCTCTTATTTGCCTATATTTATACAATATTCGTTTCCAGGGCCGGCTCTTATGACCTACCATGGATATTTTATCTGAATACAGTAGTACTTTATCTGATGAGTTTTATCCTGTATAAGGTAAAATCACGTCCATTTGAAGAACTGACAAAGTATTCTTTATACTCCCTATTTCTGATTATTCTGTTTTTCATCCTCCAGATAGTTGCCTGGTTGCAATTATTTGCTCAGCTCGATGGTTCAGGAGGTCAGACCGGGATTTATTTTCTCTATCTTCTATCGATCATTCACAGTCTTCACATAATTTTTGGGATACCTTTCCACATGAGATATTTATGGCAAGCCCGGACATATAGCAATATGTCTGTCTTTGATAAAGAAATCATGGAAATAAAGATTCACCTGATCCACAGATACTGGCATTTTCTCGATATTTTATGGTCAATTCTGATGCTGGTCTTTATTATCCATATGTTTGTGTAATCACATATAAAATTCCGGTACAAGTTTTTATCTTTGCGAAACCGGATTAAAAGCAATTTAACAATGAAAGATTTAAGCACAATGCCAGATTTACATACTGCAGAAGCACTTGGACTGACTGCAGAAGAATATGATATGATTCTCGAGATCATGGGAAGGCAGCCCAATTTTACGGAACTGAGTTCTTTTTCCGTTATGTGGTCTGAACACTGCTCATATAAAAACTCGATTAAGCTCCTCAAAACCTTACCCCGCGATGGCGATAAATTACTGGTGAGTGCCGGTGAGGAAAATGCCGGATTAGTCGATATAGGTGATGGCTGGGCTTGTGCTTTCAAGATGGAATCACATAATCACCCTTCTGCAATTGAGCCATATCAGGGCGCAGCAACGGGAGTTGGAGGTATTTGCAGGGATATATTCACGATGGGCGCGCGCCCTGTAGCAGCATTTAATTCATTGCGCTTCGGCATTCCCGATACCGACAGAATGAAATATCTGGTCAAAGGAGTAGTTGCAGGGATAGGCGGTTATGGAAATAGCCTTGGTGTGCCTACAGTAGGCGGAGAGATGTACTTTGAATCATCGTATCAGCAGAACATTCTTGTTAATGCGATGGTAGCAGGCCTGGTAAGGCATGGCAATACCATATCAGCTACCGCAGACGGACCGGGCAACCCGGTCTTTATTGTAGGTGCTGAAACTGGTCGAGATGGAATCCATGGAGCTACATTTGCATCAGCTGACTTAACCGAAGAAAGTGTTTCAGAAATTCCTGCTGTACAGGTGGGAGACCCATATCTGGAGAAATTATTGCTCGAAGCTTGTCTTGAGGCTATTGCAACCGGTGCCCTAATCGGGATGCAGGACATGGGTGCTGCAGGGATTATCAACTCCTCTTCTGAAATGGCAGCCAAATCCGAAACCGGGATGATAATTGACCTCGATAAAGTGCCTGCCAGAAATGCAAACATGAAGGCTTATGAACTATTGCTTTCCGAAAGCCAGGAGCGTATGTTGCTCGTGGTTAAAAAAGGAAGAGAACAAGAAGTACTAGATATCTTCGATAAATGGGATATCAGCTGTGTTCAAATCGGTGAGGTAACAGCAGACAAACAACTTAAATTTTATCAGAATGGAGAATTGGTTGCTGATCTTGAAGCCAGCGCGCTGGTTCTAGGTGGTGGCGCTCCTGTATATACGCGTGAAACTGCAGTACCCGCCTATATGAAGCAGATCGAGGCGTTCAATCAATCGGACGTAAAAGAAGAAACCGATATTAAGAAAATAGCTGAGTTTCTCACAGCGCACCCCACTATTGCTTCCAAGGGATGGGCAACAAAAAGATTTGACAGTACAGTCCTCGGTGTAAATACGAGTTTCAATAAGAAGTCAGACGGTTCAGTCATACGCATTATAGACAGCAATAAAGCGATTGTAATGAGTTCTGATTGCAATTCGGCTTATGTATATGCTGACCCATACAAAGGTGCCATGATAGCAGTCTGTGAGGCTGCTAGGAACGTTGCCTGTACAGGTGCGACGCCTATGGCTATCACTAACTGCCTAAACTTTGGAAACCCTTACAATCCGGAGGTCTATTACCAATTTGCGGAAGCTATCAGAGGTATAGGAGACGCCTGCCGTAAACTCGATACACCTGTAACCGGTGGAAACGTAAGCTTCTATAATCAATCTGTAACAGAGCAGGGAAATATCCCTATCTACCCCACTCCTACTATCGGAATGCTGGGCATTCTTGAAGATGTTGAAAAGCAAATGACTCTGAACTTCAAGGACAATGGAGATCAGATATTCCTCCTTGGGCCGATAAAAGAAGACATAGGAAGTTCTGCTTATCTACGTTACTATCACGATATCGAGCATTCACCGGCGCCGGACTTTGACCTGGATACGGAAAGCAGAATTCATCGTCTGATTATACAACTCATTGAAGAAAATAACGTTCAATCAGTGCATGATCTTTCTGATGGCGGGCTATTTGTAAGTCTAATTGAGTCAGCAATAGCAGGCAATAAGGGCTTTGATGTAAGCCAACACATAGATATGCGTAAGGATGCATTCTACTTTGGGGAAAGTCAGAGTAGGATTTTAGTTTCCACAAATGAATACCAGTCATCGAAACTTAAGCGCGCTGCTGAAGAGGCTGGAATCGACGTTCTTTATCTTGGCAAAGTGAAAAACAGTGAAGTTATTATAGACGGCGAATCATTTGGAGATGTTCAAGAGTGGAGCGACATATATTGCAATAGTTTGGAAAACATTATTGAAAACTAAATTTAATCATGTTAAGAAATTCATTTTACCTTCTATTATTCATACTCCCATTGTTTACTTTCTGTGGGTCTACAATCAACGATCCATCGCTTACTATTGAAGGAACCATAAGTAATGGAGCAAATTTAAAGATTTTCTTTGATCAGTATGATGTAGTAAATCGCAGCAGCCAGATTATCCGGGATGCTTCGATTAACGGGAAAGGCGAATTTAAAATATATATGGAGGAAAAGCCGGCTGAGGGAATCTACAGATTCAGAATAGGCTCTGTTGCTTCTCTTTTCATTCTGGATGGTTCAGAAAACAAAATTAAGGTAAACGGGACGCTGGATGAAATAAAGCAAATCAGCTACGACATTGAAGGCTCCAGAGTAATGAAAGAATTTACTGACCTGATGCGTGAATTCAAGGATAACCCTCCTACTGTAAATCAGATTACAGAGAAAATCAAATCTTTGGAAAACCCTTATGTTAAAGGAGTGGTTACTCAGTCTGTGTTGAGCAGTCCTAGTGATTATCTGGATCTTTATGAGCAGGTAAACAAAGACATTCAGAATTCCAATGCTGCTCAATCTTTCAAGGATTCATACCAGACCTTCTTTAATACAGCGCAGGCAAGTGCCCTTCAGAAGGCAGCAAGAGAAAGGATAAAGGTAGGCCAAGAAGCCCCGGAGATTTCACTTCTTAATCCGGATGGTAAAATGGTTAATTTATCGGATTATAGAGGACAACTTGTATTACTGGACTTCTGGGCAAGCTGGTGCAGACCATGTAGAATTGCCAACCCACACGTCGTTGAGATGTACGACAAATACAAAGATCAGGGCTTTACCGTATTCAGTGTTTCGCTAGACGGACTTGACGAAAGAACCAAAGCAAGATTTGGAGGCGATGAAGTCAGAATTTCACAGCAACTTGAACAAGAGAAGAAAAAATGGATTGCTGCTATTGATCAGGATAAACTCAAGTGGGATGGTCATGTCAGCGATCTAAAGAAATGGGATAGCTATGCTTCCCGTTTATACGGGGTTTCTTCCATTCCCAAGACCTTCCTCATCGGCAGAGATGGTAAAATCGTAGAAATAGATCCGAGATATACTCTCGAAAGTG
Organism: uncultured Saprospiraceae bacterium; assembly: GCA_964423575.1. Classification (GTDB taxonomy): domain Bacteria; phylum Bacteroidota; class Bacteroidia; order Chitinophagales; family Saprospiraceae; genus CAYRFF01. The sequence continues at coordinate 33,823 of CAYRFF010000016.1, read as the reverse complement.
CAATTCAGAAGCACTTGTAGTAAAAGATGTGTAGATGAAAGGGGTCCGACTGGGTCGGATTCTTTTTTATTCCTTCAAACTAAACCAGGCTATTAGTATAGCTGCTGAAGTTGCAGCATTTAAACTTTCCATTTGATTCTCACTACTACCGGGAATTGTAATCCTTTCCATTTTCTCATGGTCAAAGCGCACTCCATGGCTTTCACTCCCTATGATTATCAATGTTTTCATATTCTTTTCAGACTTCACTTCAGGAAGAGACTCGCCCCGCAAGTCCGCAGTTAACCATCTGTAATCGTTGTATTTCTCGACTAGCATCTCATAGTTCAGATATTGCACAGGCTGTCGCCAAATACTACCCATACTCGCCTGTATGACCTTTTCATTGGTGTAATCGACCGTATCTTCAGATAAGAGCACATTCTCCACTCCAAACCAATCACAAGTTCTTATAATCGTCCCCAGGTTCCCGGGATCTTTCATCCCATCGAGAAAAACAGCCACTTCTCCTTCTCTTTCATTCTTAAATATATCAAAGCTTACAACGGCAAGAATCCCATCCGGCTTTACTTGCGTACTTATACCATTAAAGATTTCATCTTCTACAAGAAAGGTGTTTTCAGAAGGCAGTTTCGAAGGGCTCTTATCGACAAAGCCTTCAGATACGCAATAAAAGGCAACATCAGAAGAAAACTTTTCAGCAAGCTCCATAACCATGGTAGCTCCTTCGGCGATGCACTCATTGTACTTCCTCCGGTTTTTACCGGATCGCAGCGCTCTCACGCGAGTCAGTTTAGTCTTGGATATTTTATTATACATAACCCATTTACTTCAATTCAAATATAACAGTTCTAGCTCAATTATTTACTACTAGAGTTTTATCAATGCGCCACAGGCTACCTGTAGATTTCATGGTCGAAAGGTATAAGTTAGCAGAAGCATATGGCACAAACAAAAAGAGCCCTGTCATTTACTGACAGAGCTCTTCAATATCAATTCAGCTTATTTAAATTAATAAGACCAAAAGTCTTGTTCTAAGTTGAACATTTGTTCTTCAATTTCCTGAGAACGATAAAGCATTTGAATCGGATCTTCAAGATAAACTAAGTCCAATCTATCATCCGTAACGTTATGTTCCTTATAGATAAAGCTAGCAAATCTTCTCGCATCAAACATATCTGACCAAGTCATAGTAGGTGAATCATTCCCCGGGTTAAATACCGGATAATCATTCATATACCTTCTGGCCTGATTAAAGTTAATCCAGAACATAGGTTCTTCTCTTATAAATTCACCTTGTTCATTCAGAACATCACGTACAGGACTAATTCCGAGAACACGTACTTTCATTCTCGAAGCTTGCTTGTCAAAATACCACACCTCACTTACCCGATATTTCTTAATTGATTCCGGGTTAAACTCATTCTCTACAGGTACCCAGGTTTCTGTCTGGGTTTCAAGATCTACCATTTTTACCGTATCACGTAGATTAAGCTTTTCGATAACATCCTCATGACTTTGAGTTTGATCAAATAAATCATCTACAAATGCAACGATATTTCCGGCTTGAATTTCATCGAGAAGAATCTGTACCAAAGGCATAGCTCTATATGAGAAGCTGGAATTAATTAACTGTCTTGTATCGATAACTCTCCATAGCTTCTTGGACCATGGAACATCTGCCTCTCTTGGATTATTATATGGAAGCAATCTGCTTTCAGTGATTAATCTGTACTCGACAATATCAGTCATGAAATCGCTTTCAGTGGTAATAGTCCCGGTCTGCTCTCCTGATTCGGTAATAATCCCTTCAGGAACCTGTCCGAAGGCTACCGTTGCAAACAAGAGCATACTGAACCCAACGCATATTTTTAACAAGCTCTTCATAATATTAAATTTCTTCTTTATTATTGAATATTAACCATCAATGATGGTAGAGAACGTGAGCCCTGGTCACCAGGACATCTAGTTCTAATTTGCTCATAAGAGTATCTGTCACCAGGTTTTGCTTGGTTTACCATCGCCTTAGCCTCACCGTTGTATGTTCCTCCGGTTACTGGCTGAGTCTTAGCATCAGAACCTCTCGGTAGATATACAAGCTGGAAGCTAACGATGCTACACTTAGCATCAAAGTCAAAGTCCTTCAACTGAGCGTAAATACCTTGCTGAGCTTTAAATGCACCTGTCTGGAAAGCACCTCCCATCTGTCCACCAATCATAGGGACCGGATCCGGAATACTCTTCACACGGAACATTTTTGTTGTCGGTGGTAACCCACCACCTGAAATATTAATTTTCGCTTCACCAACGGTTGTAACTTTAGCCATGTAAGCAGCTCCTCCTTGTGGAGTCAGGGAGATTCCTCCACCTGTACCGCTTACATTCAGCGCGTTAGATGAAACACCCGCAGCTGAAATAGTCAACGGGTTTTCAACCCCGATATACAACACGTTCATCTTATCTGCTGAAACAGAAACAGATCTCTGTCCAACTTCATATTCAAATCTTTGCTCGTCTTCACTTACTTCCCCGGTTACAGGGTTAGTAATCTCAACTTTAGCAGTGTAATTAATTATCCCAGTAGAAGTAGGAGTAACTGAATACTTAGCAACACCATCTACAATATTTAACGGAGAACCGTTAACGTATATTTTCAAGCCTTCTACAGTTTTTGAAGTAGCAGTCATGAAAACATCACTTTCGAATGTCTCTCCCAAGATGATATATGATTTCTTAGGTGAAGACACTACTTTATAGTTATCGAAAACGATATCGGTACCCCCGATAATTTCCAAATACTTGTTTAATACTGCAGACTCAGAAGACTTAGCATCATTCTGGAACTTCACCAAGATCGGGAACACAGCCTTAAGAGGCATTTGACGGAAGTTAAAATCCGACCATGAGCTCCTGTTATCTTTGGCATTTTGCCATGATTCATCATCGACATTAAGAGTCAACTTGCTAGCGATTTCAGTTCTATGCTCCTGAGGAACAAGCTGAATAAATTTCTCCCTAGCTTCTATAATCTTGGCCTTAAGTTCTTCTCCGGCCCCCTGGTCAACGAGCATTCTGGTAGTAACACTTTTATCTGTTCCTCCTTTCAACTCGCCTTTATCGTTATATCCACCGGAGTTTTCAATCATCAGTTCCGTTAATTCGTCTATATAACCGACGAGATCATCGGCTACCTTCTTAACTTCCGGAATTTGATCGACATATTGCTGATATGCTTCAGGGTCTTTCTCCGCGTTTACTCTAATCGCTGCCTCTACTGCCACTATATTCTGGTCAAAAGCCTGGTTAGATTCTCTCAAACCTTTTTCGACAATCTCAAAAGCGTTAAAGATTTCAGCGGAAACGTTCAGTGCCAACATCGCTGTCAGAACCAAATACATAATGTTAATCATCACCTGCCGCGGTTCCGTAGGAATTCCTGACATAATCTTTTATTTTTATAGTTAATGAATTATTTCTTCCTTATCGGAGACCTTATGCTTGAGGTCCTCTGTTCATTGCGCTAAGGATATTTCCATACACATTATTCAGAGATTGCATGTTGCCATTCAGCTTATTCAATTCATCTTTAAATAAACGTGTTTCCTCAACAGAGCCGGTCATAACTTCCATAGCATCTGTCATCTGTGAGTAGAAATTATTCATCTTTTTAAGTTTATCACCGGTATCGGTGAAATCAACTTCTTGAAGTGCTTTCAAAGCTCCCAAGCTCTTAGACATGGATTGTAGCTCTGTCAACATACCACCCAGGCGGTTTTCTACTTTTTCACCATCAAGTGGTTTAATGATTCCTGCACCACCTCCGGCTGACATATCACCGGCAGTTAAAGGTGTAATATTGGACTTATACTGGTCCAATCCCGGATATAATTTTTCCCAGTAATACTGCTTATCCGGCCCGATTACTCCAAGGAAGAAGAAGAGGAATGCCTCTGTTACAAGTCCGATAGTAAGCATCTCACTACCACCTTCCCAGTTTTCAATTTTGTAAAGGGCTCCAAGCATAACGACTGACGCTCCAATCCCAATTACGAAGTTTCTAAAATACCTAAACCAATTAGTACTAACTATTGACATAATGATGTTTTGTTTTAAGGTTAGTTAACAATAATGTAATGATTATTCAACACACGATACCAATACTTTTTCCAACTCTCTTATCCTTGCAGAATTATGAGACAGGAAAATGCTTCTTTATTATTCTAGTTTATAAAATAATTCATGCTTAATGACTTTCCCCATAGGGGGAATGCACTCTATCTTTTATCAATCATCCAGGGTTCTACCTAGATAAGTCAACACACATCTGAATCCAATATAGGATTTTGCTGTATCCTGGTATTCCCAGCTACGCGTTCCATTCTGTATGTAGTATGCAATATCTTTCCATGATCCACCTCTGATAACTTTTCTCTTGTAAGCTTCATTATCATCTGCTTTTGCAGTGTATTTAATATCAGGATTCATATCATGCATAAATTCATACGCATTTTCCTGGAAAGAAGTAATAGTCCACTCCGATACGTTACCTGCCATATTGTACAGACCGTAATCGTTAGGATCATAAGCGTATGCATTTATAGTTTTTGCTGCTCCGTCTTCACGGTAATCTCCTCTGCCTGGCTTGAAGTTAGCCAGTAAACATCCTTTGGAGTTTCTTGTATAATATCCTCCCCAAGGGTATGGCATCATATCATGGCCACCACGTGCAGCATATTCAAATTCCCACTCTGTAGGTAATCTGAAGTTTTCAGTATTAGGCTGATCTTTCATATAAGCATTCCAGATATGGGTTCTCCAGTAAGTGAATGCCTTAGCCATATTCCAGTTCACACCTACTACAGGATAGTCATCAAAAGCTGGGTGCCAGAAATAGTTACGGGCAAACGGCTCATTGTATGAGTAAGCAAAGTCTCTAATCCATACCAGTGTATCCGGATAGATAGCAGTTGACTCTTCGCTTATTAGCTGGCTACGGGGAATATCAGGATTTAATGCTGCTTTCTTTAAATCCATCCACTTATACTTATATATAAGCTTGCTCTTGTCCATCTCACGTTTTCCAAAAAGGACTTCGTTATCACGGAAGAACATACCGTTTAATTCTTCATCGGAGTAATCAATTTCGTAACTCCAGTCAATTTTTGAATTTCCATACTCATCTTCTGTGAAATGATCAAGATATACGTGAGCAATGGAATCCCTCACCCAATTAACAAATTGTCTATACTCATTATTAGTAATCTGAGTATCGTCCATAAAGAACCCGTCAATTGTAATTGATGTGGATCTGTTGTTAGCTCTGCTGAAGATATCGTTGGAACTCTGCCCCACATGAAGATATCCGGAAGGAATGTATACCATACCATAAGGATTTATACCTTTCCACTTGGGTCTGTCCGGCACTCCATAAAGCTGTCCAATCTCTTTACTTCCGCATGAACTAAGGACTATAGAAATAGCCACTAAACAAAGCAATAATAGATGTGATGATTTTTTCATAAGTACTTTTCCTTTAACGAAGGATTTTAGAAAGCTGTAAATTTAAATGCTTTCCTCTAATAAAAAAATTTCTTTCAAAAATAATTCGTAAAGTTTCCATTTTTCGCTTGCCAAAGGACACTTTTACGGGGAACTTAACTCAGAACGCGGCAGATTTTACTTTATTGCTCAATCTGCTAAAACTTTTTATTTCCTCGGTTTATAACAAACATATATAGCTTGAATGCAAAAACTATTCCACAAATCTGGGGTTATAAATTACCTGAGGGAGTATGGCTCCACCCAATGGCTTTCCCAGTGAAAATCTTAAGCCGATTTCATGTGAACCATTGCTTATACGGCGCAATTCAGACAATCCGATACCGTACTGATAAGCAAATGTAACATATTTATTTATTCTTAAGCCTGCATTAAGACCTAATTCTTCCAACGACCGGGAATTATACCCGGTAAGCTCAGTTCCTATAAAATAAGTTTGCTTGTAACTGCAACTTATTGCTACTTGTGATTGTAAAGCTACGAAATCACTTTTAATTAATAAAGAGGAACGCAAATCTATTTCATCATTCATACGAAAAACATGCTGCCCAAATAGCACGACAACCCCAGCCGGACGGTAATTTGACACACCCGTGAGATTAAAGCCACTATGGTATAAACTATTGTAGCTTAAGCCGATTTCATAGGAAGAAGTCCTAAACCACAGCCCAATATCAAAGCTCATCCCCGGACTACTGAGGTCAGAATTGGGCAATAAAGGGTCATTATGATCCACTATTCCACCTTCATAATTTCCTTCACCACTTATTAATTGAGAACCTCTAAACTGTAATTGTTGGTAGAAAGCCCGACCGCTCAGAGAGAACAAGCCTATAGGAGTCGGCAATACATAGCCCATACTTAACCCAAATTTCCCCAAAGATTCCGGCCCCAGATTATCACTCTCATATAAAAAGCCCAGACTGGAGTTTATACTATATATAGGTAGATGTCCGGACAACATATATTGAGTAGGACTATCGGGGAGTGCTTTCCATTGATCTCGATATCCGGCACTTAGCTCGAGCGTATTTCCCATACTGGCAGCTGCCGGATTATAATAATAAGGATTTTCCTGGATCAAGGAGTAATGAGGCAGCTGCTGAGCATAAGCAGGTATATGCCACAGCAACAAGACTGCTAACGCGAGAATATTCAATATCACTCTGCTCTCTAATTGCAATTGCAAGTTTGTTTTACTCCCTTTAAATTCTGACATCGGCTGTTTAAAGTCTTTACCTTTATATATATAAGGTCTCATTTACTACATGTGCGCCTATAACTAAACGCAATCAGCAGTCTTTAATTCCAAATATACTGATAAAAATATTAATTCTCAATATATAATCTGAGACCGTCCCAGGCAAGCTCAACCCATTCAGGTAGTTCTCTCTGAATCTTAGCATGCTTTCCCATATTATGTGATATATGTGTAAGGTATAGTTTTTCCACTTTTAAAGTTCGGCCTATATCAATTGCCTGCTGAAGGCTGAAATGTGAATGATGCGCTTCTTTACGCAGTGCATTCAACACCAGAACCTTGGTCCCATACAGCATCTCCATTGTCTCGGCAGGAATATAACTCGCATCTGTTATATACGCAAAGGAATTTATTCTAAACCCTCTCACTTCCATATCTCCGTGGAAAGCCGGTAGGCATGTCACCCGGATGCCGTCTATCTGAATCTCGTTTTCCGCAATCGGTAAAAGGTTAATTTTAGGAGCACCGGGATAAGGGTTATCCATAAATACATAATCATACTTATTCCTTATAACTTCAACTACCCGAGGTAGGGCATGGACATCCATCCTTTTCATCTGGCTAAAATTATAAGGCCTTATATCGTCCAGTCCGGCGAGATGATCATTATGCTCATGTGTAATAAGCACAGAATCCAGTGTTACAACACCTGAACGCAGCATCTGATACCTGAAGTCAGGCCCGGTATCAATAACAATACTGGTATCTCCTTCTTGAATGTGGACTGAAGTCCTTAATCTTCGGTCTTTTTTATTAGTCGAAGTGCATACTTCACAATGACAGGCTATAACCGGAATCCCCTGAGAGGTGCCGGTTCCCAAAAACTCAATCTCCATTTTCCCGGCTTTTATTATAATAATTGTAAATCGTCCTCAGAGTATTCTTGGCAGAAGGAGATAATTTACTGTGATCTATATCAATGGATAGCAAAATCTCCATCAAGGCCTCAATCCTCCCCTGCACGCCATAGAATTTATTCACAACGACCTTGTTCTCCTTTTCAACGATACAATTGGCAGAATTAAAATTCCCCTTTCCATATATAATGGAATAGTCCAATTCCTTAAAAACAGTTTCCACCTTGTCGAGAAAATTCTTTGTATATTTCACTTAAACATAAATTGATTCACAAATCTTTATATTTTAGCTTTCTGATGGCTATTGTAGCAACCCTGAAATAGTATTTTATGTTTAAGAAAAAGCGTTTTTGCATTCAATTTTTTATCATCTTATGTCTAAGCCTGGCTTGGCTGCAGCAAGGTAATAGTCAGTCTATCTTCCGGGCAGGGGGATTTATCGGAAGTAATTTTGCCCAGATAAACAACGACAGCTATGCCGGCTACAACAAAGTCGGACTGCATGGAGGCATAAAAGTGATTACCAGACTTTCGTCAAAAATCGATATGCACACCGAGCTTATATACTCTCAGAGAGGGAGTTACACTAGCAAGCTTCCTACGAGAGATGGTCCGGAAGTCAGAGACATAAGCTTAAACTATATAGATATTCCGCTTTTATTCTCTATTAAAGATTGGCTTGTTGAAAGTAAGTCAGGGAAAAAATATTACATAACGCATCTGATGGGTGGGGTTTCCTACGGAAGACTCATAAATAAATCTACTGACGGCTTTAAACCAAGCAAAATTTCCGGACTTCCGCTGGATGATTATTTAAAAAGCAATGACCTCTCACTTGTAGCAGGAGTCACCTTCTTTTTGAGTCCATCAATCGGTTTGCACGGGAGGATTTCCTACAGTCTAAGCAATCTCACCGATGATCTCAGCGAGGAGTTTAATGAGGTACTGGGAAAACTTAAATCATATTTACTTACTGTGCGACTAAGCTATTATATAAATTAAACGAGATGAGATATTTACTTATAATCACTGCCTTTCTCTTTTTCATCGCTTGTCAGAACAACAAGAATACAACATCTGACGAGAGCAGTACAGGAGTCACACAATTATCGGTGAAGCCGCCGCTTCCTTCCGATTCTATCCAATGGCTGGCCAATAATGTGGGCGATGTTCTCATCGACCTTTATCATTACGAAGCTACGCTTACTCTACATAAAGATCAGGGCTCTCAGCGAGCTGTTTATTTCATTTCTCCCGACCCGGTCACTTCTGACATTACCCTTTGTCAGCCATTTGCGGCAATAATTTACACCGGAGCTGATGGCGTTCTTTATGAAACTGAAATTTATATGGATGGAGAGTGCTCTTTTATCCGCTTCCGCAAAAACAATGAAATTGTACACCACAATAAGATTACTAAACAGGCATTTGATTTTTTCACTGACCTTTTGGAACGGTTTCAACCGCCGCAGAAGCAGTAATTTTATAAACGCTGCATAGAAGAACTTTATAAAATCACTCACAATTTCTCATTACTCTTCCTCCCCCATCTGGTTATCCTCGTGGAGTTTATCAAAGAGTTTATTAAGGCGCTCCATTTCATCAAGAGTATCATCGAGAAAGAGTTCCAGTTCAGGAATTCTACGCAGATGCCCGGCAAGTCTATTCCCTAGCAATTTACGCAGATGAAATGCCTGCTCATTCAACTCCATCACTGCCGTCTGTTTATCCTCCGTGTTATAGATACTCAGATAAGCCTTGGCCTGCGCCAAATCCGGACTTACATATACTTTAGTCAGAGTAACAAAAGCATCATCGCTGACAATATAAGACGCCTCCTGCTGAAGAATCTGACTAAAATGTCGCTTGATAAGTTCCTGTACCTGTAATTGTCTTTTTGTCTGCATTATGATTAGTTTTCCTCTTTATACAAGATTTTAGCTTTCGCAAATGTTTACAATATCAGTAAATTTGTATCTTGATTTTTAATTTACAAAGGATTTTATGTTTTCTTTTTCTCATCCATATTGGCAGACCAAGATAGAATTCCTCAAGGGAGTAGGCCCCAAGCGGGCTGAAGTGCTGTCAGGAGAGATGGGAATCAAAGAATTTTCCGACCTTCTTCTACACTTCCCATTCCGGTATATCGACAAAACGGAACATTTTTCCATAGCTGAAGCATCAAGACATGAGGAATCCGTTCAAGTTCTCGGAGTTCTTCTCAATATAAGAACAGTCAGTGCGGGAAGAGGAAAAAGCAGGCTTGTCGCAGAATTACGCGACAAATCCGGAAGTCTGGAACTCGTATGGTTCAAAGGGGTAAAATGGATTAAAGATGTCCTGAGAGAAGGTCAGACTTACTTTGCTTATGGAAAAATTTCCATGTTTAACGGCAAAGCCAGTATGGCGCATCCTGAACTGGAACCGTTTTCAGGGCTGGAGGGTAAAAAAGTAGCCTTGGAACCGGTATATCCCAGTACGGAATTATCGCACAAATATGCATTACACAGTAAGGGGCTAGTAAAACTTACTAGCCAAATGCTCAAGAATGCCCCTATCGATTCATTGCCGGAAACGATTCCCACATATATACGCGATGCCTTCCGACTCATGCCCAGACAAATGGCATTACAGCAAATCCATTTTCCGGACAGCGAAAAAAACGCTATTGCAGCCAGAAACCGCCTCAAGTTTGAGGAATTGTTTTTCCTGCAACTGACAGTCATGTATCGCAGAGAAAAAAATAAAGCCAATTCAATCGGATTTAACTTTTCTCAGGTCGGAGACAAATTCATGGATTTCTATGAAAATCACCTCCCCTTTGAACTTACGAATGCTCAGAAAAAGGTCATTAAAGAAATCAGGGTTGACGTGGGGAGCGGAAACCACATGAACAGACTCTTGCAGGGAGATGTAGGAAGCGGAAAAACAATCGTTGCAGTTCTCGTTATGCTACTCGCCATAGATAATGGCTTTCAGGCCTGCGTGATGGCTCCCACAGAAATCCTGGCTCAGCAACATTATATATCCATCCGCGGATATCTGAAGGAAGTCGGTGTGAAAGTTGCCTTTCTCAGCGGCTCTGTTACCGGAAAAGAACGTAAACAGATTCTCGAAGACCTCAAGGCAGGATCTCTGGATATTCTTATCGGAACACATGCACTGATTGAAGACACGGTCGTCTTTAAGAACCTCGGTCTGGCAATTATAGATGAGCAACATCGCTTTGGAGTGGAACAAAGAGCGCAATTATGGAAGAAAAATAAGGTTGCTCCACACATTCTCGTCATGACTGCAACTCCGATACCACGTACACTGGCAATGACTATATACGGTGACCTCAACAAGTCAATCATCAACGAACTTCCACCTGGAAGAAAACCCATAAAAACAGTCCATCTGACCGATGCACAACGGATGAAGCTCTACCGTTTTATTAAAAAAGAAATCGATGAAGGCAGACAGATTTACTTTGTCTATCCATTAATCGAAGAATCAGAAAAACTGGAACTCGCCGACGTCATGAGCAGTTATGAGCGCCTACGCGAGTATTTCAAGGAAGAAAAATACAAATTCAGCATCGTTCATGGGAGAATGCATCCTGATGACAAGGAGCTAGAGATGCAGAACTTCGTTGCAGGAAGGACCAATATCATGATAGCTACGACGGTAATTGAAGTGGGCGTTAACGTTCCCAATGCTTCGGTGATGGTCATTGAAAATGTGGAAAGATTTGGGCTGGCGCAGTTACACCAGTTACGCGGCCGCGTAGGACGAGGAAGTGATGAGGCATTCTGCTTTCTCATGTCTTCAGGTAAATTGAGCAATGAAGCCAAAGAGCGGATTCAGGCAATGGTTTCCACTCAGGATGGTTTCAAAATCGCACAAAAGGATCTCGAAATGCGCGGCCCCGGAAACGTTGCAGGAACACAGCAGAGCGGCATTATCAACTTCCGGATTGCAGAGCTTTCGGAAGACGGCCGCATTGTGGAATTAGTGCATAAAGTCGTGCGTAAAGTCTTGAAAGACGATCCCAATCTGATTGATGAAAAAAACAGAAGACTGCTCACCTTTATTCAAAATAATGGAAGAAAGTTCCAGTTGTGGAGTAACATCAGCTAAATTTGCTAAAGCAAATATAAAATTCATGCACAAAACCGGCAATTCAGGCTTATCAACTCAGTGAAGCACAACAAATTCCAGATTAATTTCCTGCCGATTTATGAGGAATTAATGAGTTATTTCATTGCATTATTTAACAATTTTACAGATTTTTCTTACCTTTCCTCAAATTATTTCATGAGCGTATCATAAGTTTAAATAAAGACTAGAAATGGCCAGAGGAAAATATAAAATGACGGGGTGTGCGAGATTTTTTCTCATTATGTTGATACTCGTACCGATTGCTTATGTGGTGGCGTCATTTATCACGGGCGATGACGGCTTAAAGTTTGTCAACGACCTTTTTGGCAAGAAGGAAAAGCAGGAAGAAACTGAATTCACGATTACCTTTGACGAGGAAGATCTCAAGCCTTCGCAATCATCCGATGTTCTGGATCTGCGCAAAGCATTGAAGAAAAAGGATCGCACTATCGATTCTCTTGAAAGAGAAAATATGCGACTAAAAGCCCGTATCCACGATCTCCAATCGGGAAATTAAGGGAATATTACTCCACTAAATGTCAATTTTTTCTATCTGAAATGCGATCAGAAGGTCGCTTTCGTCTTGCCCGTCTGTTTTAGAATGGCAAGTCATCTCCACCATCCGGTCCGTCCTGTCCTTCAAAGAACATTTCGTCTTCCGGATCCGGCCATTGTTCATCCGCTTCTACGCTTCCTGCAGATTCAACTTTCCAGGCATTGAGGTTGGTAAAATACTTACCTTGCCATTCTCTACCACGCAGGTCAAAATGTACCTTAATCTTGGTTCCCTCAGCAATCGGATCGATTATCTCACAGCGATTCTGAGTCAATTGAAACTTTATAAACTGGTCATAACCGGAATCATTTATTACGATCACAAATTCGCGAGCCTGGAATGTTTCTGTCTTCTTTTCCGTCTCAAATTTTTTATGTAGTGTTCCTTCTATTTCGAATGCCATATTAATAAGCTTTTGCAAAAATTACTTTATATTTCCCTTCTTTTCCTGAATAAATACAGTTCCCATCCGGCTCGGATCCTTCCAATGGAATGCAACGGATAGTCGCCTTGGTTTCTTCCTGAATTTTTTCTTCTGTTTCTGTAGTGCCGTCCCAGTTAGCTATAAGGAAGCCGCCTTTATTCTCGAGAACATCTTTAAACTCTTCCCAAGAGCTGACTTCTCTCGTATTACTCTTACGGAAATCATAAGCTCTCTTAAAGAGATTGTCCTGAATTTCTTCCAACAGATTTTCGATATACTCGCCGATACCTTCCAGAGGTGCTGTCATTTTTTCCTTGGTATCGCGTCTGGCTACTTCTATCATTCCATTATCGAGTTCTCTCTTTCCAAGTCCGATACGGACAGGAATTCCCTCGAGTTCATACTGGGCAAATTTAAAGCCGGGGCGCTTGTTTTCATCGCCGTCGTAAATCGCACGGATATTTCGGTCTGCAAGTTCTTTAATTATTCTGTCGGCGACCTCTGCCATCTCCGGATTTGCTTGAGGAATCGGAACAATAACCACTTTATTGCGCGCAAGTCTCGGAGGAATAATCAAGCCGTCATCATCAGAATGCGTCATAATCAAAGCACCGACCAAACGTGTTGAAACACCCCAGGAAGTAGCCCATACGTATTGCTCTTCATTGGAAGAGTCCATAAACGTCACATCAAATGCCTTAGCAAAATTCTGTCCCAGGAAATGCGAAGTTCCGGCCTGCAGAGCTCTTCCGTCCTGCATCATAGCCTCTATGGTAAATGTTTCTTCAGCTCCGGCAAACCTTTCACTTTCGGATTTCCTACCCATAATGACCGGCATTGCCATGTACTTTTCAGCAAATTCAGCATAAACTCTATGCATTTGCTCAGCTTCTTCAATTGCCTCTTCTCTTGTCGCATGAGCTGTATGTCCCTCCTGCCACAGGAACTCTGTAGTTCTGAGGAAAGGCCTGGTACGCATTTCCCAACGCACGACATTGGCCCACTGATTAATCAGGATAGGTAAATCTCTGTATGATTGAATCCAGTCTTTATACGTAGCCCAGATTATCGTCTCGGAAGTAGGTCTGACAATCAATTCTTCCTCCAGTTTTGCCTCCGGATCTACGACAACACCTGAACCATCTTCTGCCACCTTTAATCTGTGATGAGTAACAACAGCACATTCCTTTGCAAATCCATCTACGTGTTCCGCCTCCTTGCTCAAATTGCTTTTGGGGATGAATATCGGAAAGTAGGCATTTTGATGCCCAGTATCTTTAAACATCTTATCCAGAACCTGCTGTATATTTTCCCATATCGCATATCCATTGGGTTTAATGACCATGCAACCACGTACTTGAGAATTTGACGCAAGTCCGGCTTTATTAACAATATCGAGGTACCACTGCGAGTAGTTTTCCTGTCTTGAGGTAATTCCCTTTGCCATAAATAATTAACTTTGTCTACAGAAGAAAGTCTCCTTTCATTCAAATTGTTAAACAGTGTTAAACAATGTTAAAAACGGAACTAATCGCGGCATTTCTACGTCTTAGTAGTGAACGTAGACGGGAAAAGTCCCGGAATTAAGAAACTTTAACAAGTTGTTTCATAATTTTAAAGAGTTCTTAACTATGTTTTGGCCACAAATGTAATAATTTGTGCTTGAATTAATTAAGGAAGCGATAACAACTTAAATATTTAGACCATGAAGACATATATTAGAAATATCGGAATAATGATTTTGAGCCTGGTTTTCACAGCTGGTTTGTATGCACAGTATGATGATGTGTACTACAACCCTAATCAGAGAACTCAAAACAACTCATACACTTCCAACAATTACGGAAGCGACTACAATAACTATGATAATGGTTACGACGGATATGATGATTACGATTACTACTACGATGATGATTACTACACATACTCATCAAGGATAAAGCGTTTTCACAGCTCAGGAAGTTTCTTTGGTTTCTATGATCCTTACTTTATAGATCCGTTCTATTACAATGGAGGTTTCTGGTCACCGGGTATAACTATCTATGTGTCTTCCTATCCAAGCTATTATTCATGGAGATACAGACCGTATGGCTGGGGCTATTACAATCCATTCAGATTCAGCCCTTATTACAACTACTACGGATTCTATAATCCTTTCTACAGACCTTACTACGGTATGTATGGATATGGTTACGGATATGGTTATGGCTATAACCCATATTACTACGGAGGTTACGGATATAGCGGATATTATGGAGGTTCTTATGGTGGATACTACGGCAACTATGGTGGTGGTTACTATGACAATAACAACAAGAACAAAACCGGCGTTTACGCACCTCGTTCCTCAGCTACTTCTCGCTCATCAACCAATGGGACTACAACGAGAAGCACAGATAGCGATGCAGTACAGAGAAGAACTCTTGACGCGGGTAATACAAATGTTAATACCAGAAGTGTAGAAAATCAGGGTACTACCAGAACGACAAACGGTACTACTCCTGATAGGACTATAAATACCGGCAAGACTATCGATAACAATAATAAAGTTATCGAGGGAGGTAGGACTATCGATTCAGGAAATACTCCCAGAACGACTACAAATACCAGGACTACGGTTGAGCCAAGGAAGGTAGAGACAAAGAAGATTGAGACTAATCCTACGCAAGGTAGAAGATCGATATTCAACCCCAACACTCCGAGAACAAATCCGGATCCAGGGGTAAGGAATACCAGAACTACTAATCCGTCCGGAGTAAATAGGGGTACTACTGCACCGAGTAATAATCGGTCAGTGAACCAGAGCAGACAGACGGAGACCAGGTCACCGGCTATTAACAATACAAATACCCGTACTAATACGAGGACTAGCCCGTCCTCGATTAATCGCAGTACGACGCCGAGCAGATCACAAGGTGGTTCTATTAATCAGGGTGGAAGCATAAACAGAGGGAACTCCGGAGGCTCAAGCCCAAGCAGATCAGTTAGCCCATCTCGTTCTAGAAGAGGATAATTTCTGCTGCAGATTAGGAATTCAGCGCGTATATAATCAATTGTCCCAATATTGATAAGGGATTATTATTGAAACAAAATAAATTGACAGAGATGAGAATCCGTAATTTAATATTAAGCTTTGCCGCTCTGATGATGGCTGTAGGCCTCAGTGCACAGACCCTCGAAGACGCAATGTCATTAAGTATGCGAGACTACCTGACATCTGCCAGAGTAGTCGGCGTAGGTAGTGCAATGGGAGCTATAGGGGGCGATTATGGTGCCGTCAATATAAATCCGGCTAATATAGGGACCTTCAGAAGTTCTTACTTCACGGGAAGTCTGGGTTTGAATAACATACAGACTGAATCTACATGGAGAGGTGGCAGTGCTACACCTAAAGAAGCAAACTCTTTCTTATCCCTGCCAAACATCGGTTTCGTATCCAGTGGCGGTGGATATAACAAATGGGAAACAATAAACTTCGGGATAGGCTATAATAGAGTGAAGAGCAATACTAGATATATCAACACCTCGGCCGCAGACTACGGTTCCATCGTACAGCGCTGGGCTTTCCTTGCCAATGAAGTTGGAGATCCGAGTAGATTCGATGAATTTGAGCTATTGCCGGCTTTTGAGACTTATGCTCTGGGGATAGCAGAAGATGAAGACGGCAATATTGTATACACAAGTGATTATGGCAATAAGGACATTCTCAACAAAGAGGTGTATGAAGAAATTAAAGGCGGTATTAATGAAATCGCTTTGTCCTTCGGTGCGAATTATGATAACAAGTTGATGATGGGGATGAATCTGGGTATTCCCTTCTATAATAATAAGGTAACCCGTATTTATGACGAGTCAATGCCGGGGGAAATCGACTTTTACAAGGGTGTAAGCTATGAAGAAAGTTATGAGACCTCAGGTTTTGGTTTCAACATGGGACTAGGATTAATTTATATGCCTGTCTATAATGTGCGTATAGGAGTGAGTTTTCAGTCACCGACATGGTTTAGCCTGAGTGACAATTATAGAACCCGCACGCATTTCAGATACAATGATCCCAACAATATTCATGTTCCTGAGGGAACAAATACGGATTATAAATCAGACCCGGGATACTTTGATTACAGATTCTCTACTCCTATGCGATTTGGAGCTCAGCTAGGCTGGATTATTAGCAGAATGGGTTTTGTAGATGTGGATGTAGAGTATGTCGATTATGGTCTTGGAAGATTTAATATGGGTTCATTTAAAGAAGACCAGCGAAGATTAAATACACAGATTGGTCAGGAGCTCGGAAAAGCACTTTCCATCAGAGCAGGTGGAGAACTTGCACTGGATGAATTCAGAATAAGACTAGGTGCCGGTCTACAGCAGGATCCATATAAAAACACTAATAGTTTCAGTCCGGTCTTTTCCGGTGGTCTGGGATTCAGAGCAGAAACCTTCTTTATAGATTTGGCTTATCGATATTCCGGAACAGCTGACAATTACTATCCTTATGTAACGTATGGTGATACATATCAGCCTAAGCTAAATAATAAATACACAAATAACATTTTTATTCTGACCGTAGGTTTTGACCTATAGAATGAGATTCTAATAATGGTTTAAAAGCCTCTCTGCTATTTATTTAGTTGAGAGGTTTTTTATTTTCGGTGTATTGCGAGTAAGGCTCTTATTAATTTCCCATACAGATCATTTGTTTTCGTGGTACAAGCATCGATTGATTGAGTTTGTAGAACTGAATTTAATTGACTAAATTTGGTTAAGAAAAAATCAGAAACATGCATTATTATACATTAGGGAAGATTCCTCATAAGCGACATATCCAGTTCAGGAAGCCGGATGGTGGATTATATCAGGAAGAAGTTGTTTCCACAGAAGGCTTCAGCAATAAATATTCGATTGTGTACCACACGCATCCTCCTACGGAGATTGTTCAGGTAGGCAAACCTATGGATATTTCCCCGGAGGTCGTTGAGTTGGATGATCTACGGCATCGATTGGTCAATGGTTTTCAGGTGCCGGCAGAAGATGACTACTTAAAAAGTAGAAAGCCCTTGATGGTAAATAGCGATTGCAAGCTTATTATGGCTGCACCGCGTAAAAGCATGACAGACTATTTCTTCAAGAATGCGGACTGCGATGAAGTGATTTTTGTTCACGTGGGATCGGGAACTTTCAAGACTATGTACGGCGAGTTAAAATTCTCTTATGGCGACTATATCGTCGTTCCTCGCGGCATGGTTTATCAGATTGACTTTGATGATGAAAACAACCGTCTTTTAATCATCGAGTCTAACTCCCCTATTACTACTCCAAGACATTACAGAAATGAGTACGGGCAATTACTTGAGCATTCTCCATTCTGTGAGCGGGACATCGTAAAGCCTTCCAATCTACAGACGATTGACAAGAAGGGCGATTTTCAGTTCTACATTAAAAAGAAAGAAAAACTTTATCCATACACTTACAGATACCATCCATTTGATGTAGTAGGCTGGGATGGACACGTATATCCGTATATATTCTCGATTCACAACTTTGAACCTATTACAGGTCGTATTCATCAACCGCCACCGGTACACCTTACTTTTGTTGGAGCGGGTTTTGTGATATGTTCCTTTGTCCCTAGAAAGTATGATTATCATCCTGATTCAATTCCTGCACCATATCACCATAGCAATATAGATTCTGATGAGGTATTGTACTATGTCGATGGTCAGTTTATGAGTCGTAAACACGTGGACAAGGGTATGTTTACCTTGCATCCGGGTGGAATTCCTCATGGACCACATCCGGGAACAATTGAGAAGAGTATAGGGAAAGAAGCCACGGAAGAGCTAGCTGTTATGGTTGATACGTTCAGACCACTGGCGATGACTAAGGATGCTCTCGCTGTGGAGGATCCGGATTATTATAAGAGCTGGCTGGAAGAGTGAAAATGAAACAGTGAACAGTGACCCCAATGAAATATTCCTTCGGAATTTCACGGGGCAAGCGAGGCATGAGGGGCGTGTAGAACGAATTCGTGAATTCGTTCTACATTACAATTCTTATCTATTCAAATCCTCTAAAGAATCTTTTGCCGTTTAGTTCGTGCTCTCAACAAGACCACGTTTCACCGGTCATTCAACCTGACTCCAGAATTATTTAATTTAAGGCGCGATAAACCTCAGGTTTTTCCTGCCCCACAACATAGAAATTCCTTAAAGCTGGTTTTGCAGAATTTTATTTTAAAGGTGGTTTTATTCTTTGAGTACTACGTTCCCTATACTATATCGATATGCATATATGGGTACAGCATTAGGGTCATTTTTACAAACCTTGTTTGCTTTCATAAAAATTCCTAACTAGGATGACATTCTTCGTTTCATTGTGAAATCTCCCTCTCCCCCTGCGGAATTGAATGATTATTCATTAATACAGCGCAATATTTATGTTGCGTTGTGTATATTAGTCGATTATTCATGCATTTCAAATCGTATGTTATGATACTCAAAAGAATTTTCACAGCCAGTCTTATAGCAGCTATCTGCTATTTAATCCCTTTCAGTACGACGGCACAAATTGAAAAAGGTACATTCTCAATAGAACCACAATTTAGTGCCGGAATACAGAAAGTAAATGAATCCTGGAAAACCGGACTCTTCAGTGGCTCATTTGAAGTAAAAGTCGGTTATTTCTTCATAAACAACCTAGAATTAGGGATTCTGGGAGGATATAGAGGAAATAACTCAAGCGATTCCGGTGATTTTATTCGTTACTTAGGTTCAAAAGTATTTATGGTAGGACCGGAATTAAATTACTATATATCCTTGCCGGGTTCTTTTTATCTATCAGTAGGCGGGAGATTAACTTACAGGCAAAGTAAAATAGAAGGTATGTTGGCTGATTCCAAGAATCAATATATGGAAATAAACTTTGGTCCCGGGATACACTATATTGTTGATAATAAACTTGGCGTATTTTTCAAGTTTGGTCCGCAACTATCCAAGTCACAAATGGATGAACAAGACTGGTCAGACTTTAAATTGAATATGTTTAGATCATCGACCGGAGTTTCTTTTTATTTCTAATAGGTTATATTAAACTCAAGCAGATGATTATTATAATCAGTACTTTGTCTGCTTGATTTTCCTTTAATCTGCAAGCTAGTTACCATTGACACATTTACAAATACAATTATAATCGCTCATCTCTTTTTGTTTTCTTTGATTTTGTTTTCATCCTGATTCCAGAGTCGTTTATTTTGGGCAGTGACAAACCTGCCTGATTTTATCGTCTTGCACCATCTATTCTGCTTCAGGTAAAAGAAATTGAGGGCAGTAGTATCTAGAATAAATCAGGCAGGTTTTACAGGATTTTTAATTTAGATTCGATTATATTCTTTGACAGCTACCCTTACTATACCATATTGATACAATTATGTATTTGAAGCAGTAGTATCATTTTCAAAAAACCTTGTTTACACTCACCAAAATTGATACTCGGGTTGACCAGTGGAACCAAGGTAGAATAGTGATAGTATGTGTTTTATCTCTCATCTTCCCTTAGAAATTGCCATTCGGGATTATTCTCATTAATTAGACCTTCTTTCTTTTTCCTACTCCAGCCTTTTAATTCTTTTTCTCTGTAGATTGCCTGAATAATATCGGAGAAATGCTCATAATAGAGCAGGTATTGGCAACTGTAGAGTGTTGCGAAAGAGTGGATACTTGGTTCAGGATGCTTATGAGCTAACAATAGAAAACGAGTTATAACATCCATATAAAACCCTCGATTGCATTAGAGCAATCGGGGGTTTTTATTTTATAGCACAAGCATTACATGAAGGACTACCAAGTTCCTCCCCGCGAGAACCAAAATCTATATCTCAGACCGCCATTGCTATAATGAAGTAAGAGATTTTATATGGAGGTTTTATGTTGTCTTATTAAATATACCTATATTTAAAACTCGCAAGAGACTAATAAACTATTTGCCGAAAGGCATCAATAGAAATATAAAACCACTTCTTTATGAAACAGACTTTTACCTCCATTCTTATCCTGCTTATTCTCCCTCTTACAATCCTTGCGGAAGGCACCAGGGAAATGGCACCCAATGGTTCTATTCTTGTCAATGGGAATCAGACAACTGATATTGCCGCCTTACTGATTAATCATGCCGCTTATGGGAGCTTTGCGCATGTCAACAATGATGATCCATACTCGCGGCTGTACATAAACATTCAAAACCCCGATGAAGAATGCATTTATCTGGGCTTCAGCTATGGTCACCTCAATTATTCAGGCACTAATCCTCCCGCGAGGAATTTTACCTTTGTAATAAAAGATCCTGACGGTAATATCGTCTATGGACCACATCAGATTACGCGTAACAATGCCAATATCCAGACATGGAGGCAGGGTTATATGGGGCCTGAGCCCTTGGTCGGTAGTGAAGGATATGTTCCTATAGTTATCGATAGAGAGGATTTACTTAGTACAGGCTGGTCGGGAAGTGGAGATTATTATATAGAGTTTGATGCGGGTACCAATGGTGCCGGATTTCTCATTGATTTCTGGGATATTTCCGTTATTAATTGTTCGGGAACTTTCCCACAAGAGAAAAAAGGAAGAGTGTGGTCCTATAACTGGGCTCTGTTTGCTGTAAACGATTACGGCTTTCCCGATCGACCTTTCAACGGTTCATTTTACACTTGCGCCCCGGATGGAAACAATACCGACAACTGGTTTATAAGTAAAATCGATTTCAATCAATCCGGTTTTAAACCCGCTGCTTTCAACATAGCGTTCAACAGTTTTGGCACGAGAAATACGGGCGATATCGCTTATGACAGGAAATCTGTTCACATGGCTAATATGGCTACACCGGAATATCCCATATTCTTGAATGATCCGGTTGATATCTTGCAGACTGCCGACCTGGGCGAAATCAGTTTCCAGACTGTGAGCCGGCTTATTAACGGCGAATTCTGTATCAATGTAATTCCTACAAAAACCGGCCAGATCGAAATTCTTCTCGACCTGGATGGAGATGATGGTATCTATACAGACGACAGCAGAGATCTGTTACTGACCTTTGAAATTGCCGACAGTATGCTGGGTGAACTGATATGTATACCCTGGAATGGCATTGACGGACTGGGAGACGAAGTTCTGGATGATAGCTTGTCCCTGATTATCGCTTTTAATCAAGGCATTTATCACTTCCCCGTATATGACGCCGAACTTATGGAAAACGGTTTCAATATCACCAATGTACGCCCGGCGGGTCCTCCTCCCCTGCTCTATTACGATGATTCAGAAATTCAGGTTGATCCCGGTACCGGTGAGCCCAAAGTAAATCTCAATGGCTGCGTCATGCCCTGCCATACCTGGACTACATATATCGATCCCGACCTTCCCGGTTATGGCAACCTCAACACGCTAAACAGCTGGTGGTTTGCCAATACAAATGAAGTGAGCATAAGAGTCGCTTTACCTAATGTTGTGGAATGCTCCCTGTACATGCTTGAAGATTTATGCCGCGGGAGAACAGATACAATCTTTGTAGAGTTGAATTATGTAGGTTCCGATAATTACACGGTTCTTGCCTATGAATGGATTGGAAACGGTATCCATTACTCTACGGAAGATTACGCTGTAGTGGACGTTATAGGTGCATACAGCTATGAACTCATATATATAAATACATCGGGAGATACACTTACGACCAGCTGTAGTATTGAACTCTTTCAATCAGCTTGTCCCGACCATAAAGAAGTGATAAAAATCAGCTGTATCGAAGATCTGCCTGAACCACTCAGCAGTATTGAGGATTTCATCAATTCCGGTTATTACCTGGGAGATACCAGCTGCCTGAATTTTGCCGTAGAAGTTAATGAAACAGATAATGGCGGTAGTGGCTGCGGGACGGATAGCCTGATAATTATCCGCGAATACACGATATTCCACGATGGCAATGAAAATGGTATTATCGATAGTGATGAAGCCTATATTTCCTGTACGGAAACCTATCTATTGCTGGATACTACAACGAGTAGCCTGCATTTCATCAATCCATATCTCGAAGGCATGGAGTCGGGAGATACGCTGCGCATTCAGTGTCGCGCTTCTGAAATTGACTGGGAGATGCCTCAATTCAGTGAAGAAGATTTAGCTTACGCAAATGATTGCTCGGAGCCTGTAGTTACATTTTCCATTAACAAAATGGAAGATGGGGAATGCTCTCAGGATGGCTTTATAAGTCGCTATAGCTATCAGTGGGATGTCGCAGGGCAATGTGATACAGCCAGTATTTTCATCGTAGTGGAAATGGTTGATACCCTTGCACCCCAGTTTATTTCAGCCCCAAGGGATACAGCAGTTTACTGCAATGATATTCACAGTATTCCTGCACCACTGTTTGAAGACGAATGCTGTTGCGCCAGCCTCGAATACGAGGACGTTGCAGCTAACTGCGAAGGCGGACAACCTGTGTATATAAGAACCTGGACCTTAAGTGATGCCTGTGGAAACACAACCGAATTACAGGAGCGCATCCGCATCATGGATCCGGGTGGACTAGATCTGATCTTTGTGGACAGCCGCTATTCCAATGGCGACAAGATTCGCGTGAACTGCTTCAATGGTTCCTATCCTCCTGAAATGAGAGATTGGGATGAGAATATGGTAATAAGCACCGGCCTTTGCAGTGATCCTACCATTCATTTCCAAAAGGAAAGAATCCGGGGCGTAGAATGTCAGAATAAGATAAGTGGTAAATGGGTATTCACCTGGACTGCCGAGGATGAGTGTGGAAATAGTGAATCCTTTGTGCTTTATGTAGATATCATAGACAACGAAGCTCCAGCATTTATCAGGCTGCCCGAAGAAAATTGCGGTGGCTTCCCTGCATTGGATGATTATGAGGTGATAGAAAATTGCTCCAGGGCAGATGTCGAAGTAATTGTTGAAGATATCGACAATCCTGCTTGCCCTGAGCTGCGCCAGAAAAGATATACCTATATTGCTACAGATCTCTGCGGCAACAGTACCAGGGTAGTGAGAATTTATTCCGAAGGTGTGGGTGAAGCACCCATTATCGGCTTTAAGAATATCCGTCCTGACGGTGACAATTCCATATATATTGATTGCGGAAGTGATAGAGGCGTTTCAGGAATATATACACGAGATGCTGTAAATGTAAGAGCAGTATGTACTGAATTGGCAGATTTATTCTTTTCTGCCAGAACTTTAAGCGAAGGCAAGTGTGTGGACGGTGTTTATAAGACTGATTTATTGGAGTGGATTGCTGTAGATGAATGCGGAAACTCAGCCAAGTTGGAACTCAAGGTAAAATATCGCGATCTGGAAGCTCCTGAAATTGTAGGTTTTCAGGATGAAGTCTTTGTTTCTTGTCCGGGAGAAGTACCTGTTTATACTAGGTTTTACGACTGCAATGATGCGACAATCGTAGTAGACGAAATGGATTATGTCGAGGATTGCAGCAGTTCTTCCATTGCTACGAGAATCATCGTGGTAGAAGACATTTGTGGAAACAGCAACACCTATTATCAGACCGTACATATCAACAGAGAAGAGTCGGTTTATCTGATGAATGGTGAAGCAATCATTTGCGAAAGCGGCGAAATGAAAGTGCCTGTCTTGCATGATCTCTGCTATGATGCGCTGATTCCGGCCGAATATATAGGTTCGGAAAAAGTCCATGATTGCAATGATTATTTTAAAGAGATTAAAGTATGGAAAGTCAGGAATGTGTGTGGCCAGGAAAGCATCTTTTATCAGAAAGTGCTGAGAGATGATGCACCGGCTCCGCAAATCGTTATTTCTCATCCTGAACTCGGCGATCTGACAGGCGTGCAGACCATCACTGTGGACTGTGAATTTGAAGGATTGAGTGCAGAAAATTTCACCTTCGAGAATAGTTGTGGCGTGTATAGCGCCTCTCTGAATACGGCAATTCTACAAGATGTCTGTATCAATAGAGTGATGATGATTGAGGCTTATACTTACGAAATCAGCGATAATTGTGGAAATATTTATTCTGCAACAATTGAACTTGAATACATTGACAATCAGGCACCTGTCTTTGAATATGTGCCCGCGGACATGACGATTTCCTGCGCGGATAATCTACCTGAACCCAAGGTAATCGTAACGGATAATTGTAGTGTCCCTGTAGTGGAACTGACTGAGCTTCCCGTTACAAATACCGGTAAGCCTGGCTTCACACGTATATGGCGCGCATTGGATGCCTGCGGTAACGTCAGCACGGCCATGCAGGTTATTGAGGTCGATAGTCCACTGGATTGTTATATCGATGTGCCGGATGATATCGACTGCTGGTCAAGTACCGAAATTGAGGTTATTGTCCGCGGTGGTACCGAGCCTTATACCTATAAGTGGGAGACTGTATCGGGTGAATGTCTGATTCAGCAGACGACTGATAGTCCCAAGGTGAGGGTTACAATTCTGAGCGATAGCGCTGAGGTAAAAGTTACCATCATCGATGCTAATGGCTGTGAGACCGAGTGTTCTGTCGTTCTTGAATGCAATGGAAATATGCGTTCTTTATCGTCAGGCAGTGATTATGTTTCAGCTTCCGCAAATGGGCTTCTCGTCTATCCTAATCCATCCAAGGACGTATTTTACATCAAGGCAAAGGATGAGATAGAGTACCTGGCAGTTTATTCGGTTTCCGGGCAGCTTGTCCGGGATTTAAGGCCTGCAAGTCAGCATGTAAATCTGCAGCATAATTTCGTGAGTGGTGTATATTATATGGAGGTGCATAGCGGTGGTGCGGTGGAGTATGTGAAGGTGGTGGTCAGTGACGAGTAGAGCAGTGACTAGGGATGAGGGATGAGTTTTTTAGGCGAGATTGCCTGCGGCCTTCTCGCAGGCGCGCCGCAGGTCATCCTTCGATTACACCCTTTCGCTATCGCTCAGGGTTCTACTCAGGAACCGGTTGCAAAAATGGAATTCTATTTATCGAGATACCCGAGTGCCATGCTTTTCTTTTGTATCTCTTGCTCAAAAGCAAGCTGGCCGAGATTGCCTTCGGCCTTCTCGCAGGCGCACCGCAGGTCATCCTTCGATTACAACCTTCCGCTACCGCTCAGGGTTCCACTCAGG
>CAYRFF010000016.1:0-7784 GCA_964423575.1 uncultured Saprospiraceae bacterium | reverse complement strand
CCGCAGGTCATCCTTCGATTACAACCTTCCGCTACCGCTCAGGGTTCCACTCAGGAACCGGCTTCTAAGATGGTATGCTGAGCAAGCACGGAGTGCGCGTCGAAGTACGATTTTCATCTAAGAATTTGTAAGAACCGAGCTCACCAATCCCTTTGGGCTTAGCGATCTCTTTTCTGCTTTTCCGATTATAAAATAGCTTTAACTACTTATAGACTGTATTATTTGCCGCGGGACAGTACCCGCGGTTCCCTCCTCGACTTGACATTTAGTCAACTCGGTCTCAGCAAGCTGAGACTTCACTCGGTCATGCTGTAAAAACTTCACTGATATCTTATGAGCCTTATTTAATTACGTCAATATTTACCATCAACTCACAACGTATCGCTGTAGAAGCTTTCATTATTTAATTTTGATTAGAAAAAAGTTATACTTACTGTTACTTGCAACTCATGTTATTTAATGTTATTACAATTCAATTATCTACCTTTTAACTCCTTTTAAAATAATATTAATTGGATTGCCTACGGCCTTCTCGCAGGCGCTCCATCCTTCGGCTGCGCTCAGGAACCGTTTACGAAGAAACGAATAACACCGAGATGCGCGAGTGCCATGCTTTTCTTTATAAAACACTTGCTCAAAAAAAAGCTGGGCGAGATTGCCTGCGGCCTTCTCGCAGGCGCACCGCAGGTCGAAATACTTCAGCCTAAGGCACTCAATTGCTTGAGTGCCATGCTTTTCTTTTACTACACTAGCAGAAAGCAAGCTTTCGCTAGGTGTAGATAAAAGAAAAGCCCATAGCACTGTCGTGCTATGGGCTTCGTATTCTCTGTGGAGCTGGCGAGATTCGAACTCGCGTCCAGTGAAAGCATCAACCAACTTTCTACATGCTTAGAAGATGATTAAATTGTCGGGAAATCGGCAGGTTCATCTTCGGACCAATCAATTTCCGTAGCTCCTAAATTTTCATAAGTTAGTCGAAGCAGGTTAACTTACTAGCCCGAAGGTTTTCGAATGCAGCACGCTGTGTATCGGACGTCAAGCGTGGGGCATAATTGGTCAACTAATCAATCTCTGATTATGCTGCCAAAGCAAAATTATTATTGCCATTTAAAAAGTCGATAGTTATTTGTTAACGGAGTAAACCACCCTGCTCCGACATGCTTACTGACTAATTCACTCTCCTGTCGATACCAGTCAGCCCCGTATCGTACATGCATAACAGTTAAGGATGGGGATTAGTTCCCGGAGGGAGGGATTTGTGGGTATTTATTATAAATGTTGATTCCTACTTTTCTTATGCACTTTTTTACCGGAAAAAAGTACCAAAGACCTCGGTGCTCGGAGTTCCATTCGCCACCATAATGCTATGCTATTTTTTATGTCATTTTTTCTTGATAAAAAATGACGAAAAAATCAAGAAAGCTTCTAATGTGATTCTCGGCAAGCCGAGACCGTTGATTCATTGATTATGCTTACGTCTCTGCTGAAAAGGCTTCACTGAATTTTATGAGCCAAATTGAATTTACGTTAATATTTACCATCAATTCACAACATATCACTGGAGAAGCTTTCCTTTTATGATTACTCTTGATATTCTACTAGTCCCTGATTCATTATGATTCAATTTTAGAATAATTTTCCTACGAAAAGACCCGCGATAGTGGGTCAAAGATGCGTAACCCCCAGTGATGAGCAGCGTAGCTGAGAAGAAACTGGGGGTAAGCAAGTCCCAAATTTACAGAACTCCGGTAGGAGTTCAATAAGACAAAATGAGGTCCAATCAGACACTTCCTTTTTTCCACCGGTACATCCTGAACATGACTAAATGAAGTCTCAGCCTGCTGAGACCAATGGTTGTAAATCGACCATTGATGAAGGAACTGCGAGCTCCTGCGAGCAGGTTTTAAAAAGGATCTTTAACCAATGAAACGCAATCCTATTGAGAGCACGAACTAAACAGCAAAAGATTCTTCATTCCGCTTCGCTCCATTCTGAATGACCACTGGATTATGTATAGTGTGAAGAATTATGAATAAAACACACACTACCACTATTCTACCTTGTTTCCACTGGTCATCCTGAGCATGACTGAATGAAGTCTCGGCTTGTCGAGACCAATGGTCGTAAATCGACCATTGATGAAGGAACTGCGAGCTCCTGCGAGCAGATTATACGAAGGATCTTTAACCAATGAAACGGGGTCTTTTTAAGAGCACGAACCTCAATGGTGGTTATTGTTTCTTGCTTTTCTTATATACTTTTTTCATTACCAAAAAAAGTACGAAAAAAGGCTAGGAGCTTTCATAGGCGATTTTTATCTCGGCTAGTCGAGATAAAACCCTCGATTCGCCTGGTCGCTACATGCTTTTGTTCTTTTTTATAATTCGTTTTCAAAATAAAACCCTACTAGCTGCTCGCAGGAGCTCGCAGTTCCCTCCTCGACTTGACATTTAGTCAACTCGATCTCAGCAAGCTGAGATTTCAGTCGGTCATAGTGAAAGCTCCGTTTTTCGCTCGTTCTTAATATTCTACTGGTCACTTAATCGCGGTCTTCAATAATTCGCATGACGTGTCCGCCGAAGGAGGAAATTCGTTATAATTCGCGATAATTGGCATGAGCAACTATTCCTTTAGGCGCCCTATCTTATCAGCGTCAAGGTGCCATGTTCTATAACATAGACACCCGGATGAACCTCTATAGTGGCTTTATACATAAAGACAGCAGGATACATCGGGAAGCCCCTGTATTCACCGTTCCATCCTTTCATGTCCCGGATCCCATTTGCGTAAGCTTCCTCATAAACCCGATTACCCCAGCGATCGAAGACTTCATAGTTTTTCACGCCATAGACCATATCATCGAGGAAAACACGCGCATAATCATTAAGGCCGTCCCCATTGGGCGTAAATGCATTGGGGATATAGTATTGCATCTCAATCGTCGCCCTACTGTCCACTTTACGTTGCGTCGAATACCACCAGCTGTTAATGGTGTTCATGTTCCCAAAGCCGATTATCTCAGGGTCGACATAATTGTCCCAGCTATGGCAAGGCGTCTCACAGCCATCGAGATTTACCTTGGGCTCGCCCGATCCCGAATCACGTATTATTTCTGAATCGTCATAAAATAAAAGGGGCGGATCTCCACCGGGCCGTATTTTTTCCAAACGGAAACCATTTTCAAGATATTCGCCATCAAAAATCGGGAAATGCAGAATACCGCGATTATACATCAATTGTATAGGGAAAGTCTGATTCATAATCGCTTTATTCTTCCCATCCATTCCATGCCAGGGAACGCAGACGACCTTACCGACTTCATCCTGACTGATATTGTAAGAGAGCAGAACATCCTCGCTATCTTCCGTATATATGCCGTCCTCTTTGTGAAAATCAAGCAAAATCTCCACTACCCCACTCCGAGTTGCCAAGACTTTGAAACACATAAATCCATCATCGCCCCGCACCATATCAATATACTCGATATTGCCCTCGTCCGGCGTCCCATATATATCCACGGGATCATTGAGAAAAATCGGATATGCGGGGACGGTCATATTGGCATTCCGGACCGATCGCCTGTTATACTGCACATCCTTGGTAGTGCGTGTCCCAAAGTTATTAAATGCCACGCTGAAGGCTGCCGGTCTGAATCCCGAATCATTAAAATCCACACTGGATACGAAGGCCTTATCCATCTCACTGGAATCGACAGCGCATACATAGAATTTGCCATTAAACGGACGGTCAGGGAAGCCATAATCGTTAATGGCAAAGAAGGACCAATTAAAAGACCAGACACGGCCTTTCTGTACCTGGGGATTAGCAGAGCGGCAATTTATCACTGAGATATCCCAGAAATCGATAAGCAGGGACTCATCAATAATTCCATGGCCAGCATCCGGCTCATAATCAAACTGAATATAGTAATCTCCCTTTCCTGTCCATCCTCCACTCATCAGGTCATCACTGCTTACTACAAAGGGGTGATAGCCCTGTGTACTACCGGGCAACATGGGACCTTGGTGCGCTTCTTCCCAGGTAAAAATATTACCGACTCCCGCATCCATTGCTATAGGTCCATAGACAATATTCCCGAGCGGATCTTTTACTAGAAAAGAATAGGGAATGGATGGTGGATCTATTCCTGTCCTGTTTACATGTCCTACACTGAAGCCTAAACAAATACATTCTGCGGCCGGATCCTGAATGTTCACATACAGCCGGGACATGGGGTTGTTGTTCCATACTACCGCAAAGTTACCATATTCTTGGTTTCCGATATGCAGTGCTGCTATATCCGTTGTGGCATTTCCATTTATGATGATACTGCGATTGGGGGCGACTTCCCGGGTCCCCTCCGCATTTAAAGACATTGAAAATAGCAATATCAACAGTATAATTCCGTACCTCATCCTTTCTCTGATTTCTCTCGGGCGCGTGCTCTTTCCTGCTTCCGCAAATGGTTATTTAATCGTAATAATCTATTTCTCGTTCGATGACATAAGTCAGTCTATTATCTACAACATCTTCTCTGTGCAACCAGTTTTTATTATCATCATACTTATAACGGTAAACAGTTTCAGTTCCTTGCCTTTCTCCATACATTTGCTCTAAGCTAAGGATATTACCCATTTCATCAAAGCTATACTTCACTCCTCTCACAAGCTCCCCATCAACATTAAGCACCTGCTCGGAAGTACAGTTGCCTTCTGCATCGTAGGTTTTTACTTCCTGCACGTTCAAGACTCCATCGGCATCATAACGCGCAATTTCTACTTCTTCTCCCCTTTCATTGTATTTCATTACATTTTTGCGTGCCGGTTTCCCATCCGGGAAAAATTCAGTTTCTTCTGTCGGATTACCGTTTTCATCCGCTTTGTATCCGTATTTTCTCAATAGACCATCATCACCGCTCAGTTCTTTCCCTGTCATAATTCCATTTTTATCCCTTAGATAAGCGGTAATAAACACGGATGAATCTCCACTATCCTGAAACTTCATCAGGAGTTTCTCCTTCATAAGATTTCCATTCTTATCGTATTGATAAGTGTATATTTTGTCCTCTCCGCGCATACCTCCCCGCGGTTCAATCTCTTGCTTCTCAATGATATTTCCCGCCGCGTCATATTTGTATGAGATGCGCATACCCTTTCCACCATCCGGATAATAGGTGATTTCTTCCTCCACATAACCTTGATCGTTATATCTGTATCCGGTGATGTCCGTTTCATTGCCGTATTTGTCATAATTAGTCAATTCGACAAGGCTTCCTTATTCATTAAATTTGTAGTCAGTCCCACTGTGTCGCTCCCCTTTTACATAGCTATTGTTTTCTTCCTTAGGGAGGTAATTGACTTCTCTGAGTTCTTTCACATTTTCTTGCAATTGCCAGAAGACTGTATTATTCTTTTTTTGATCTGCAGAATCGTCCTTAGTCTGTGTTGTTACACTTGCTCCGGTACTTTGCCCGTCTCTGCAGGAGAGAAACAGAATGGATATTGCAAATAGGCCAATGAGGCTGTGTATGAGCTGTTTTTTCATAATTGAATTTTTTCTTTGATTGTGTTTTCCGTGCTAATATAAGTAAGCTTTCGCTCAAATGGTTTTGATTTGGTCTGTAAACAGAGGGATTAGTCTGTTTTTTATTCTATCCGCAATTTTTCTATTAATTTCTTATGTCATTTTGTCTTAATTACAGCGACGTGTCATTCTGAGCATAGCGCATTTCGAGCGACCTCAATAACCAGAATCTTTGAACAGTTAAACGTGGTCTTATTGAGAGCACGAACTAAATGACAAAAGATTCTTCATTTCGCTTCGCTACATTCTGAATGACCACGTTTCCATTTGAGTCTTCGATAATTCGCATTGAATTCGTTTAAATTCGCGACAATTAGCAGAATTGCAACTCACAATATATCTCTCGCCCCTCTCAGCCTTAATTCCCGGTCTTGTCAACCGAAGCTTAATACAGTAGAAATTTTTAGTCAAAGAGGTTTATTTATTACCTAATCCTTCATCCTGAATAATTCGCTTTAGGTCAATTTCTCAAAGTTTCCTATAATTGCATAAGAGTAACTCTTAAATTATAAACATTATGAGGCACGTTTATTTAATTCTACTTTGCTTTCTGCCTTGCTTATTGTATTGTCAAATTAACAAGATTAATTTTTCAAAAGAACAAGCCATTTTATATCCTCAGAGCACTGGTACAGGCATTCACACTGCCTATCTTAATAATCCGAACAAGTCGTACAGGATGTCGGAAAAAGGAGAAACATCTCATCTGGGAATAGCAGTAGGTTCAAGTTTAATTTCGTACGGTGTCCTTGCTCAGGTTGCTCCGGCATTTCGCGATGTCGATGTGGTGGTACAAAATTGGACTCGTAAGCGTATTCAGCGTACATATTCTATAGATGACTATATCCAGTATGCACCGATATCAGGAGTTTTTCTATTGGATATTATCGGCGTCCCGGCGCGACATAATGTGGCTGAGAGAACATTTGTCGTAATTTCCTCAGGCTTAATCTGTACTTCCATCTCCCACGGCACCAAGTTCCTACTGAATACACGTCGGCCTGACTCGCGTGCCAGGAATTCGTTTCCGTCTGCACATACTTCTCTGGCTTTCTGGGGTGCACATATCCTCTACAAAGAATACAAGGATGTCAGCCCCTGGATTGGCATCGCCGGTTATGTTATTGCAAGTGCCACCGCTATTTTCCGCGTCGTTAATGACCGCCATTGGTTCAGCGATATTGTGGGCGGTGCGGGCGTAGGTATTTTGTCTGTAGAGCTGGGGTATCTGTTGCTGAAGCCGGGGAAACGGGTGTTCCATTTTTAAGTTCAACCGCTTATTTATGTCATTTTTTCTTGATTACAGCGACCTGTCATCCTGAACAAGCGAAGTGCCGTGCATTTCGAGCAACCTCAATAACCAGGATCTTTAAACAGTAAAACGCGGTATTCTTACAGCGCACGAACCAAGTAGCAAAAGATTCTTCCGACGCTCCACTACGTTCCGCTTTGTCAGAATGACCACGTTTTCAATTGAACAGGATTGTACATGCAAATATAATTCGCATTGAATTCGTTTAAATTTGCGACAATTAGCAGAATTGCAACTAACAACATATCGCTGGTAAAGCTCGCGTTTATCGATAACTCTATAAAACTTATAGGCACTTATAGGACAAGCTATCCGCCCGAGATGGACCATATCCTTATTACCTCTACAATTCATTCGGATTAGGTTTCCAGCTAAGAGATCTTTAAGTGATAATTTTGTATCTTTGACTAAAGGATACAATAAAGAAAATGTATAAAAAACTTAAAATAGACAGAGAAAATCTCACCTTAATGGGGATAAAATTTCCAAATCTAAAATCTCTGGAAAGCACTGCAAATGCACTAGGTACAAATATGTTTGAAGGCTTTGAACCCACGAAGGAATTAATACAATTATATATTGATTGGAAAAATAATAAAATAAGCGAATCCGATTTCCTTTTCAAGCTGTATTCTCTATATGGGAAGTAGCTATAAATATCTGAGCCATGACGAAGAAATATATAAACGATATATGAAAGGCGCAATTAATAGTGATGTAGATACATTAACAGATCTTATTTACGATTTAATCAGCAAATAAAAGGTATTAAACCTCAGAGCAAACCCTGAACCCAATATTCCGAGGCAAGCCTCGGGGAATTAAACCAGCACTTCTCGTCCACCGAAGCGGAACGCGAAGGAGGGTTAAATTATAGGAAAATTAGAAA
>CAYRFF010000015.1:43425-62479 GCA_964423575.1 uncultured Saprospiraceae bacterium | reverse complement strand
CAGGAATGATGTCAAAAAAATGACGAAGTAGTTTAACAAATCCATTATATCCTCTGTTCTCCCTCTGATTACAACAATCATATATTTACTTAATTATAAAAACAACATCATGAAAAAACTATTTTTACTATTCATGCTCAGCGGTTTATTCTTCGCTTGCGGATATGCCCCTACCAATTCCGTTGACAACACAGAAGTGGAAGTTCTTAAAGCTTCGGTTAATTCAACCACTGATGCTACTATTACTGCAGAAGACGCAGACTTGTGGCTGCCTAGCCTGATTACTGCTACTCCTCAGGAAGGTCGTGAACTTGCAATTACTATGGCGAGAAAAACCATCGGTGCAATACAGAGCGATGGCGAAGTTAAAAAGAGATTAAGAGGTGAGTATGCTGAAAATGCAGAACTCCTTATTTTATCTGCAGAAGTTGTTGCTAGAGAATTTCAGACTGTAGCTGCTGCCAATAATTACTGGAGAGATAAATAATTTTTATTCTCTTGCCCCGGAACACTGGGGCAAGAGAGTAATATAACCCCATTTCATCCGTGAGCAACTACAAAGACTACACTATAAAAGCAAGGCTGGAAAATCATGCTGAAGTCGAAGCTATTTTACAATCACTAGATGCTGAGTTTATAGGTCTGGATAAGCAGACCGACTATTACTATGAAACTGAGATAGGAAAGCTGAAATACAGGGATGGGAACATCGAAAATTTAATCACGCACTATAAACGAGACATAGTAGATGGCATCGAGAGGACTACCGTTTATCGCTATGATAAAAACCCTACCGATAAAGAAATAAACGATTTAAAGTCCGTTAAAAAACAGATTGGCACTACCTATAAGGAAAGGAAGATATACATACTGGACAATATCAAGATTCATCTGGACTTCATACCGGACAATAAATATTTCATAGAAATAGAAGCAATCGACCGGGACAATCGATTCACAGATAAGGAACTACGCGAACAATGCTTTTCTTTAAAGTCCAGACTCATGATAAGTGATGAAATGTTGATTAAAACCGGATATTTCAAGGATAATGCATGATCAACAATCACATTCCATTAACATCTGATCGCTCAACAGATAACAAGCAATTCCATAAACCATTCTATCTTTGCACAGGTTTATTACATATACTGAGTCACAAATGCTGATATTTAAAAAATATGATGACGAGATTTCCTCTCTTGTAAAAGATGGAAAGGTTCTGCTCCACCCTACCGATACGGTCTGGGGCCTGGCAGCGGCATACTCTCAGAAAGCAGCGATTGACAGGATCTATGAAATAAAGCACAGAGAAAAAAACAAGCCTCTCATCTTGCTGGTCGACAATCTGGAACGATTAAAATCACATGTACTGAACATCCATCCGCGCCTGGAGACACTCCTTAGTTTTCATTCACGGCCATTGACGATTATCTATGATAAGACGAGAAACATCCCTGATTATCTCAAGGCAGGAGACGGCACAATAGGTATACGTATTGTCGGTGACGAATACTGTCAGAGATTGATACGTGAAATTGATGAACCGCTTGTTTCAACATCAGCCAATCTCTCTCATGAGCCTACTCCTCTGCGCTATGAAGAAATCAATGAGGCTATTATCAATAATGTGGATATTATTTTTCACCCGCATTTGACGAAAGTCTCCAAAGAAATAAAACCCTCAGTCATCGCAAGACTGGATGAGAACGAAGAGCTCGAATTTTTACGCGATTAACATTTGACGAAAGTCTAGTCGAGCAGAGTCACATAAGCTTTCTGATTGTACAGCACACCACGCGGATCCGTATATTGCACCTTGACGACATATACGCCCTGCGGTAGGCGCTTGCCCGTGTTCCTTACCTGACCATTCCATTCCTCGGTCGGATCTTCCGTCTCAAAGATTACCTCACCCCAGCGAGTGTATATCTGCATACGGAAATTCTCGATATACGGCAGATAGCCGACACCTCGGAATCCGTCATTTACACCATCTTCATTGGGAGTAAATGCATTGGGAACAAAATAAGTTGTAAGCGGCTCCACATCGAGAATCTGAATCATCGAATCTATACATCCATTGAGAGATTCCGAGTATAAAGTCACAACTTTAAATCCTGTATCAGGAAAGATGAAAAACGGGTTTTTATCTGTGGAGCTTCCATCCTCATCAAAGTACCAACGATATAAGTCCGCATATTCGGAATAGTTAATAAAATCTACTGATTTATCGTACTGAGACAGTTCCTTGGGGTTGTAATCGAAGTCAGCAATCGGATTCTTCCATACCTCAAAGTAATTCTCATAATCTTCTATACGCGTACAGCCCAATGGCGATATAATCTCCAGCGTCAAGTCAAACATCCCCTCCTCTGTAAACGTAAACTCCGGCTCCAATCCCGTATAAAAGTCGCCATTACTCAGATACCAGTTAACCTGATATGTCGAGTCAATCGGATAGGATTTGTTCCGGACGTGAATCGGAGAATCCGTACACAACAAATCCTTACGCAAGGCAACATCCACCACGGAAGGCCGCGGATAATAAGGATAGATTCGCGACGAAGTGTCCGCGCACGAATATTTATCCCTGACTATCAACTGCACATTCTTATCTCCGGGCGATTGAAAATTAAAGGCAGGCTGCTCCAGATTACTGGTATTCCCCTCTTCAAATGTCCATGCCCAAGACGTGATAGAACCATTCTCTGAAAAGGAATTATTACTGACATAAACCGATTCAGCTTCACAAGTATCACCTGCTATACTGAACCTGGAATGAATGGGATTGCGTATCTCTACTCTCACATTGGCTTCGTCATCACAAGCACTTAGTCCCCTGTTGAGGTAAAGCTTGACATCATAAACGCCTGTGTCAGCAAATGTATATTCAAAATCCTCTGTTTTCAGGTTCACGAGATTGCCATTTTCCATAAACTCCCATTCCATACTCTTAATAAACTCCTCATCGCGCGAATGATTCTTTATAAAAACACTCTTCCCGCCACAGGAAAGAATGCGTTCACCGGATCTGTCGAGCATAGGGCCTCCGACGATTGCCTCCACCATCCGCTCACATTCGACTACATTCAGGTGAAAATCTCTCTTTATTTCCGATATAATCCTACCGTTCTTTTTCTGAATAACACATACTCCTACTACAAATTCACCAACGACCTCTGGCGTTCCCGTGATAATTCCCGTATTTCTATCTATCGATAATTGAGGACCTGCCTTAACCGGATTCTGAGCAGAATATCCGGGTCGGTATGTAACAAGCTCATAAGGGGGTCTGGAATCGGGATTGGGTGTTATCCCATCATACCCCATAGCTCCGGTCGTTGTACTTATCGGACCACCGCCTGCATAAGGTGTACAGAGCGCATATTCAATTGTTGTAGACGGTGTGGTATTGATCACAGACTGATTAAATTCTATGGGATATCCCACACACATTACCATTGGCGGCAATTCCTTAAACATAGGAGAATCTATACATTCCCTCTGAGCTTCCGGCGTTATCTCCACCTGAAAAGTAGCTCCTGTTTCCGTAGGAAATTCAATATTCAGAACTGATCCACTCCTGCAACAACGCTGATAAACAACATGATAACTAAAGGCACTACGAGGCAGATTAACAGTAAAAACATAAACCCCTTTCTCCACACAGGTATTAGGCGGAATCTCCATGCAAGGATTGTAGTCCGAGTGCTTAACCCGCGTTACAGAAGGGGCTTTGAGATTTATCGTTGTGATAAAAGGATCAAACAAGTCATCTCTCCACACGGTTACCGTTGCCAGTGGTTCATTTCGCTTGGAATCAAAGTCTGCACCCAGAGTTGTCGCGCAATCGCGGTACATCAATATCGTAATCTCATAGTTGTCGTTCCCAAGACATTTAAAAGTCGTCTCCCCTCCTATGATATGATAAGCATGCAGCCCACCACTCAGAAGGAGCTGAATAAACACAATTAAACTCAGATTAAGCAGTTTCATTCTCATTCCATTCCTACTTTCTCAACAGACTCTTCCGCCTTTTTCAATAATTGTTGATTTTCATCAAATCTCATTGCAGCTTTCACAAATTCATCTCTTTCCAGGCTATAACGCTTTGCCGCTTTGCTTCCCGCTTGCGCAAATATTAAATTCTGCTCAAATGCCTGTTTTAATTTCTCTTTATCATTGCTCTTGCCTTTGCCAAGGCAGGAATCTACAATACTGTCCAGATCAATCGTATCAAAGTTTAATATCTCCTTGGATTTAAACAGGTGATTTTCTCTGGCGTAATTAAAACTACAGGCAAGCACCGTAGCTCTCCGACTTGAATTTAAGGAAAACCTATCAAGGCTGTCAATGGGTATAAAAATATCCGGCACTATTCCTTCACTTCCGTATATAAGTCTTCCATTCCTCGTGTAATATCTCATACTATCAATAATCGGGATACTGTCTTTATGCAGCAATTCTCCACTTTGATACCTCGCCAGGATATCGCGATTATATTCGACATGTGCAGAGTCAGCCTTATAAGGTTTCTGGATTAATCGACCGGATGGAGTGTAATACCTGGCAATAGTGAGTCTGATAGCACTTCCATCAGATAAACTATACTGATTCTGCACCAGACCTTTCCCAAAGGATCTTCTTCCAATGACGGTTGCAAGGTCATAATCCTGCAATGCTCCGGCAAGAATTTCCGAAGCCGATGCGGAATACTCGTTGATCAGAATAGCAATATTATCAAATTTAAAATACCTGTTTCCGCCGGTTATGTACGTATAATCAGAGGAGCGGTAACCCACGGTTTTCACCAGTGGTAAATCTCGTTCTACTATCAGCTGCGACAGAATTTTTATCGCTTCATCAAGGTATCCACCGGAATTATCTCTAAGATCCAGGATGAGATTCTTTGTTTCTTTATCCGCTCCATAAGCATACAGGGAATCGACAAATTCTTTGTAAACCGTAGAAGAAAATGTCCTGATTGACATATATAGTGTTGTAGAATCCAGTTCGATTACATTCTCTATAGCGGGAAAGGTAACTTGACCTCGTCTTACCTGCATCCATATCAGGGGCTCATCATATCTATCCACTTGCACCATAATCGGACTGCCCGGATCACCATAGAAATATGAACGCAACTCTTCAAGCTCCATCTTCACCCCGGATACGACTGTGCTGTCCACCCTGATTATCCTGTCTCCTGCCAATAACCCCGCTTTGTGTGCCGGTCCTCCGGGAATAACGCGCAGAATGGACAATGTGTCCTGATACATAGCGTATTCGATTCCCACGCCATACATAGATCCCTGTAATTGCTGATTCACCTGATCAACATTGGAAGGAGGTATGAAAAAGGAATGTGGATCGAGGTTGTCGAGAATGGACTTAATGGCATCCATACTGAGTTTTTCAAGATCGATGGAATCGACGTACTTAGCATCGATATAGCGCAGAATCTGCCCCACCCTATCCAATTTGGAAAAGTGCTCGCTTGGTCGCTCTATAACGGTAATTCTGGTTTCGTCTTGATGCAGTGAACTCCCCACAACGATACCCACAACCATTACTAAAGCAATGATAAAAGGCTGCCAGATTTTAAACTTTGTAACCATTCAATAATAGATTTCCTTAAAAGCTATGTCTATCCTCCCACCACACAACTATTCTATCCCCGTCTACTCCCTTCTTGAATAGAACGTAAATGATGCAATATAATTGATTAAAGGTAGCTAATTTTCACAATTGTCCTTAAATAGAAAGAGCTTCCCAATTTTTACCAGGGGAAGCTCTCAATTTTTTCAAATATTATTCAGTTTCAGCTGAATGTATCATATTAATAATAGTAGTGCAATCTTCTCACCTTGGAGATATGCTTTGCCAATCTTACCACCTGACAAGAATAGCCGTATTCATTATCATACCATACATATACAGTAACTGATTTTCCATCGTGGGAAACAAGCGTTGATGGTGCATCATATATTGAAGCAGCCGGAATTCCTACAGCATTAGTAGAAACAAATTCCGATGATTCGGAATAGTATATCTGTTCAACGAGATCTCCCTTAATAGAAGCTTCGTAAATCTTTTTATTCAACTCCTCAATGCTCACCTCCCTGTCCAATCTGAAATTCATAATTGCCAGAGAAACGTTTGGAGTCGGAACTCGTACAGCGTTCCCGGTAAGTTTACCATCCAGATGAGGCAAAACCTTACTCACTGCAGTTGCAGCTCCGGTAGTAGTCAATACCATATTCACAGCTGCTGCACGCCCTCTTCTAGGCTTCTTGTGGAAGTTATCCAGAAGGTTCTGACTGCTTGTGTATGCGTGAATCGTTTCAATATGGCCACTTGCGATTCCAAAATTATCATCTATAACCTTAATAACCGGAGATATAGCATTGGTAGTACAAGAAGCTGCACTTACAATATCTTCGTCTGCATCCAGCTCTTGCTGGTTAATTCCGTGAACGATATTTTTCATTCCCTTTCCAGGCGCTGTTAAAAGTATCTTGGATACTCCCGGACGCTTGTGAATGCTGATTGCTTCACGGTCTTTCCATACACCGGTACTGTCTATCAGTATTGCGTCGTCAATTCCATAAGAAGTATAGTCGAGGTCAGCAGGGCTATTGGCAAAGATGAACAGAATCTTGTTTCCATTTACGGAAATTGTTTCTTCTTCATAGTCTACTACAACTGTTCCCGGGAAATCCCCATGAACAGAGTCAGAGATAAGCAATGCTGCTCTTTTTCTCAGTTCTTCAGCTCTATCTTTTAGCTGTGCACGCAGAACGATTGCTTTTAATCTCAACTGGTCACCTCTTCCTGTAGAAGTGATAATCCTTCTGGTGAGCAATCTTCCTATACGACCAAATCCATATAAAATAACGTCTTTGGGTTCAATATCTGCTTCCTCACTTATCTGTGAGCCAAGTTTATCCAGTAAAAACTGTTCAATCGATAAATCATTTCCGGCTTGCTTATACTCCATAGCAAGTCTTCCTACGTCTACCTTTGCCGGTGGCAAATCAGTAAAATTGGAAATGGCGGTAATCATATCCAGTGTATCATCGAGCGTAATATTCTCGGCGCCATATTTACTGGATATCCTGTGGTAATTGATAATTTCACTAGGGCGTGAGTCATATATTTCCCTGCGGAACAAAATTGCTTCCACACCCTTATCAAAACGAAGTTCTCCTACCTTCTTCAATAGAGCCAGAGCTTTTTTCTCTTTAGTTCTCCATTCATTTAAGGCTTTGTCTTGTTTTACGGGGATAAGTGTCTGATTCATAATGATAGGTTGTTTAGTTAATTTGCTGCCGCAAAGGTCGGCTTTTTTCCTATCATTAAAAAGAACTTTTAGCTATTTATTTGCCTAAAACATACAAAGGGAGGCTTACGCATGCTTAGTATCACATTTGCATGACAATGCCCTGCAAATAGTTATAGATACTATAACTCATATAGGTAATAAAATAAGTCTACCCTTTGTATGTCTGCTTCAGGTTGCTGTAATTTTCTTATTATCCAAGATAGTTTTTCAACAGTTTGGAACGCTTCACTGAGCGCAGTCTGTTGATTGCCTTATCTTTAATCTGTCTTACTCTTTCTCTGGTCAAGCCAAATCTATCTCCGATATCTTCAAGAGATAGTGAATGCTCTATACCTATACCAAAGTAATATTTAATCACATCGCGCTGTCTTTCAGTCAAGGTGTTCAAAGAACGCTCGATTTCCCTGCGCAGTGATTCTGTATATTCAATAGCACTATCCGTATCGGGAGTATTGTCATTTTCCAGAACATCGAGAAGCGAATTATCTTCACCTTCGACAAATGGTGCGTCCACAGATACGTGTCTGGCAGCTACCATCATTGTGGTTTCCACTTCATCGGTGGAAATATCGAGGACTTCTGAAAGTTCTTCCGCTGTAGGCTCTCTTTCAAACTCCTGCTCAAGCTCTGAAAATGTTCTGTTTATTTTATTGAGAGATCCTACTTTATTCAGCGGCAATCTCACAATACGCGATTGCTCTGCAAGCGCCTGTAAAATGCTCTGTCTAATCCACCACACAGCATAGGAAATAAACTTGAACCCTCTCGTCTCATCAAATCTTTGCCCCGCTTTTATGAGTCCTAAGTTCCCCTCGTTTATCAGGTCAGAAAGGCTCAGCCCCTGATTCTGATATTGCTTGGCAACAGAAACAACAAATCGCAAGTTAGCCTCAGTCAATTCCTCAAGAGCTCTCTCATCGCCCTGCTTAATACGCTTGGCTAGCTCCACCTCCTCTTCCGGCGTAAGGAGATCTACCTTTCCTATCTCCTGCAGGTACTTTTCGAGAGACTGGCTTTCTCGATTTGTAATGGACTTTGTAATTTTAAGTTGTCTCATAAAATCTCAACTCGATTTTTAATTGTTAACAATAGATTTTCATCCGGTTTATTCAATTGGTCTCAATAACACTCCGGCTCATCAACATTAGATAATGACCTTGCTTCAAAAAAAGTTCATTAAGGCTTCATTATTACAAAAAAACTTCCTATTTAAGGCATATTAGCTATTTATTGCCGTAATATTTTCCCTTTGAATTGACATAATGTCTTGTAAAACATTATATTGCCCGCGATTAACAACAAATTAATAAATATTATAATTTATGCAACGAGTCGCAGTGGAAATGGAGTTTATCTTTAAAGCATCTCCTTCTATACTATACACTTTTCTTGTGACACCATCTTGCCTTACAAGGTGGTTCTCGGATACCGTCCAGATTCATAAAGATCTGTTCACCTTTGCTTGGGACGGTTACCAGGAAGAGGCTTTACTACTGGAAGATGAGGAGGATTTCCTTTTAAAATTCCGATGGGTCGATACAGAATATGAAGATGAGTATTTTCAGTTTCAGATCGATCAGAATTCGGTTACAGGGGAAACTATTCTCATCATTACCGATTTCGCCGATGAAGGCGAGGAAGATGAGCAGCGTATATACTGGGAGAAGAACGTAGAGAAGTTAAAGCAAGCCTGCGGAGGTTAAATCTCCTTAACATTAAGTCCTTCCACCAGAGCTACAGGCTTTCCGGTGCCAGCCGTATTATAATCTTATCCAGTTCTTCACTTACAGGAATCTGACAACCAAGCCTACTTTTTTCATCATTGACAAAAAACGCATGATCCAGCATATCTTCTTCATCTATGCTCGGCTCGGCTAGTTCGTGATCACTCTCTATATAAATATGGCATGTAGAACAAAGCGCCATCCCGCCACAAGTTCCCTTCACAGGTAAATCATAGGCCTTGCAGACTTCCATCAGGTTAAGCCCCA
The DNA here is from genome assembly GCA_964423575.1 of uncultured Saprospiraceae bacterium. Classification (GTDB taxonomy): domain Bacteria; phylum Bacteroidota; class Bacteroidia; order Chitinophagales; family Saprospiraceae; genus CAYRFF01. Next base: position 53,140 of record CAYRFF010000015.1, on the reverse strand, counting down.
TATCCGTCGGAACAGATACAATATGCTCCTCGCCTTCCCTGTCTATAATAGTTATTGTGATATCCTTACTCATCTTCATCAAAACCCGTGATACCCGTCACCGTTGTATACTTAAAGGAAGCCTTCTGGTCCGGATATATGTGATTGAAAGCAGATCTGCACATAATTGTCGTCTCGTGGAATCCACAGAGAATCAATTTCAATTTGCCTTCATAATTATTAATGTCGCCCACTGCATAAATGCCTTTTACATTAGTAGAATAATCAAGTGTATCTACATCGATTGCGTTCTTGGAGATATTCAATCCCCAGTCCGCAATCGGTCCTAGTTTGGGACTCAATCCAAATAATGGTATAAAATGGTCAGCTTCGTGTTGTATTGTCCCTTCATTTTTCTGTTCAATGCTGACTTGCGTCAAATGTCCATTCCCGCCCAATCCTGTCACCTGTGCTTCTGTTATCAACTTGATTTTTCCTTCAGCACTTAACTTCATCACCTTATCCACGCTATCCGGCGCACCTCTGAACTCCGTTCTGCGATGAACCATCACGATTTCCCTGGCGATATCGCTCAGTTCGATAGTCCAATCCAGCGCAGAATCGCCCCCACCTGCAATAACTATGCGTTTATCGCGATAGAACTCGGGCTCCTTGATAATATACTCGACACCCCTATCTTCAAACTCTTCAATGTTACTAATGGGCGGCTTACGTGGCTCAAAGCACCCCAGCCCTCCTGCAATAGCAATAACCGGTGCTCTATGCACAGTGCCCTTATTTGTAGTAAGGATAAACTTCCCCTCTTCATCCTTCTCCAGCTTCTCGGCTCTTTCACCTAGTGTAAAACCCGGCTTGAAGGGTTTAATCTGTTCCATTAGATTATCTATCAGCTCTCCGGCCAGTACAGAAGGAAAACCGGGGATATCGTAAATCGGCTTTTTGGGATATATCTCTGTGAGCTGGCCGCCTGGTTGTGCCAATGAATCAATCAGATGACAGTGCATCTTCAGCAAGCCTGCCTCAAATACTGTAAACAACCCTACCGGGCCTGCTCCTATTATAAGAATATCCGTTTCTATAACTCCCTTTTCCATCAGTTAAATTACTTAATGAACCTACAGTTCAACTCTTGCTTTCTGAAAGGGATTTGCCCCTTATAATGTTTAACGAAGAGTGAATTTTTAACGACAATCTGAATAAGAGAAGAAAATCTTTACTTTCCGGTGAAATTTGCCTTCCGTTTTTCAAGAAATGCGGATGCACCTTCCTTAAAGTCTTCCGTCAAGGTAACTCTACCGAAGCTCTCGATTTCCTGTGCATAACCGTCCTTAGTTTTATCCTTATGAGCATTGACAGTCTTAATTATTTCAGCTATGGCAATCGGTGCTTTAGCTAATATTTTCCCCAGGAGCTCTTTGGCTGCTTCCACCTCACTACCGGAATCAACCACTTTATTAACAAGACCAAGAGATTGAGCAGTATTAGCATCAATCATGTCTGCTGTCATCAGAAGTTCCATCGCCTTAGTCCTGCCTATACAATCCACCAGTCTCTGAGTTCCACCATAACCCGGAATAATTCCCAGATTCACTTCCGGCTGACCAAATCTAGCATGCGCACCGGCAATTCTCAGGTGACAAGCCATAGCCAGTTCGCAGCCACCGCCCAGAGCAAAACCATTCACAGCAGCCACAACCGGTACTTCTGCATTCTCTATCGCATTAAACACGCTGTGCCCATAAGCGGCCATGTTTTTTCCTCCTTCATCTCCAAGGGACAGAAATTCACTGATGTCGGCTCCAGCCACAAAGGCTTTTTCTCCTGCACCGGTGATAATTACACCACGTATTTCATCATTTGCCTTGAGCTCAACAGTAAAAAAATGATGTAAATCCTTCATAGTCGCCGTATTCAGAGCATTGAGCGCCTTGGGGCGATTAATCGTCAATATCGCTATCCTGTCTTCCACACTTAGGGTTATATTTTCCATATCTTTCTATTTATTATTTTTCTCAATTCAAATTAATTCCTTGCACAATTTAAGGTATTTTTCAGCGAGTTTATCCCGACTGAATTGCGAGATATATTCCTCATTTCTCTGTAACTGTGGTTTCCCGATTACTGTTTTCAGAAAAGCATAAATCTCCTCCGGTAATGCGTCATACGAAAACACCTTCCCGCAACTGGACTTTTCAAGAATCTGTGCCGCATCACCCATTGGATTTCCAAAGCCCAGTATCGGTTTCCCTGACATCATCAACTCAAATATCTTTCCGGGAACATTGGTAGTACCCATTTCTGATTTATTGGCAAGCAGCAAGAGTAACGATGAATCGCGATACAGTTTCATCACTTCCTCATGACTTATGTATCCAAGATTTTCAATGCTGACACCTAGCCCGGACTCCCGCCTTCCCTCTTCCAGCATTTCTTCGCTCACCGGTCCTGCAAATTGCACTTTAAACTGCTTCTCTTCACTCAATTTCCCCAGGGCTTTCCACAAATTTTCTCCATAGCGATATCTGTTAAAAAGCCCCGCATGACTGATGATGAATTCCCCCGATTTTCCCGCTTCCGCAAATGCGAAATCATCCATATCAAATCCATTAGGTATGGTGTGATATCTATCATGTGGAAACTGCTCCAAATAATCCGGCAGACTATAAGATGTTCCTACTACTGCGTCTGCTTCATTGAGCATAGTCTTTTCGTAATCCTTGTATTTGTTTTGAATATTTCCTTCTACCCCAAGGTCACGGAAAAAGTCCATCTGTGAAATCGGGTCTCTGACATCCATTATCCATTGCAGGTCCGGAATTTTCCTCTTTAACTCATAACCGATTTTATGCAAGCTGTGTGGCGGGCCACTGGTAATCAGGACATCTATCTTCTTTTCCGGGATGTACTTCTCCAGAAATTTAACTGATGGTTTTACCCAGAATTTTCGAGGATCTGGAATAAAGAATCGAGCGCGCACCTGCCGCATTAGTTTACTGATAATTCCAGGGCTTTTCTTGGCATGATCGGTCCCTGTATTGCTATACTTTTTCCCGGTAAACATCCGGGCAATTCTGTATGGCTCCCATATATTGGTTTTGACAACCGTGATGTCGCAATGTACATCTTTCAGCAGAGACTCGTCTTTCAGATCAAAGTCCGGATTGGCCGGAGTTAAGACGTGCATTTTAGCCCCTGCCTCCTGCATATATTTCGTCATTTTCAACCACCTTTGAACACCGGAACCTGCCGATGGTGGCCAGTAATAAACAACGACTAAAATATTCATGCACTTTCTTTTTCTTTCCTGAAGTTCAGATATAAGCCACCTGCAATTCCCAGTATTAAAAGTATAGAACTTATGTAGGAAATAGTCAATCCTGAATAATATGTCGTAGGATGGAATTCCAGCACAATTTCATGCGAGCCTTGTGGTACTTCTATCCCTCTAAGGGCATAATTCACCCTTACAAGCGGGACTTCATTTCCATCGATATAAGCTCTCCAGCCTTTGTCTGGCCCATACCAAATCTCTGAAAATACGACAAACCCGTCTCCGGTATTATTGGATGAGTATGTAAGCTTTTCAGGGTTGTATTCCGTCAACTGTATATTCTCATTTCCGCCAGCTGTATAGTTGTTGAATTTCAGGTCTCCCTTAAATTCCTCATGAACTACAGCAGTATTTCTTAAATCTTCATCATTCAGCTTCTCAATTTCATCGCGATTACTCCTTACAAAGGTTATATCCTTCACAAACCAGGCATTCCCATAACTCTGCATTTTATGTAAGCCCTGTTGCGCATCTATGACGTACTTGGTATTCAGCATATAAAGAACTTGTTCATTCCCCTTGGAAATATGATAATCAATCAGGTCCTGGTATCGCTGTAACTTGGCCGCGTGATATCCACCTATTGTCTTATAGAAGTGCGATGAAGTCGAACTGTTAAAAGTGTTTATCGACATATCGAACACGCGGAAATGTGGATCGGCATCTGCCATAATTTCCCTGTCGACTTCCCTTGGTTGCTCATAAGAACTGACGACTCTTTCATCCTGGAAAGAATCAGCATTAATATAGCGTTTTCCGACTGACCACACATCAAATAAGACCAACACTCCCAGTATCGCAAGTACTATTTCCGTCTTTATTTTATTCTTCAAGTATGCCCATAATACTCCAGTACCCAGTAAAACAAGTAGTATGTTCCTCAGAACATCTTTTTGCAGAAGTGCCTTCCTGGCATTTACCAATGGCTCGATATTAATTCCTTGTTGTACTATGTTCTGATCACCGGGAGAAGAAAAGCCCGATGCACCTGCGACTATCCATGCGAGCACACAGAGGCCGGCAGTAATACCGGCACTTATAAATAGATTTTTCTGTGGATCTCTCTTCGATACTTTTTCTGAACTTTGCTTTGTTTTCTGCTTGTCCGACAGCGCTAGCTTTCCACTTGCTTTAAGGAAGTCATTCAAGCCTACAACTCCACCGAGAACAAACAAGAGAGTTGTTATGGGCAGAATGGAGTTGGGAGTTCTGAACTTATTGAACAAAGGAACATAGTCAAACATAAATTTATTCAACCAAGCCGCATTCTTTCCCATGGAAAGCAAGATTGTGAATAAAGCAGATATCAATATCCAATGGTAAAATTTCCCTCCTTTCACAAAGTAGCCCAGTATAAAAAAGAACAAGAAGAAAATTCCGATATAAGCCGGTCCGCTGGTAAATGGCATGCCTCCGTGGTACATCGGCACTTTATTTCCATTTGTACGAAGAATCTGTGACCAGATTCTGTCATTCTTTAAATCTTTACTCCATGAACCATCTTCATTGGATCCTCCACCTGCAGCGCCCGGAGCTATTAAGCTCATGACGTCAGTCATATTCTGTGACCATTGCATTGCATAGTCCCAGTCAAGGCCTTTTTCGGTACTGCTGGTCCCTTGCATATTCTTATCGTGTTCCAGAATCGGATCGCCCCGCATGGTATCTTCCACATATTCCATGGTGGTCATAAGCACGGTAGCAGAACAGCCTAGCGCGATCAGCAAGGTCACCATTAATCCTCCGCTCGCTTTTCCAAAATCTATTAGTTTTTTCTTTTGTACAGCCTCTATTGCTTTCATAATCACATAAAACAAGAGAGGAAAACTCATATAGTAGAGCATCTGCGGGTGGTTAGCCAAAAGCCCAACACCTGCACCAATCGCAAACAAGGCCAAGCCAAGCGGATATTTTTTTTTGTACACGAGAATCAGGCCCGCAGTAAGTAATGGCAGGAAACTCAGAACGCGCATCTTGGAGGAGTGTCCGGCCTCATACAAGGTAAGTATTGAAGCCGTATAAGTGTAGCCTATCGCCCCTATGAGTGCCAGCCAGGGATTAACCCCCAGAACTATGAGCAATATATAAGTACTGATAGAGCATGCTAGAAAATAACCTATCGGACGTGATATGTAAAATTGGAATCCCTTTTCAACATACTTATTGACGTTGCCGGCATTTACGGTTGTGATCTGATAGCTTGGCATTCCTGAGAACATCGCATTAGTCCATAAAGGTGCATGACCTGTTTTCTCTTTCCATTCCTGGATTTCGCTTGCCATACCCCTATAACTGATAAGGTCGGACTGCACCATTTGCTTTCCCTGCAGTTGGGGATAAAAGAAAATAACAGAAAGTATAAGTAGAATCAGAATGCTAATCAGATGTGGGATGTACTTTTTCATATTTCGGTCTGTAACTATGCTTAAAATTTTATTCTTACTTCTTCTTTTGAATCAATTCATTTTCATAAATCTTGATAGATATTCCACTCTCGTCGATCTGTCCTGTGAGCATCCCTCTGGTGTTAAATATTTTAGCAATATTGCCCTGTGCATCGATTGCAATAAAGCCCCCATTAATCATTTTCTCATCCATGAACTCTTTCAGGTCTGCAGCAGCAGTCAGAAGATTATCGCCTTTGTATTTCATTCTTGCGTGGAGGTCGTGAGCAATTGCATAACGGATAAAATACTCGCCGTGTCCTGTACATGATATAGCACATGTCTCATTATCCGCATAAGTTCCCGCACCTATCACTGGAGAATCTCCGATTCTTCCGTAACGCTTCATACTCATTCCGCCAGTTGAAGTACCCGCAGCAATATTTCCGTATATGTCCTGAACTACAGCTCCTACAGTTCCATTTTTGCTATTTTTCAGATCTTCCAGCCAACTTGCTTTACCCTCTCCTGTGTCAAAGTAAGTATTTTCAACTTGATGCAAGCCTTTACTAGCAGCATATTTGTCAGCCTCTTTCCCGCTGATTAAAACATGCTCGGTAGAGTCCATTACCAGCCTTGCAGCACGGATTGGATTTCTCGTTGTCATAAGCCCCGCAACTGCTCCTGCTTCCCTGGTTTCTCCATCCATTATCGATGCATCTAATGTATGTTTTCCATCAGCAGTAAAAACCGCGCCTCTACCTGCGTTATACAAGGTATCATACTCCATAAGCATAATACAGGCCTCTACAACTTCTACAGCTGTAGAACCGCTCTTCAGCATATTCTCTGCCAGTCTCAGTATCTTGGTCATGGAGCTTTCATATAAAGCAATTCTTTCCTCGGTCATCAACTCAGGCGAATAGCTTCCGGCGCCACCATGCAATAAGGCAGTATAACCGGTCTTATTTTTCAAGTTGCCGCTTTGAGCCTGGGAATAAGGGATAAAGAGCACACCTGAGAACAGGCATATTAAAAATATCAGAACTGAATTCTTTTTTTTCATAGAGAAAAATAATTTAAAATTTCTTTGCGTAATTCTTTGTAGCGCTTCCTTTCTTCCACTGTCAGCTTCTTAAACTTATATGTATTGCTAACCTTCTGAAGTATATCACCCCATTTGCGGAAGCAGTAAAAACTAATCGGCAAAATAAGAATATAAGCCCACAATATCCAATTAGCAGGATTGAGAATGAGAAGGGTCAATAAAAGTACTCCGATTATCGTCGAGAATGCCAGGATTATTCCTACAAATATCGGCACCCTGAATTCGCGACTAATCCCTTTTTTTCTACGGACTATCGTGGCCGGAATTATGGGGACAAACAGGAATAAAATCGCTGGAAGGGATACGCCTGTCATAAAAATCAACTTCAGATAGTCGACAATAGAGAGTTTTTCTATCGCAGAACCTAGAAATGTAGAAGTTTTATCATTAATAGATATAATTTCCTCGGCAACCGGCCTCAATTTTATCTTTTCTTTCTCTTCAGCCTCACTTATACGGGCCACTTCCTGTAGTTTTCTGAATAATGCTTCTTCCTCGGCCTGAATCATTCCACTTCTCCACTCTTCTGTGACTACCTGAATAAGCGCATTTACCCAGCTGTCATCCTTATAATCCTCTATATGAATGGCTTCCCTTTTCATCATCTCAGAAGTAATCGTCGTTATTTCAGCGAGATGATTTTCATCGTCTTTCAACAATTCTTCAGGATTATAAGGGTCAGAAATGGAGATAAAAACATAGGATCGCCAGCGATGTAAATCTTCATAATTAGTGATAACCGCAATTATCCATGGTACCTTACCATTATTTTCACTAGAATTTGCCACAAGTCTTGACGCTCCGTTTTTTAATCTACGGATACGTTTAACTTCCATAGTCGAGGCTTCAGGGAAGATTGTCACTCTGCCTCCGCCTTTGAGTACTTCATCAGCTTTCGCAAATGACTCATTATTTCTGCGCAGGTTTTTCATCCCGTCCTTAGCTCTGAAAATCGGGATTTGGTTAGTTCCATTAAAAAACCACATTACCGGTTTTATAAAGAAATCCCCACGCGTCATATAATACACCTCAATCGGAAAGAATGCACCGATAAGCGCCGGCTCTATAAATGCACTAGGGTGATTAGATGCAATCACAAGTGGTTTATCTTGCGGCACTTTGTCCAATCCAAAGATAATTACATCCTTAAAATATAGCTTTACGGAGTACTTGACAAGGTATTTTAAGATATAATAGACCATGAATTCTATAGGTTATAAATTGTTTTACATCTTTGCAAATGTACGATTTAAATAAAATTGTAGTTCAATATCAACAAAAGATATGCATTTTATAATAATCACGGGCCCTACTGCTACAGGTAAAAGTTCGCTGGCTATTGATATTGCACGCGAATACTACCTTCCGATTATATCTGCTGACAGCAGGCAGGTGTTCAAAGAAATGTCTATCGGCACTGCAAAACCATCAATCGAAGAACGTCAGGGAGTACCTCATATCTGGATGGACGTCAAATCGATTAAGGATAAAATAAGTGCAGGAATTTTTACTGCCGAAATCAAGGATTACCTCGACAAAGAAAAGCCCCCATGCGTTATCGTCTGTGGAGGCACACAGTTCTACATTGAAAGTCTGCTCTATGGCCTGGATGAAATGCCGGAAATATCGGGAAAAACCAAAGAAGCAATTAATAAAGGCATAGAGAAACACGGCCTGTCTTATTTACAATCGGAGGTGAAAAAGCTCGATCCTGAATTCTACAGCAGTAGTGATTCAGAAAACCCCAGGAGACTACAACGCGCTCTTGAACTCATGCTGGAAACCGGGAAACCATACAGTCATTTCCATACATTAGAAAAAAAACCTGCGGCGCAATACCCGCACATTTCCTTTTTTCTAACCAGGCCAAGAGAGGAACTTTATGCACGGATTAACGCTCGAGTTGACAATATGATGGAAGCCGGATTGCTGGAAGAAGCCAGAAATCTCTATCCCGAGAAAGAGAATCTCAATCTCCGCACGGTCGGATATCAGGAATTCTTTGAATATTTTGATGGGAATCTTAGCCTGGAAGAAGCTATAGCGCTAGTAAAGCAGAACTCACGGCGTTATGCTAAGCGGCAGATAACATGGTATCGGGGCAACCGATTCAGATATCTTGCTCGCAACATTTCAAATACCGGTCTTATTCACAGAGAAATTCAATTATTTCTCCTCAAGCACAGAATCCAATAATTCGTTTACTTTTTCCGGTGGTCTAGCCAATACAGCATTTTCACCGTTGGTAACTATAGGTCTCTCCATCAGACGTGGATAATTTTGAAGAATCCTTATCCACTCATCCCTGGTGAAGTCTTTCCTTTTAAAATTATCTTTAAAAACCTTTTCATTCTTTCTGATAAGATCCTCAGGTTCAAGCTTTAGCTTATCCAGCAATTCTTCCAGCGTTTCAACCGGAATCGGCTCTTTCAAGTATTTTACAATTGTGGGCTCGATTCCACGACTCTTAATTATTGCCAATGCTTCCCTGCTCTTGGAACATCTTGGATTATGATATATGATAATTTCACTCATTGCTATCGATTCATTTATCGTATTAAATGACTTAAATTCAGGCACAAGATACGAAAAATTATCCTATTTTCCTTTATACAGCCTTCTCTAGGGCTTTACCTATAAGCTTTCGCAAATGTTTCTGTAGGGATTCTAATAATTTAACTAGAAATTGTAAGGTATAGATTGGGAAGTATATGATAGCATAAAAGAATCAATTCTTAACAGAGTAGTCTCAGTTATTACAATGATAAAACAAATGAAAATCTATGAGAAGTAGAGTATGTGAGAAAAAAAAGTAGCCCATAGGAGAATCGAACTCCTGTTTCAAGGATGAAAACCTTGCGTCCTAACCACTAGACGAATGGGCCATTTTTC
>CAYRFF010000015.1:0-43325 GCA_964423575.1 uncultured Saprospiraceae bacterium | reverse complement strand
TGTTTCAAGGATGAAAACCTTGCGTCCTAACCACTAGACGAATGGGCCATTTTTCAATTTCGAACTGCAAATATATAATCTCTTTCTTAATGTACAAATCTTCCGGAGAAAATTATTTTCCATGCACATATTCAAACAACAATTCTAATCTTATTTTACTACTCAACAAGCTAGCATGGGAAAGAATTCCCTAATTCAAAATTATTTAAACTTTAATTCAAAACAAACAATCTGTTTTGTTAAAAAAACTATTCACTTATACATCTGTTACATCTAAGGTTAAAGAAAAATTAACCTTTGGAGCTATCACTATAAGGGCAACCGGGTATACATTTATGCAGTATCCGATGATATTTACAATTGAATAAGAAATAGGAAAAATATGAATATAGCTATTAATGGTTTTGGAAGAATTGGAAGACTTGTTTTCAGAGAATTAATAAAAAGAGACGACGTAAAAGTAGTTGCAATAAATGACTTGACTTCTATTGGTATCCTCGCACATTTATTGAAATATGATTCCTCACAAGGAAAGTTTGATGGAAAAATTGAAGTAGATGGCAACAATCTCGTAGTAAATGGCAAGCAGGTAAACGGCTTTATGGAAAGAGATCCGGCTAATCTTCCATGGAAGAAATTAGGGGTAGATGTTGTTATAGAATCAACCGGCGCATTCAGGACTAAAGAACTAATGAATAAACATATCGAGGCCGGCGCCGGGCACGTACTCCTCTCCTCTCCGCCAGTAGGAGATGGAATTGAAACCGTTGTATTAGGTGTTAATGATGATAAATTTGATAAGAATCAACTTCTCTATTCCAATGCTTCTTGCACTACCAATTGCCTTGCCCCTATGATTAAAATTCTTGATCAAAAATGGGGTATAGCAGAAGCTATGATGAACACTACACATGCCTACACCACTTCCCAGATGATTCTGGATGCACCGCACAAGGATCTGAGAAGAGCGAGAGCTGCCGCAATAAACCTTATCCCCACATCTACGGGCGCAGGTAAAGCTACTGAACTCGTTTATCCAGCTATCAAAGGTAAGATAGCTGCTATGGCTATCAGAGTGCCGGTTGTAACAGGGTCTCTTACAGAGTTAACCTTCAGACTGGAAGACGGCAGTCCATCAGTGGACGAGATTAATGCGGAATTTAGAAGAGCTTCCGACAATGAAATGAAAGGAATCATTGAATATAGTACCGACCCTATAGTATCCACAGATATCATAGGTAATACGCACTCAACAATTTATGATTCACCTTTAACAGTGAAGAGTGGCTCGCTCTATAAAGTAATCGGCTGGTACGATAATGAATACGGCTATGCAAGCCGACTAGCGGATATGGCAGTCATTATTGGCAATCTATAAGTTTTAAGATTTTATTCCAGCACTCAGCCTCCAAGTAGGCAAGTCAGCTTAAACAAATGGTTTATGAAGATTAATGAAATTGATGTTTCCGCAAAAAGAGTAATTCTCAGAGTTGATTTTAATGTCCCTGTGTCCGATGGTAAAGTTCAGGATGACAATAGAATCAGGATGGCTCTACCCACAATAGAGTTTCTTATGGAAAAGGGGGCTAAATTAATTATTCTGAGTCACCTGGGAAGGCCGGGAAAACACAAGGACAGCCTGGGTAGAATCCCAAGGAAAAAATTCAGCTTGAATATCGTCGCAGACTATCTGGCAACACTGGTAAAAACTCCGGTCCATTTCTGCGAAGACACCATAGGCAGCAAGGTAGAATCTGCTATTGCAGACCTAAAGGATTCCGAAATCCTGGTCCTTGAAAACACGCGATTTTATGATGAGGAGCAAGCGGGAGATCAAAACTTTGCAGAGGAATTGAGCAAACTGGGTGATGTATATATCAATGATGCTTTCGGCACTGCCCATAGAGCACACGCTAGTACAGCTGTAATTGCGCAGTTCTTCCCCAAGGGCAAGAAGGCTTTTGGCTTCCTTATGGAAAAGGAAATCGAAATGGCAGACAAACTTCTGCAGTCCGGTGAAAGCCCTAAGGTTGCCATTCTAGGAGGTGCTAAGATTTCGGACAAAATCGGTCTGGTGAGTTCTCTTATCGACAAAGTGGATACTATTCTGATAGGCGGTGGGATGGCTTATACATTTGTCAAAAGTTTCGGCGGAGAGATTGGGAACTCCTTGCTCGATGAAAAGAATCTCGCCTTTGCCTCTCAGGTATTCCGCCAGGCAAGAGAGAAAAACGTACAGATTCTCCTGCCGCAAGATTCTGTAGTTGCATCGGAACTCAGTGATGATGTTTCGACTGAGATTACGGAAAGTAAAGCGATTCCTGAAGGAAAAATGGGATTGGACATCGGGCCCAAAGCTATAGAGCATTTCAATGAAGTGATTCTGGAGGCAAAAACGATTATCTGGAATGGACCGATGGGCGTTTTTGAAAAGGAAGCTTTCGCAAATGGCACTTTAAGCATTGCAAGGGCTGTCGCCAAAGCAACACAGGAAAATGGTGCATTTTCTCTTATTGGCGGTGGAGATTCTGCAGCTGCAATCCGTAAAATGGGTATGGAAGACAAGGTGTCCTATATTTCAACAGGTGGTGGCGCAATGCTGGAATATCTGGAAGGGATTACCCTACCCGGAATAGCAGCAATACTGGAAGAGTAAAGTCATGTTCAGGCAGACAACATCTCTTTAAAGTACTCAAAAGTTTTTTTCAGGCCATCTTTCCTGTCTACAATCGGAGCCCAGCCAAGGATTTTACGTGCAAGGCTAATATCCGGCTGCCTTTTCTGAGGATCATCAACCGGTAAAGGTTTAAAGCTTATTTTCGAACTTGATTCTTTCGCAAGCGCGAGAATCTCATGTGCAAAATCCAGAATCGAAATCTCTTCCGGATTCCCGATATTCACAGGATTCGTATAATCTGAAGCTACAAGGCGACATATACCTTCAATTGTATCGTCTACATAACTGAAAGAACGAGTCTGCGAGCCGTCACCAAATACCGAAATATCTTCATTTCGAATTACCTGAGACATAAAGGAAGGAATCGCACGTCCGTCATCCACTCTCATACGAGGTCCATAAGTGTTAAAAATCCTTACAATTCTTATATCAATCTGATGGAACCGATGGTAAGCCATAGTTATAGCTTCCATAAAACGCTTTGCTTCATCGTACACTCCTCTGGGGCCTATAGGGTTCACATTTCCCCAGTACTCCTCCTTTTGCGGATGTACGAGAGGATCTCCATAAACCTCAGAAGTTGAGGCAATGCAGATGGTCGCTCCTTTTTCCTTAGCCAGCCCCAAAAGGTTATGCGTTCCCAGAGCGCCTACCTTTAAAGTCTGAATCGGCATTTCCAGATAATCTATTGGACTAGCCGGAGAAGCAAAGTGTAAAATGTAATCGAGATTCCCCGGCACATGAACAAACTTGGTAACATCGTAATGGTGAAAAGAAAATCTCTCCTCCTCAAACAAATGCTGGATATTGCTAAGAGTACCCGTACTCAGATTATCCATTCCGATCACCTCATGACCTTCAGCAATATATCGATCACACAAATGGGATCCTAGAAATCCGGCAGCTCCGGTTATGAGTATTCTTGACATAGGAATTATTAATTATAAAATTCTTTTACACTAGCTATGATATACTGAAGGTCTTCATCAGGCAGATATGGATCCATGGGTAAAGACAAGACCTGCTCTGAAAGCATTTCAGCAAGGGGATAATCTCCTTTTTTATAAGCATAATCACGCAGTGCTCCCTGCAAATGTAATGGAGTATTGTAATAAATCGCAGTTGCTATACCTTTTTCCGTCAAGTGTGCTTGCAGTTTATCGCGTCCACCATCAACGATTTTCATCGTGTACTGATGCCATACGTGCTCAACACCTTCTCTAGTATCGGGACAAACTAATGCCTCGTTCCCACTAAATGCAGCATTATACGCTGCTGCAACTCTTCTGCGATTCTCATTATATTTATCCAGCTTTCTCAGTTTTACTCGTAGAATCGCAGCCTGCATTGCATCTAATCTGGAGTTGACTCCTACAATTTCATTGGTATATTTTATTTTGGAGCCATGATTTTTAATCATTCTGCATACTTCTGCAAGTCCATCATCATTAGTAAATATCGCACCTCCATCCCCATAGCAGCCGAGGTTTTTAGATGGAAAGAAAGAAGTACAACCTATATCCCCTATCGTACCGTTATGCATTTTTCTTCCCTGCATCCGATATCTACCCCCTGTTGCCTGGGCAGAATCCTCAATTACGAAGAGTCCATTTGCGGAAGCTATATCCATAATCGCCGACATATCGGCTGTCTGCCCAAATAAATGAACGGGTATTATCACCTTAGTATTCGATTTTATATTTTTCTCAATTGACTTTGGGTCAATATTATACGTATCCGGCAACACATCGGCAAACTGCACTTCCAACCCCAGGAATGCTATTACTTCCGCTGTCGCAAAAAAGCTAAACGGCGTAGTCAGTACCCCATCGCCAGGCTTAAGACCCGCTGCCATAAGTGCAATCATCAGAGCATCGGTCCCATTACCGCAGGAAATGACATGCTTCACCTGTAGATAATCTGCAAGTTCCTTTTCAAATTCCCGGACCTCAGGACCATTTATAAATTGAGTAGAGTCCATTACAGAATTCACAGCTAAATTTAATTCAGCCCTCATTGTATCAATCTCCGCCCTTAAATCTAGCATAGGGATTTTCTTCATTGCTTGCCTCCTGTTCTTTTATTGTTTTATATTTACGGTTCAAAAATAGAGATTTTGTTATATAATTGCAGGGAATATTGATGCATTTGAGATAAATCCTACGTTAAACGCGAGTATAGACAGCGTTTTCATCAAAGGAGCAGTTCTTAAAGTATCATAAGCAATCACAATTTTTAAAACGTCCTATGCGTAAAATTATTCTTTTATTCTTTAGTGTCTTTTTCCTCTACGAGACTCATATTCACGCACAACTTGGGCCAAAGGCTTCAGATGCTGTTCTAGTTCAGCTTGATTATGGATTCAGCATTCCGATGATGGATTTAAAAACGGATTTCGGGAATTTCTACTCCCTGAGCGTGACACCGGTTTATTATTTCCATAAGCCTTTGTTTACTATTGGGCCCTCTTTCAGATACCACTTTGGCAGAGATTTAAATATTGATGCAATCAGCAGTCTCAGGGATGAATACGGACAAGTTGCGGGGAGCGATACAAAGGCTGCAACTATTGAACAACGGATGAGAGCGATACAGCTAGGACTACACATCAGCAAGATTATTGATTTCGGCAAAGGGAAAACGGTTTCCGGTATTGAAATAGGCCTTTCTGCAGGATACTTGCAACACTGGACCAGGCTGCAAGATGATTCCAACTCCACAACTCAACTTCTACATGAGTATAGCAAGGGATATGATAGGCTGAGCGGGGGCACATATATAGAGCCTATGCTGGCTTATGCACTCATGTCGGGAAATGAATTGCTCAATTTAAAGGCAGGAATTAAGTACAATCTCGCTTTTACTAAAAATTTACGTAAGTACAATTATAATACATACCAGGATCAGCTTGATTCGAGAACAGATAGCTTTCTGACAATATTCATCAGCTATGCATTGCCTATTTACTTAAACACGGCGGGCGAGTCAAGGTATTATTAAAAGTATGAGGCTTGTATGCTCGATTCTAATTTCATAGATGCATCTCAGAGCTTAACTTCATGACTTTTTCTATTCCAGGGTCGAAAATGATTTTTGCGCTTAGAAATCGGGAGCTTCAACTGAAGAAAATTCTAATTCAGCAAGGCATCTCGATAATGAGTCATCGACTTCCGTCAAATGGATACAGGTATTAATTTTCAGTTTCCGTAAAAACTATAAGCAATTGCGGTCGCAAATATTATCATGGGCGAATACCTGGATAATCATCCTTTCATAGCTTTTCAAATCAATTTCTACACACAAGACTATCCCTACTCTGCTGCAACGACAACCCACGTAGCTATCGAACGCATCCAAAATCTCATCTCTATTGTAAGAAGCCAATCCGAATCTCTGAGTATTTCAAAATGCTATCCAGCAGAAATAAGTAATTTGGCCGGCACCCTAGTCTGCAACTATATCGGCGTAGAACCTGTTACACTAGGGCAATTAGAAATGGGTTATATGCGTAGAATGTAAAATAGTATAAAAAAGAAGATTCCTTTATTTTATTTTAAATAAAACTTCTTATATTTATGCTGTATTAATTTATTTCAAGTATTCAATCTTTAAAAAAATAAGTATTATGATGAAGTACAACTACAAGAAAATTTTTAACATCGGACTTATTGCAGCTGTTTTATGCTTGCTTTATACTCCGATAAAAGCACAGTCAATCCTTGACTTGGGGCAATATGGTGCCGGTGAATTATATCCGACCGCAATAGGGCCAGCTTTAGAGTTTGGTGACGTTATCGTCGGTGATTTAGCTTTTGTAATGGACGGTGATCAACTAGGTACTGCTTGTGAAGATCTTGCAGATGATCTTACAGATAAGATTGCTGTAATCGGAATTGGATTTGTTCAAGACGATTGTGCATCAGCGCAGAAGGTAGCTAACGCTATGGATGCTGGCGCAGTTGCTGTTTTGTTAATCCAGAACGATGCTTTCCCAACAAGCTTTGAAGATCCTAACAGCTTAGCAGGTATTCCTGCCTATGTAGGCCTAATTGAAGACTTCGAGGTTCTTCTTGAGAATCTTGGTATATTTGAAGGTGCTCCTGCTGCGATTTACTATGCTTACGACGATAGTGAGGATGTAATTTGGCATGAGGATTTCGCCAATGGATTTGATGGTGAGAACGGAACATGGGAAACTGTTGGAATCACTTCTGATACAGCATTGTGGGTATATTCCCCTGGTTCTATCTCAGGAGGTGCTTTACGTCACTTTATGATTGACTCTCCTACTAGATCCAATGGAGCAGCACTTTTAGATACTGACTGGTATCTTACAGGTGGTCCTGGAGGAACACTTCCTGATGGTCCTCCGTATGGTGATGTTGGTTCAGAGTTGATTTCGCCGATCATTGACTTATCAGAATCAGGACCGGTTACTATCAAGTGGTGGCAGTTTTCAGTAGGTCTGAACTCTGCAGCAACTACTCCTATTGGTCTATACTACTCAGTAGACGGTGGTGAATCATGGAGTTCAAGAATCAACCTTGAATCAAAGACAAAACTATCTTCTACAGATGCTAATCCTGCTAACCCTGAGATCATGAGAACCTTTGTAGGTGATGCTGCAGGTGTTGCTGAGTTTAGATTTAAAATTGAGTTTAGATCTGACTTCTATGCTATGTTGATAGATGACGTTCAGATTGTTGAGCCTGCTGGAACTGACGTTGCAATTGGTGCTCTGGTTTATGGGCCTTCAACTTATGCACAACCGGATTATATCGCTGGATTTGACGTAATCAATCCTTGGTTAGACGTTAAGAACCTAGGTGGTATGGATCAGGACAATATTACTTTAAGAGTTGACATCGTTAACAGTGCCAATGAAATCGTAAAAACTCAGGATTATTTATTGGAAGGTGCTATTCCAATCGGTGAAACAGCTGAGTTTTACATGGAAGAAGGTATTTCTCTTGAAGGCCTAGAAGTAGGTACCTATAGAGCTGTACATACATTAATTCCAGAAGATGATGATGATGAGTTCCCTGAAGATAATATTTCAGTATACAGATTCAAGATTACCAACAATGAGATTGCTTCCAGTGAAATGGTAGTTACTTCATTGTACTCAGCACCGGATGCTAATACATTTGGTTTCGGTAACTTATATGAAATTCCAGCTGATTTGCAAGGAGATTATCAAATTGCAAGTATTGAAACTTCATATTACTCAACTGACACTTTCGATCCTGAAGGAAAGTCAATTCAGGTATTGATTTCAACTATTCCGGATGACATCGATGAAGATTTAGAGAATTTCTCTCTTGATCATTCACAAGATCCATTTAACCAGGAAGCTATTAATCAGGTAGCATTTAACAATATCTCACTTGACGGTACAAGCCGTATGGATATCCTAACTGCGAAAGGGAATGAGTTTATTGACGCTAATACTTTCCAGACTCTAGGTTCTATTCCTCTTGAGAAAGGTCAGAGATACTTATTCTGGACTCTTTATGAAGACATTGGTTTAGCTCTAGCTTTAAACAATGCTAACCCACTAGAGTACAGAGCATACTTGCCAGTACTTTATGTGAGAAATGACGGTTCTCCATATTACTATAGCGGAGGATTTACAAGTAGCATTCAGGGATTACTACAAGTAACTCTTGAGTTTGTTGATATGGTGGATAATGCTCCATTAGCAGAAGATGCAATGAACATTTATCCAAACCCGGTTGCAAGTGATGTACTATATACTGAGCTTAAGTTCAACGAAGCAACTACTGCAACAATCGCTATTGCTGATATGAATGGTAGAATTCATTCATTAAAAACTCACAATAACGTAGTTCAGCAAACTGTTGAAAGCAATGTTTCAGATCTTCCTTCAGGAATGTATCTAATCAGAGTATCAACTAAAGATGGTTCTAAGACCATGAAGTTCATCAAGCATTAAGAATACTTATTAACAAAATTGATATTTGACAAAGGGGGCTTTATCCACGAGATAAAGTCCCCTTTTTCATTTTAGCTAGCCTACACCGATATCTCTATCCTATAAATTCATTTAGCTTTTGTCACAATGTTTTTTATATTTGAGTGGACGACTCTAGTCAAAATTTTTAATCCTTAACAGACTTATTATGAAAAATCATTACCAATTCCTACTTAAAGCAGTATACACTTTATTTTTCATGACTGCTTTAAATTTTCTCACCATCGGCCAAACTACGCTTTCGGTAAATGGCATAGGTGATTTTCATCTACACCCAACCCAATATGGGAATTTCCTGAATCTTGGAGACACCCTATCAGGCCAATTGTTTTTCCTCAATGACGGACAAGGAAACTTGTTATCAGGTTGCGAAGACATCAGCGATGACTTGCAGGACAAGATTGTTGTTATGGCTTATGACTTAACCGATGATGCCGATTGTCTTAATTCTTATACAAAAGTTTCCAATGCTGAAGACGCAGGTGCGGCTGCAGTAATTATGGTCATAAATGATCCCAATTCCGGTTTCCCATCAAATTATGGAATAAGTGATTATCGAGATATGATTCCTGCCTATACTGTCCTAATTGAAGACTTCTACGAAGTTCTCCTGGCACAAGGCGATATAGAGACAGCAGACATTTATTACTATTATGACGACTCCGATGTCGTATTGTGGTATGAAGACTTTGGAAACGGCTTCGATAGCGAGAATGGCTTATGGACAAGTCGCGGCATAGTAAATGATACAACAGTCTGGGTATACGCTGAAGACGCACAATCAAAAGGCTGGATAAGACATTTTCTTATAGATTCCCCTTCAAAAGGAAACGGCGCTGCATTACTTGACACCGATGGTTATATTACAAAGGGAGCTACCGTTCCTCCTCCTCCAAATTATCCATACGGAGATGTGGGTGGAGAGCTTATCTCTCCTGTAATTGACCTTACAGACTCCGGACCGGTTGTTGTGAAATGGTATCAGTACTGCATAGGGCTCAATACGGAAGCAGATTCCTACATCGGTTTATACTATTCCACTGATGGTGGAGAAAACTGGAGTTCAAGAATCAACCTTACAACTACTAACATTTTCAATGCTAATACCACTGATTTGACCAATCCGGAAATACAAAGAGTCTTCCTGCCGGAAGCAGGTGGTAGTGATAATTTCCGGTTTAAAATCGAATTTCGTTCTGATTTATACGCCATGCTCGTAGACGACATTCAGATTGTTTCTGCACCGTCAGTAAATCTCTCTATAACTGATGAACCTTATTATACACCAAGGAATTATATGCAGCCAAAATATGCCATCGGAGAAGATGAGTTTTTCTTTGAAATTCCGGTGCAAAATAATGGTTCTCTAGCTCAGGAGAATATTACAATACAGGTTGATATTATTAATCAGGCCAGCAATGAGATAGTAGAAACTATTACGGGCATTGCAGAACAGACAATTCCTGTAGGTGAAGAATTATACTTAAGCCTGAAAGAGACTTATAAGCCTGAAGGGCTTGATGTAGGAAAATACACAGCAAGATTTACAGTAATTCCGGAAGAAGAGGATTCACAACCTCAAGATAATATCACTAGTTTCACCTTTGAAGTATCTGATAGAACTTATTCTGAGACCAGTGCGACTCCCAGAACTAATTCATGGTATAACAGCAATAATTATATGGTAGCTGTAGGTAACGTCTACACTACCCCTTCAACTCCTCATGAAGATTTCTTTTTGGTAGAAGACATCAAAATATCCTATATCAACGATGGAGGCGTTCCTGTTGACGGCAAAACCAGTGAGGTATTAATAACAGAAGTGCCGGAGACAATTGCTGAGAATTGGGATAACTGGGATTTCTCCTGGTCAGCCGACCCATATAATTTGGAAGAGATCAAGCAGATTGCTTTCCAAATCGTTCCTCTGGATGGAACTCAGGAAGGCGATTTAGTCAGTGCTACCCAAGGCGGCTTCATAGATGCAAATACTTTTCAGCCAATGGAAAGACTCATACTCGAGTCAGGGAAACGCTATATATTCTGGCATCTTATAACAGATCCATCATTAGCTCTTGGCTTGACGGCTGATTATAGATTTGTGAGAGCTCCGGCGCCATTTATATACGACGGACAGGATCAAAGGTATTATTCGCACTTCACTAATGGGGTTCAGGCAGTGATCATCGCTGATCTAAAACCATCAACAATAAATACCGAGCAGGTACCTTTACCTGAAGGAACAATGATTGTGTATCCAAATCCGGTGAGCGAAAATACGCTATATCTTGATCTGAACTTTGAAACAGCTACCGAAATCAGCATATATATCACTGATTCAGAAGGTGTGTTAAAAGCTCTGGACACTCATAATAACATTACGAAGCAAACGGTTAATGCTGACATTTCAGATCTGCCCGGGGGAATTTACTTCGTTCATCTAGTAACAAAGAATGGATCGACAAGTGCTAAATTTATAAAGCACTAATCAGTTCATTTTATATGAAACATCTAAAGCCCCGACAGAAATCTATCGGGGCTTTTTAATTAGACCTTATTCTGTTCTGCAATCAATCTTAATAACATAAGATTAATAAATCCAATATAGAGTTTTAAATTGTTGCGATTAACATCTATCTTTCAGGACACTATAAGTATTCAATACAATTATTCATTAAAATTTGTCGAAATTATGGAAAATATCTACTTAAAGTTTACAAGATTCAGTCTCTTCGTCTGCTTCTTCTTCCTCCTTGGAGCAAGTTATGCGCAGACAGTCATTTCCATTGAAGGAGCCGGTGAATTCAATCTGCATCCTACGCAATATGGGCCTGCTATGGAACTTGGAGACACCTTACACGGCGAAGTATTCGTTTTATCAGATGGTCAGGGCGGACTCGGAAATGCTTGTAGTCCTGTAGCAGAAGATCTCACAGGGAAAATCGTATTTTTAAATTACATCGCTACTTCATCTGACGCTAATTATTGTAGTTCAGCAGTAAAAGTAGCCAACATTCAAGATGCAGGAGCGAAAGCAGCTATTTTCGTGACTACTTCCAACTTTCCTGCTAACTATAAAGACATTAATGGAATAGGTGAAATTCCATTTTACATCCTGACAATTCCAGAAGCACAAGAAATTCTTGATGCAATGGGTGGTGCAACAGGAGATGCAGAGATCTTCTACTTTTACGAAGCAGAAGACGAAGTTTACTGGTCTGAAGACTTTTCAGAGGGTTTCAACGGACCTAATGGCGAATGGACAAGTGTCAATACGTTTGGGCATGATTCAATGGTCTGGGAGTACAGTCCTACAGCTGTAAATAATGGCTGGTTCAGAGCTTTTATGATCGACTCCCCTACTCGTAGTAACGGAGTTGCAATAATGGATAACGGAGCATACTTATCTCATCAAGGAACAGTAGAGCCGCCATTTGTATCAGGATATGGTGATGTCGGTGCATATTTAATCTCTCCGGTTATTGATCTTTCTGAAGCAGGACCTATAACCCTTAAATGGTATCAATATGCAGCGGGTTTAAATAGAAGAGGTGATAGCCATGTCGGATTTGCTTATTCTGTGGATGGCGGTATAAACTGGAGTGACCGGAAAGTTATAGACACTAAGACAGTTGCTAATCAGGGAATCATTTATAATCCCGAAATAGTAAGGGTATTCTTGCCGGAAGCTGCAGGGGTTGAAGAATTTATGTTTAGAATAGAATTCCGTTCCGATTTATATATGATGATGGTCGATGACATCGAGATTACCGGCCCGATAAATACAGATCTAGCAATAGTTGGCAAACCATACTATACTCCTGCCAACTATACTCAACCTTCTTTTGCAATAGCTCATGATGAGTTTTTCTTTGCTGTTGAAGTAGAAAATAAGGGAGCTGAATCACAGGCTAATATCACAATGAAAGTTGAAATTATCAATGAATCTTCAGGTGCAGTTGTAGAAACTATAGAAGAAGTATGGGACGGAATTTTACCTGTCCAGGAAACGGAAGAAATTTTGATGAATCAGACTTATTTCCCTACTGATCTTGCTACAGGAACTTATATAGTAAGATATACGATTATACCTGAGGAAGCTGATGAAGCGCCTCTGGATAACATAGCTGAAATTAAATTCGCTATTTCGGATAACAAATTCTCCATGACTCCGGATGATGCCACATACAATTCCTGGTATACAAGTGCTGCAGGAAATACTAAGGGTATCGGAAACATATTCACAATCCCAGCTGAAGTCACGGAAAAATATGAAATCAACGAAATTCAAGTAGGGTATAGAAACACTACCGATGCTGATGTTTCAAATAAATACCTCAACATACTTGTTACAACTGTTGCAGATGACATATTGGAGGACTGGAGTAACTGGCAGTATACAGTTCCGGAAGACCCATTTAATACAGGACAACTCAATCAGATTGCATTCCAGGAATTCAATCTCGCCGGCAAAGAGCACTCTACTCTATTATCCATTCCTATGGATAAATTTGTAGATGCTAATGACTTCCAGGGTATTGATAAAATTGTTCTTGAAAATGGAAAGCGTTATATCATCTGGAATATTATTACAGACCCGGATATTGGAGTTAGCCTAAGTGCAACTTACCAATTTGAAAGATCCAGATCCCCTATGATATTCAGTGGGGATGACAGCAGATATTACGCATATTTCACAGGTGGTTCTCAGGCAGCAATTACTATGACACTTGAGCTATCTACTACCGTAGATAACATTCCACTACCGGAAGAAGCTATGAACGTATATCCTAATCCTGTCGCTGGAAGCAGTTTATATGCCCATCTCAAGTTTGATGAAGCTACTGACGCTACCATAACTCTTGCAGATATGAATGGTGTAGTTCATTCTTATAGCTTACACAAAAATGTAAGCAATCAAGTAATAGAAAACAATATTTCAGATTTACCTGCAGGAATGTATCTCATCCGTCTATCCACCAAGAATGGAAGTAAAACAATGAAATTTATTAAGCAATAAAGCTTTAAAAACTATATATAGAAAAAGAGGCTTCCGATAGTCGGGAGCCTCTTTTTTATTATCCTGAATTTATATTTTAGCTCAAGGCAAATGTTATCCCAGATTCTTTAAAGTCTCTTCCAGACGCGCAACTCTTTTTTGCCCATCTTCTAGTTTCTGACGTTCCTTTAAAACAACTTGTTCAGGAGCACCTGCAACGAATCTTTCATTACTCAATTTCTTCTCAACACTTTTCAAGAAACCACGAGCGTACTCGAGTTCTTCCAGCACCTTTTCTCTTTCCTTCTCTACATCGATAACTGAACCGATTTCAAGGAAATACTTTTCACTTCCTGAGATAAAAGAAACTGAACTATCCGGTGCATCCTTCACCCAATTAACTTCAGAAAGGTGAGCCATCTGTCGGATAAACTCAGTACGCCCTTTCGGTGCAAATAATTCTCTGGAGCCTTCGGTTTCAAGCACGCTAAGCTTCAATGCTTCTCTCATCGGAATCCCCTTGGTATTCCTTTGCTCACGTACATTGCTGATCAACTCCTTTAAGGTGTCTATCACTTTGATAAAATCAGAATCATATCCCTCCTGCTTAGGATAGCCGGCTACAATACAATCATCTCCTTCCTGCCTTTCCTTAAGAGATTGGTAAATTTCCTCGGTAAGAAATGGCATAAATGGATGTAGAACAATCATTATTTTCTCAAATATCTCTATCGTTTTGACATAGGACCAATTATCTAGCTGTTCACCATAAGCCGGTTTAATCATCTCCAGATACCAGGAACAAAATTCTGACCAGATAAAGGAGTATAGTTTCTTGGCTACGTGTGATAAACGGTATTGAGCATAATCAGCCTCAATTTCTTCAAGCAGAGCATTGAATGCATCGTTTATCCAGTTCACTGCCAGACTTCTCACTAGTGGAGTCTCGACATCATCAGATACCTCAAAGCTCTTTGCAAGCCTGAAGGCATTCCATATCTTATTCGCAAAGTTTCTTCCCTGCTCCAGCAATTGCTCATCATAGAGCAAGTCACCGCCCGCAGGCGAAAAAGAAAGCAGTCCATATCGCACTGCATCCGCACCATAATCATCAATCAATTTAAGTGCATCAGGCGAGTTGCCTAGAGATTTACTCATCTTCCTGCGCTGAGAATCACGGACCATTCCTGTAAAATAGACATCCTTAAAAGGCATCTGTTCTTTCCATTCGTACCCGGCCATAATCATTCTAGCTACCCAAAGGAATATAATATCCCAGCCTGTAACAAGCACATTGGTGGGATAATAAGCATAAATATCGCTTACATCTTCAAAGCCATCAAATACACTTATCGGCCACAACCAGGAAGAAAACCAGGTATCCAGCGCGTCCTCATCCTGCTTCAGGTCAGATAATTGAAGCGCACTATTATCAAAGGCAGCCCTAGCCTGATCCAGTGCTTCTTCTGCCGTTTCTGCCACAAATTCTATATCGCCGTAATACCAGACCGGAATACGATGTCCCCACCATAACTGACGGGAAATGCACCAGTCTCGTATATTCTCCATCCAGTGTCTGTATGTATTCTTCTGGTTTTCAGGGAAGAAACGAATCTCGTTTTTCATTACCGCATCCAGAGCGGGGCGAGCAATGTCCTCCATGGCAACATACCATTGCAATGACAACTTAGGTTCTACAACAGCATTGGTTCTTTCACTTCTTCCTACAGAATGTCTGTAATCTTCCACCCTGATGAGTAAGCCCAGTTCTTTCAATAGTTCAATAGCCTTGTCTCTGGCATCAAATCTATCCATTCCGGCAAAGTCCGGACCCGCTTCCTCATTAAGATGCGCATAATCATCAAAAATGTCAATCGTATCCAGGTTATGTCGCTTCCCGATGGCGTGGTCATTCATATCGTGTGCAGGTGTAATCTTCAGAGCTCCCGTCCCAAATTCCCTATCCACATAATCGTCAGCAATAACCTCAACAAGACGGTCTGTCATCGGAACTCTTACGCTTTTTCCGATAAACTGCTGATAGCGCGAATCCTCAGGATGAACTGCAACCGCAGTATCTCCAAAAATCGTTTCAGGACGCGTAGTCGCAACTTCAAGATAGTCATCTGTTCCTTCAATTACGTATTTGACGTAGTATAGATGTCCATCTTCCTCAAAGTGGAGAACTTCTTCATTGGACAGAACCGTAAGCGCTTCGGGATCCCAGTGAACTATGCGATGATCCCTGTATAGTTTACCCTTGCGATATAAATCTACAAAAGCGTGATTCACAGCCTTGGAGCGGCTTTCATCCATGGTAAAGGACTCTCTATCCCAGTCACAGGAAGCTCCTATTTTCTTTAACTGATCCAGGATAATTCCACCGTACTTATCTTTCCATTGCATGGCATATTCAAGAAACTCCTCACGGGTTAAATCGTGTTTCTTTATCCCTTTTTCATTTCTGAGCCATTGTACAACTTTTGCCTCAGTAGCAATAGAAGCATGGTCGGTTCCAGGAACCCAGCAAGCATTATAACCTTGCAATCTCGCACGACGTATAAGCACATCCTGAATCGTGTTATTTAACATGTGTCCCAGGTGCAAAACACCCGTAATATTAGGCGGTGGCATCACAATCGTAAAACTCTCCCGTTCATCCGGAACAGACTTGAAATAACCGGAATCCATCCAGTATTTATACCATTTGTCCTCCGTGATCGACGGATTATAACGCGTTGATATAGTCATTTCTATAGATTTCTTAAATAAAATACAAAAATAGCAGCTTTATCCAACAATAAAATATTTACTTGGTTCATTTGCCTGACTTGCGTCAAATTCTGATTGTAACATTGAGATAAGAACCAGATTTAAACAATAACAGCAGGCATTTTTACATTATTGATAGTCGGTACACCAAATCATCTCCATTCTGCATCTTCAGTATGTAGCAATTGATTATTTTTACTCATTGAACGAAGTGCAGTCAACACAAGTGTCAAAATTTCATTTACTATGTTTAAAGTATATAGTGTGACTGAAAAAGAACTTATCAGAAAATGTAAAGAAGGCAATGAAACTGCCAGAAAGTTCTTGTACGACAAGTATAAGTCTGTACTTATGGGTATCAGTATGCGCTATATGAAAAATCCAACTCTAGCTGAAGAAGTCCTCATTGAAACATTTATGAAAATCTTTACAAAGATCGATCAATATGATGAGAGAGGAAGCTTTGAGGGATGGATTAAAAAGATATGCGTCAACGAAGCTCTCATGCATTTGCGAAAGCAGAAAAAAACGCAAACGGATATCAGCGAAGATGAAATTGACATTATTTCTCCGGCAATGGTAGAAGATTCCATGATGGAACACGAAATCCTGAAATTACTCGATGCACTGCCTGAGGGATACAGAACGGTTTTTAATCTATACGTTATCGAAGGTTACAAACACAAGGAAATTGCGGAGATGTTGGGAATCTCAATAAATACATCCAAGTCGCAATTGATTATGGCGCGTAAAAGGCTACGCGAGTTACTGGAAAAAATTAATTATCCGGGTTTATCAAAGTATATGTGATGGAAAACGAGAATAAAAATATAGACAACTTATTTAAAACGGCAGCGCAGGATTATCGCTATCAACCTTCATCAGAAGCTTGGGAGACGATTAATACTAAGCTTCATAAGAAAAAGGGATTTACGATCTTCGCTCTTATGCCCCTGTTGAAAATTGCCGCAATCGTCGTATTAGTCACCTTTTCTGCAGTACTGCTGTATAAAAATGACAGACCGCAATTCCAGGTGCAGAATTTACCAAAGATTGAAAGCAACGGCGGTAATTTCAGTATGGTAAAATCACAGAACATCTACAATATTTACGCTAAATTGGCTGAAAAATCACAATTGTATAATTAGTTTTCTATTCATTGAAATAAATGACTAACTTTGTCATTAAGTATATATTATTAATTTTCATAAATTATAATTCAATGAGATACAGCCTATTCATAGCACTTATTTTAAGTCTAGCGCTTACTTCCTGCGTAAGCAAAAAGAAATATACAGAACTGGAAGATTCAAGAACCAGCTTAAAAAATGAAGTCCTTCGACTGAGAGAAGTTGCAGCCGACCATGATGAATTCATGAGAAGATATCAGGCGCTACAAAGCGATTTCCAAAACAATCAGAAAAATCTGGCCGAGGCCAATTCAATGATTGACAATTTAAAGGCTGCACGTACGCGCCTCCAGGAAGACTATGACGACCTCCTTGAAGACAACAAGGCATTAATGCGCATCACATCGGAAGAAAAGGAAAGCTTGTCGGGCGAACTCGTTGTAAAACAAAAAGAACTAAACGATAAAGAAACTCAACTGTACGATCTTTCACTTGAACTAAAGAGACAAGAGAGAGATCTCCAGAAGCTACAGGAGAGCATTGCTGAAAGAGAGCAAAAAATAAGTAAGCTACAAAATCAGATTACCATGCAACAGTCTGAACTTCAAGCTGTGAAAGATCAGATAAGCAGAGCTTTACTGGATTTCCCGGAAGAGGACTTAACCATTGAGCAAAAAAATGGCAAGGTGTACGTATCGCTCAGTCAGAATCTGCTTTTTGCAACCGGAAGTGACAAGATTGATCACAAGGGAATCGAAGCGCTGGAAAAACTGGCTTTTGTACTCAAGGATAACAACAATATCAACATCGTAGTAGAAGGCCATACAGATGATGTCGGCTCGACCAAGAGAAACTGGGAGTTAAGTACCGAACGATCTTTATCCGTACTCAGAGTGCTACAGGACCATGGAGTGAACCCAACATTGTTAACTGCTTCAGGACGCGCATTTTACGCGCCTGTCGTACCCAATGATTCCAAGGAAAACAGAGCACTAAACCGTAGGACAGAGATTATTCTATCTCCTGATCTGACCAATCTTTTTAAACTGATTGATATCGAATAGACGTCAGTTTATTGACTCAAGTATAAGCTTCGGATTTTGTAAAGTTTCTTTACATAGAATCTCTTATGTCAGCTCCTGAAATGACAAATCTCCGGTAATTTATAATTATACCGGGAATGTCGATTGCGGAGCTTAATCGCTTTATGTACCTTTATCCCGATGAAATTAGCTGAGATGAAGAAGGTTTATGTTTTAAGTCTGATCCTCTGCCTGATAATATTCGATTTCAGTGTCGGTATTGCTCAATATGCCTGTGGCAATGAGATAGTAGCGCAAGCACAAGAGCAACATTTGCGTAAGCTTACATTCTCGCCTTACGGCAAATTATCGAACGAGCAATTTGTATCTCGTTCTTCGACAATATACATTCCTGTCGTTGTTCACATACTCTACCGCACTGAAAATCAAAACCTAAACGAGTCAGTCATACGCAATCAGATGGATATTCTCAATCGAGCTTTTAGCAAAAGGCAATCCGATAACCCGGTCAAGCTCGGCGATGATTTATATACCCCAGGAAAAGCGGATATCAGGTTTTGCCTGGCTACTGAAACCCCGGACGGCTTGCCGACAAATGGAATAGTCCGCAAGCGGGTTACTATGGAGAAAATCGGTACCAGTTTTATGGATCAAAGCAGAATTGCAGCACATTATGAGATATTTGGAGGAAGTGATGCCTGGGATATTAATCGATACATGAACATCTGGATATGCGAAACAGGAGATATCATCGGGAAATCAACAATACCTGGAGAGCCGTATTACGAGGAAGAAGAAGGAGTTATAATTAATATCGACTATCTAAATAATTACCCGCAAAGGAATCTCGGGCTGGCAATAGTACATGAAACAGGGCATTATCTAGGCTTATATCATTTATGGGGAAAGAAAGAAGGCTGTGAATATGATGACTATATCGATGATACGCCATTGCAAGAAAAACCTCTCTATGACTGTGTTTATTCGGAAAGTTGTGGCTCCCCGGATATGTTCTTCAATTACATGAACTATACACCGGAATCCTGTTGGAAAATTTTCACGGAAGGCCAAGTAGCTAGAATGAGAAGCATCATAGCAGATTTCTACCCTGCCTTCATGGGTAATAGCAGTGCTTGTTCCGATTCTGATAAATTGTCGCTTCCCGATATTCAAGTTGAAATGGCTCCTCATTATATCAACCTCAGGCCCGGTGACAGCAATCAATTCCTCAGTGGAAAAATACATTTATACGATATAAGCGGAAAGGAAATCTATCACGCACAAGTTCAGGATGCACACTCAGCTCTAATACCAACCTACTTAATAAATCCCGGAATATATTTCATTAGATTCAGTCCGGAAAACAGTAAAGCATATTTCAGTAAAAAGCTGTTTATCTATTAATTCTACCTCAGAAAAAGGCCTGCGAGGGGTCAAATTGATTCCGTCTGTACGGCGCCTTAATAAAGTCAAGCGTTCCAGGATTTACGCCGATGAAGAAATTATATGAACCACGTTGAGGTTGCCAGCTGAAAGACATATTCCAGCAGTGCAAATTCCTCGTAAAGCCCAGGTCGGGATAAGTGATGCGTTTCTGCTGAAAACTATAACCTATTCTACCCACATTAATACTCCAGTTAGGCGATAGCTGGATATTTCCTACAATACTTATTTCATGAGAGTTAATATAGAAAGTATCGCGATCTATCTTCCTCTCGTATGCCATCTGGAGATGGTGATTAATACTCAATCTATCAAAAACTGATGCCACCCCATCGCTGTAGTTTTTATCTTCCTTTTTCATGCCAAATGCATCTGCAATTATATCACGTACTTGCCGTACAGAAATATTAGTTGAAAGCTGAACTTTAAAGCCTTCAAATCTCAAATAACCCTTGTCATTATCCCATAAATATTCATCAATAACTCGGCCTGTGGAATCTCTGTCGTACATACTGAAGCCACCTTCAAAGGTTACTGTGGAGAGGCTTCTGAACAATGAGAAGTTCCCATTAAATACCACGGGAGCCATCTTGAAACTATCTGCGATATAATTATATCCACTCCTGATTCCAAGTCTGGGAAGGAGTTTCACATTCTTTTCCGTCGAGTCCTTCTTTGAAAAAATCTTGGCATCGAAAACGTTGTCGATACCATAACTTAAGCCTAGCTTGGCAATATTGGGGGGTTGACTAAAGATTCCATCTTCAAAGATAGAATATCGGATATTCCTTGCTTTATCAGCTCGTAGGTCATTGACATATTCATCAAAGTAACCCCATTTTCCATAATCCGGTGTATAATCAAAACTGAAATACGGCTTGGCAACGTGACGCAATCCGCGTAACCAGCCCTTGGAAAAGCGCAATGTCCCATACAAAGTAGTGTTCAAGGCAAGTTGAGCATTAAAGAGATTCTGAGTTTTGAAGCCTTGTATTTTTGTCTTCTCTACTATCCCGTATTCCAGTGTATCTGCTTTTATTCCAAGAATATCTCCATCATTATTACGAATGGTATCATGCTTTATACGATATTCATCTTTCAACTCCTTATGTATACTACCCGGATACCAAGCAGAGCTGAAATTCACCGACGGACGAACATTTATATATTTAAAAATATTGAAAGTATGATCTGAAGAAAACTTGTGCTGCGCACCAAATCTCAAAGTATCCAGTGTTTTTCTCGTAAGAAGTAATGTGTCCTTAGTATTTACGGTGTTTTTAAACTCTCCGTCATACTTAAAACTAAGACCTTCATACCACTTCTCTTTCCCTATTCTGGCTTTCTTTTTAAACGGATATAAGCGTCGCACATTCAAATTCACATTGGGAAATGACAATGTAATATCATTGGTTGCGGTATTCTGGCTATGTGCAAGCCCAGCAGTAAACGTTGCATTGTTATTGAACATCTGCTGCGAGTAGGACAGGTTGGAGCTCAAGCTGTTCTGTATGACACTTTGCGCATCATTAAAGTTATCCTTACGGAAATTATTGGTCTCGATGTTTACAGAACCTCCAAATTTCCTGGTAGGATCCGCTTTCTGATCCTGATTATGGTTCAGCGTAATACCGAAAGAAGGAGAACGTTTCACCTTAATTACACCAGCCTCTCTGTCAATAATTTCCTGCTTAATTGAAGCATAACTTATCCTGGCACCTCCGGAATACTTGTATCTTTTGGAATACCTGCTTTCCAGAGACACTCTGAAAGAACCGCGCAGATATATGTCCGTACTTGCTATTAAATCGACGTGATCATTAATCGGAAAATAATAGCCTACATTATTTAAGCCAAAACCAAGGGACGGTGAATACTCATAATCCTTGGGGAAGATAATCCCCGTTGTTCCTTCTGCAGTAATAGGAAAGAACCCAAAAGGCAACCATAAAGGCGTCGGAATTCCTCCGAGTTCTATATTGGACGGGCCGATAACTGCTATTTTGTCAAGGACAAGCTTCTGCTTCCTGGATCGTATACCATAGTGAGGCTCGGGGTGCTCACAGGAGGTAATAATACCATCCGCATTGTAGAGCACTCTATCCTCCCCTTCTTCTACAAATTTTGTCTTGGCACTCCGTATATATAAATCATCCTGCTCCCGATAACTGCTGATGATTATCCCCTTGCTTTTCCGGAGATTATATTTTAATTCCCTCGCCTTAAAATTTTCCCTTTCCATGTACATATCCGGGAATTGAGACAAAACACCCACACTATCAGGCACTCCACGCGCATGCACGATGTTGTCCTCCATATCCAGACCTATATAACCCGCTTCCAATTTAAGTACACCGGAAACTACCTTAGCTCTATTGTATAATTCAATTCCCTTTTCAACGTTATTGAAAGACAGGCTGTCTTCTGCCTCAAATGTAATGGCTTCCTGAATTGCACTTTCAGAAATATTGTAAGATTCAGGCTGATTTTTCATGTCCAATGTATCAACGGCTGTGCTGTCCATTGGAATTAAATCCGGCGGGATTGTGTCTGATGTATAATAAGACAGGGAAATAAATTCATCTAAACCTTCTCTTGTCTGGGTTCCGGCGAGAGAAATTTGCGGAAGCATAAACCATAAAATAAGAGATAGCAATACCGTCAGCCAATTATTTATAACTAGCTGAAAGAAAACATTCTTTACATTATGAATATTTATAATATATAAGTATTTTGCAACCATGAACAGATTTCTCTACATAGTAACGACATTTGTCGCCTTTTTGTATCTACATGTAAACGCGGAGGCCATGTCAACCAGCTATTTACTTGAAGATCTGCCGCTGATTCTTCTCAACAATCCTGTAAACGAGAAAAATCCGCCTGCAAAGGACAAAAGTACATATAACCATCCACTTTCATACAGCGAAAATATACAAACTATCGTAATCGATCCAGGTCACGGAGGAAAAGATCATGGAACTAGTGGAAAATTGAGCAAAGAGAAGGATCTTTCATTGCAGGTGAGCATGCGGATAGGTAATTTAATAAAAGAAAAATATCCGCAGATAAACATTATTTACACCAGGGAGACCGATGTTTTTATTCCACTACATGAACGCGCTGAAATTGCCAATAATGCACATGCGGACTTATTTGTATCTGTTCATTGTAATTTTGTCCCAAAAAAAGATCACGTCCAAGGGACCGAAACGTATGTGATGGGACTCCATAGAGCAGCGGAAAATCTAGATATTGCGATGCGTGAGAACTCCGTAATTTTCTTTGAGGAGAATTATGAAGAGACCTACGGTGATTACGACCCCAATTCCCCTGAAAATTATATCATCCAGTCAATGTATCAATATGCACATCTGGAGCATTCTATAGCTTTCGCAAATTATCTCGAGCATGAGTTTGTACAGTCCTGCAATCGCCAGTCACGCGGTGTAAAGCAAGCGGGATTCCTGGTCCTTAGAAGAACTACCATGCCTAGTGTACTTGTGGAAATCGGTTTCTTATCCAATGAATCCGAAGAAAAATACTTAGTCAGCGAAAAAGGCCAGGACGAAATTGCCGGTTCATTTGTAAATGCTCTGGATAACTACATCAACTATCTCAACTCAACTCGTACAGAACAGAAAATACAAGCCGAGCTCATCGCCGAGAAAGTAAGCAAGACTGTAGAAAGCCAGGAACTCGTTGAAGCGCCTACCGTAAGTAATATTGTAATAGAAGGTTCTGAGACATACGCAATACAACTATTTGCCACGAGTAATGAAATTCCGGAAACGCACCAGATATACTCTCAATTCCAGGATGTGACAGTAAAACAAGGCAATGGGATGTATAAATATCTGTGTGGTTCATTCAAAGAAGCCGACGAAGCCCGCAATCAATTAAATGTTGTACATACCATAGGATATAAAGATGCGTTCATAACTAAGATAGGGAATTAAAAAAATTATTTCATCCCGGCTTAAACTCAAAAACTGAAAATTCCTATATCCGGGAAAGTTTTTCAATTTAGGTAGGAGATATTTTTTACCTTTGCAGGAAATAAAGCATATATGAAGATATCCAGAGAAGCTCTTATTGGACTTGTTGCTATTATCACCATAGCTGCCTCAATATGGGGTTATAAGTATTTAAAAGGGGAAAATATATTCAGAAATGACAATATTTTTATCGCTGAGTATAATTTCATAGATCAACTCAGCAAGTCTGATCCCGTCCTCATAAACGGTTTCCAGGTTGGTTCCGTTCTGGATATTCAACTCAATGAAGAGAACAACAATACGCTCCTAGTAACTTTCTCAGTCGTAAAGGAAATAAAAGTACCACCCGGATCCATGGCAAATATCGTCACCATTTCATTAATGGGCAGCAAGGGTGTCGATCTCAAGCTCAATGGTGTATGTCGTGAAGGAGACTGTCTAGAAAGCGGTTCAAAGCTCGAGGGAACATCCTCAGGCCTGGTAGAGTCGATGTTGGGAGTAGATGAAGTTGATGCATATATG
Organism: uncultured Saprospiraceae bacterium; assembly: GCA_964423575.1. GTDB lineage: Bacteria > Bacteroidota > Bacteroidia > Chitinophagales > Saprospiraceae > CAYRFF01. The sequence continues at coordinate 18,746 of CAYRFF010000015.1, read as the reverse complement.
AATTCTCTGAATTCCGGGCTTAAGCAATTCATCGATACGCTGGATAAGTCATTAAAGGATTCTGAAGACAGAGACGGCATAGGAAAATCAGTGAAAGATATTGAATTGAGCATTGAGCATCTGAAATTGACGGCGATAGGAATCAATAAGTTAATTCAGAATCTCAACACTACACTGCCTAGCATATTTGACAATATAGACGGGATTGCCCAGAATCTCAACAAGGAAGGCGAAACAATTGACTTGATGCTGAGAAACATTGCTGCAATAACTCAGGATCTAAAAGATGCAGATATTCAAGGTATCGCGAGCAATGCCGATAAAGTAATTAAAAATTCGTCCGAGGTGATAGAGTCACTGGAGGAAACCGCTACTCAGCTTAATGCACTTATTACCGCAATTAATAACGGCGAAGGAAGTTTGGGCAAGCTTGTCATCGATGAATCGCTCTACGACAACTTAAATAAAAGTACGCGTAATCTGGATTTATTGCTACAAGATCTTCGTCTGAATCCCAAGAGATATATCCACGTTTCAGTATTTGGGAAGTCCGGTAAAGACTACGAAGTACCTGAAGATGATCCGGCTTATCGGGATTAATTACTTTGACTTTACGGCTAGAGAATATTTACCTCGGGATGCAGAAATATCCTGAACCGGGACTCAACGCCTTTTTGTACCCTATTTACATGCTGTCTAATGTCTTCAGAACTCGCTTCACCGTAATTTACAATTACAAGTGCATGTTTTTCATAGCATCCGACATCTCCGTATCTTTTTCCCTTGAATCCCGCCTGCTCAATCAACCAGGCAGCAGGAATTTTCACATGATGTGAATCGATGGGATAAGAAGGCATTGTAGGATATTTTTCTTTTATCGCTTTCGCAAATGATTTCTCTACGACAGGATTTTGAAAAAAGGAGCCCGTATTTCCCAGAACCGCCGGGTCCGGCAATTTGGATTGTCTTATTGCTATTACCGCGTCGCTTACAATCTTGGCTGTCAAGCCCTTCTGTCCTTCCAGTTCTTTTAAAGGACCATATTCAAGATTGAATTGAGGGTATCGGGAAAGCTTCACCCTTATTCTGCTTATAAAGGTCTTTCCCTTTAAGGAATTTTTAAAAATGCTGTCCCGGTAACCAAATGCGCAATCCTCCGTGTCAATCCAGTGCCATTTTCCGGTTTCCAAATCACAATATTTGACGGAAGTCAGAAAATCCTTAACTTCAACACCATAAGCACCTATGTTCTGCACAGGTGCTGCGCCTACAGTCCCGGGAATAAGAGATAGATTTTCTGCACCATAGTATTCATTATTAACTGCCCAGCGAACAAAGTCATGCCATACCTCTCCAGCGCCAACCTCTACTGTAAGTTCATCAGATTTCTCATCAACAATCTCGATTCCCTTGATTGTGTTATGTAGTATCGATTTCTCAAACATCTCCGGTAAGAGGATATTACTACCTCCTCCCAATACAAAATACGGGAACTTAATTTTCTCAATGATGGGTAGCAGTGTCTCTTCCGATGAAACGGTCTCAAATTCCGGACACCAAGAGGCAACCCCCATAGTATTATAAGGCTTGAGAGAATATAGCTTGTTTTTATCGTGACTACTACTCACCTAAAGGCTTCTTTTTTCCGGTTATATAATTAGTAGAAAGGAGGATTCCGGTTGTTAAAAGATAAGACGAGTTTTCCCCCTGTCCATAACGCACATACACGCGTACATCATTGCCCCCGCTCCCGACTCCATACGCGATCTGCCCAAAATAGACTTTGTAGAAACTCTTATCACGCTCGGCTTCATATTGCGCATTGACGAAGTACAAGTCAGCCTTGTTAAAACTTATACCTCCTCCCAATGAAAAACCGTTCCCGGCTTTCACTGAGAAGCCTGACAGACCCAGAAAATTCAGATCAACTGAAATAGGAAAGCTCACAACTCCCATTCCGCGGAATTTTCCCGTATCAAACGCAAATGGCGCAAAAGAAACAGCAGCTTCAGCTGATACCGAAAAAGCTCTACCACCTACCCATACCTTTGGCCCCAGGACGATGTTAGCTACTGCACTACCGGTGCTATGTCCTTTAATTCCATTATAATCAGGTATGCGATGATGCTGATAAAAGTCAATTCCTGCGACTCTTCCCAAGCCTATCTGCGCAGTACTATCAAACGCAAATACAAAGGAAATCAACATTAATCCGATAATTAAATTTATCTTAGTTTTCTTACTATTCATCATTGTTATTCTGGTAATTTCATCCATTGTAAATTAGTCAATCCTCTGCATTTCTCATAACTGAATCGCTGTTGCTTTTCAATCGGAGTAAATGGTGAATGCTTACGTATCTTCAATCTTTGACCATCCTCATTTATAAAATAAACGTCCATAAAATCAGGTTTCTTATTCTCCTTGTCTTCAAGAAATCCAAATCTCTGTGTTATAGACTGTCGCACTTCCACCGCAACGGCCTGATGTACATCACATTTCACCGATATTTTATTTATCAGAATCAGAATCAGAGGACTCAAAACGATACAGACAAAAATACCGGAAAGAGAAATTTTGGCCTTTTCCAGTGCCTTCAATCCCATATCTATTTTAAAAAGCACGTACAGTAACAGACCAAATAGTACAAGTGCAATTATTCCGGCCTGATAATACAAGACAGTGCGGTTTACTATTGAAGAAAAGAGTGGAAACTGTTTTACATACAGAATTATCGTCCCAAAAATAATTGAGGCAAGGCCAAGCGCAATGATTATCGGATTAATTTTCATTCTTTAACCATTTCCTGAAACTGCAATTTTGCAAGCGAATTATACTTTCCGTCCGGGATATTGGCTAGTTCTTCATGCGTTCCTGATTCGACAATTTCACCGTTATCAAGTACATAAATCCTGTCCACATCTTTGATAGTAGAAAGCCTGTGAGCAATTATTATAGAAGTTCTATTTTCCATCAATTTGTCCAAAGCAATTTTAACTTCAGACTCACTTTCTGTGTCGAGCGAAGAAGTCGCCTCATCCAATAAGAGAATTGTGGGATTTTTTAAAATCGCCCTGGCAATAGCAATTCTCTGCTTTTGCCCACCTGACAATTTCACACCTCGCTCCCCTACCATAGTCTCATAAGCTTCCGGAAAGCTCATTATAAAATCATGCGCATTGGCCTGTTTACTTGCCAATATTATTTCCTCTTCCGTAGCATCGGGGTTGCCGTATAGAATATTATCCCGGATGGTTCCGGCAAACAACAGTACTTCTTGTGGCACAACAGCCAGTATCGAACGATAGGCCTGAATCGGATAAGAATCGATGGCAGTATCATCCAGCATAATATCTCCCGCATAATCCGCATAATATCTCAACAGCAAGCGCATAATAGTCGACTTTCCCGCACCTGAGGAGCCCACCAAGGCTACCTTCTCTCCGGGATCGACCGTAAAGGATACATTCTTCAGTACAGGAGTATTCTCTCTTGAAGGATACCTGAAAGACACATCGGAAAACTCTATTTTGCCTGACACCTTAATCGGCTCAAAGTTTCTTTCATCAGATTCGGGCATCTCCAGTTCGAGTTCCTCCTCAAGCACTTCGCGGACGCGCTCAGTCGCTCCTATAGCACCGAGTATCTGGGTGTAGAAGCTACTTATACTTGCAATTGCCCCTCCTATTAATGCTGTATAGGACACAAAGGAAATCAGTTGACCGGCAGTAAGCGATCCTGCTTGCACCATCAGTGCTGCCTTAAAAATGATAAAGAATAAAGCACCAAATAACAGGGTGATGATAAAGACGGTAAACAGCCCCCGACTGCGCGCATATCGCAGGGAAACCTTAACCATTTCATCCAGTGAATTTCTGTAGCGTTTTCTCTCATATTGCTCATTGGTGAAAGCTTTAACAATATCGATTGCCTGAACACTCTCAGAGAGCACATTATTGGACTCCGCAAGAACAGCTTGTCTTTCTCTGCTCAACCGGCGTATATATCTCCCAAAGAAAATCGCACCGATAACAATGAATGGAAATGATAGAAACATGGTAAGTGCTAGATTAGGCGTCGTTACAAACAGGAATACAATTCCGGCAAGAAGAACGACAACCTGACCTATAAACTCTGCTAAAACAGAGCTTAATATATTATATAATTTTTCAATATCTCCGGTAACCCGGCTCACAAGTGCTCCACTGCGATTCTCTTCAAAGAAATATAACTTCAGTGAAAGCAGCTTACTGAACAAATCTTCCCGTAGCTTGGCTAGCCCCTTTTCACTCACTACAGCAAACAGCATGACACGCATATAGGAAAGAAGGGCCTGAACAATAAGCACTCCCAACAAGACTAGAGCTACTGAGTAAATAGAGACATTCAGCTCAGACTCTCCTTGTGCGATATCTATCAATAATCCGGCAAGATAAGGGAAAGCCATAAAGACAAGTCGGGAGAAAAAGAGAATAGACAAGCCTCCTATAAAATGCCAGCGATAAGGCTTTATATATTTATAGAGAAACAAAGATCTTTTCAGACTCTCCTTCGATACTTTTCCTTTTTCCTTTTCCTGTTTCTTTTCGTCAATCTGTTCCATCCAGAGCTTAATTTAAATCAAAGGTACAATACATGTACCGATATAAGAAAGACCCGGATTAAGTCATTTCTGTTGTAAAAACCGGTCGCCTTTATTTCAGATAATTTAAAATTTATGTAAATGTTGCTTTCCCAGACTAGGCAAGGTATCGCAAACCAAGAAAGATAAGTATAAGAACGATGAAAATCAAAGCTATCAGCATATACATTTTCTGCAGCCTCTTCTTCTTATCAAGTTCAACCAAAAGTCGAGCGAGTTCGCTTTCAGCTTCATCCGGCTTTTTATTAAACATAATTTTTTCAATCGGCTTCAGTTTGTCCTGTGGGACATTGACTCTAGTCAATTTCCACGACTGAACGATTGCATCGACCTTTGCTTCGTCAGTAGATTTAAATAATTCCTGGATATCACGGACAAGAGTAGCAAAGTTTTCATCCTCTTCTACACGTTTCTCAACGTTTTGTCTCTGTGCAGATGTCAGGCCGCCCTTGCAATACGCATAAGCCCTGTCTATGTCAACTTCTCTTATCATCAGGAGAGGATTGAAAGTATGATACTCCGCGGCCTGGGGTTATTTCTGAATTCGCAGAGATAAATTCCCTGCCAGGTTCCCATCGCAAGTTTTCCGTCAATGATGGGAATCGAAATCGAGTGCCCTACAAGACTACTCTTGACATGAGATGGCATATCGTCCGGGCCTTCCACTGTGTGTTTTAACCCCGGCATATCTTCTCGTACAATTTCATTCATATACAACTCAAAGTCGTGCAGCACATCAGAGTCAAAGCTTTCATTTATGCATAATCCGGCAGAAGTATGCTTGATATATGCCATAAAATAACCCATTTGCGGAAGCTCGGGCAAATGCTCCATTATCTCAGATGTTATAATGTGAAACCCTCTTCCCGGGGCCTGTATTTCAATCGTAATATGTTTAGTCATTCCTTTTATCTTAAAACCACCTGGATTCCTCCGGGCAACGAATATGTGCAAAATAATACATAACTCCTACAGAAAGTATAGAATACATATCATTGGAGCCGGAATCTCCGCGCTGCCTGCCCACTTCACCTATATATGGGTACTTATCTGTCGGAATCGATCTGTCCGAGAAAAAAACTGAGGTCTCCCCTCGCATACTGCGCAGCTCATCTTTATCGGCATAAACTGTACTTACATCATCCAGATAATCGGTGAACAGGTAACGGCCACTCAACTCCACATTGATGCTCCAGTGACGACTCATACTTATCTTAAGTCCCACGCCAAACATCAGACTGCCATTAAAGAGATTGTATTCATCCCCGATTGCCTGTCCTTCGGTGCCCAGTGATCTCAAGTCATGCCACACGCGTTTACCATCTTCTATGCGATCTGCTTGCGGTTGCATCCTTACCAGGCCAAAACCCGCCAGCACATAAGGCGAGAAGCCTTCATCATAAGAACCATGAATATATTCAAGAAAATTGAATTCAAGATTTACAAATGCCTCTGCGGTATGAGATCTGAAACTTAGATTTCTCGCTTGCTGAAACTTATTATCCGCCCATTCATCACGCGCATGCAGGAAAATATAATTCCCACCCATTTGGACGCTGATACGCTTATTAAAGTTATACCGCCCTCTGAGGCCGGCAGAAGCCCCGGGATGAAATAAATCAAACTCGTTATTCAGGTCGCCGTAATAATGTGACATACCGATATTACCTCCTACTTCCCAGCCCTTCTGTGCACTTCCTTCCACAGTCAGAAACCCCACAAAGAGTCCTACGCACAATATTCCCAATAATTCCTTCATATATCCTTTCATCGTATTCTTAACGATACTTTCTCAATCTTAATACTTTCCGGGCGCAAAAATATATTATTTTTATTTATCATTCATGAATTCCATAGCAAGATAATGCGCAGTATAGTTTTCATCCTTTAGTTTTATAAGATCTCGCGGCCTTCCGGCAAATAAAATTTCACCCCCGTTTCTTCCTCCTTCCTTACCCAAATCTATGATATGGTCTGCCGTTTTAATTATATCTAGATTATGCTCGATTATGATAACGGTATTCCCTTTATCTACCAGCTTATTAATAACCTCCAGAAGATGTTCTATATCCTGAAAATGTAAACCGGTACTGGGTTCGTCCAGGATATACAGAGTCTGTCCGGTAGAACGCTTCCCGAGTTCATCGGCCAGCTTAACCCTCTGTGCTTCTCCTCCGCTCAAGGTAGGAGCTTGCTGCCCAAGTCGTATATAACCCAATCCTACATCCTGCAAGAGCTTCAACTTGCGATAGATCTTGGGAACACTTTTATAAAACTCAACAGCTTCATCCACGGTCATTGAAAGAACATCATAAATATTCTTCCCCTTGTAAATTATTTCAAGAGTTTCCCGATTATAACGTCTGCCCTGGCAACGCTCACAATTCACGTACACATCAGGCAGGAAATTCATTTCAATTTCCCGCTTTCCTGCACCCTGACATACTTCACAACGACCTCCCTTAACGTTAAAGGAGAATCGCCCGATTTGATATCCTCTTATCTTGGCTTCAGGCACTTCAGCAAATAATTTTCTGATTTCCGTAAAAATGCCTGTATAGGTCACGGGATTGGAACGCGGTGTCCTCCCGATCGGTGATTGATCTACCTCAATAACTTTATCTATATGCTCAAGTCCTTCAATTGACTCAAATGGAAGCGGATTCTGAAAGCTATTGTACAGCTTTTGTCTTACAATAGGATATAGAGTTTCGTTGATCAGGGAAGATTTCCCGCTACCGCTTACTCCCGTCACACAGACGAGCGTAGCCAATGGAATTTCAAGATCGACATTTTTCAGATTATGTCCATGAGCACCTTTTAACCGAATAAACTCTCCGGACCCTTCACGTGTTTTTTCCGGTATCTTAATTTGTCTTTTACCTGCAAGAAACTCACCTGTTATAGAATCACTTTCCATTATTTCATCCGGTGTACCCTGCGCGACAATTTTACCCCCTTTATCACCTGCTCCCGGCCCAAGGTCAATCAGGTAATCGGCCGACTTCATAAAATCTTTATCATGCTCGACCACTATGACTGTATTTCCCAGATTCACCAGATCCCGCAAGGATTGAGTCAGTTTATCATTATCTCTCTGATGCAAGCCTATCGAAGGTTCATCGAGGATATATGTAATTCCGGTCAGTTGAGATCCGATTTGCGTTGCCAGTCTAGTCCTTTGTGATTCTCCACCGGACAGGCTTCTAGCGGGTCGGTCAAGCGTTAAGTAATCGAGTCCCACTTCAAGCATAAAGCCCAGTCTTTCCTTTACCTCACGCAATATTTCCCTCCCGATATTCTTCTGCTGCTCATTCAATGTATCCCACACTTCATCCAGCCACTGATGAAGCTTATCCAGATCCATCTGTGCAAGTTCGCCGATGTGTTTTCCCGCGATTTTATAATGAAGACTTTCTTTCTTCAGTCTATAACCATGACACTCCGAGCAGACTTTCTTTTCCATATAATCCTCTGCCCAACGCCTGAGCTTAGGAGATTCGGTATTCTCAAATATCTGCTGCAGATAGTTAATCAATCCTACTTCTTCAAGGTCGTATGAATAATCATCGACTCCATATTTTGCAGCCCATGCAGGATCAGCTCCGTACAGAATAACATCCAGTGCTTTTCTGGGCAAGTCTTCAATAGCAGACGAAAAGGAAAAATTATATTTCTTGGCTAATTGCCTCAGTTGACGGAATACTGAATTGTCTCTCACCTTACCAAATGGAGAAATCCCTTCTTCGTGGATCGATTTGGTCATATCCGGAATAACTTTCTCAAGGCTGACCCCATTTATCTCTCCCATCCCTTTGCAGGTAGGACAGGCACCATAAGGCGAGTTAAAAGAAAATGAATTGGGAGACGGAGCTTCATAGGAAATTCCGGTTTCCGGATCAATCAATAATGTTGAAAATAAAAAATCCTTTTCCTGGTCATGATCATAAATTGAAATCACATCATTTCCATGTCTTAAAGCCAGCTGAATTGATTGTCCCAGTCTCTTAATCTTCTTTTCATCCACCTTAATCCGATCTATAATCAGGTCGATATCATGGATTTTATATCTGTCTACCTTATAATTGGGTTCAAGGTCAATAATTTCACCATCGACGCGCATTTTCTGGTATCCCTGCTTCCGCATCTGGTCAAACAGTTCTCTATAATGTCCCTTTCTACCCCGCACAAGATTGGCTAGAATGGTAATTTTATGGCCATTGAAGTTTTCGTAAATCTTTTCGACAAGCTCATCTTCTGAAAACTGAATCATTCTTTTCCCCGTGGCATAGGAAAACGCATCCCCTATCCGCGCGTACAGTAAACGCAGGAAATCATAAATTTCAGTAGTCGTTCCCACCGTCGACCTAGGGTTCCAGCCTGTCGTCTTCTGCTCGATTGAGATCACCGGACTCAAGCCCGTAATTTCTTCGACATCCGGCCTTTCCAAATCTCCGATAAATTGCCGTGCATAAGCCGAAAAAGTTTCCATATATCTCCGCTGTCCTTCAGCATATATCGTATCAAATGCCAGTGAAGATTTCCCACTACCACTGATACCAGTTACCACGGTTAATTTATTTCCGGGTATTTCCAGAGACACATTATCGAGATTATTCTCACGTGCTCCGATTACTTTTATATTATTTGTTGATTTCGTCACTCTATACTCCTTTTGCTTTTCAACCATCATCTCACTTGCCCTCCATCATCGATCCACGTAATCCTTAACGCAGATTAGTCAGTATGGTTAAAGCACTTTAGCTGTTTTTGTTTACCGAAATTATATGAATGCTTCCGCAAATGTAAGGTATACTTCAACTTCTATAGAATTCATAATCAGGAAATTCCATATCCGCCTTACGACTTAGCATAAAATATCAGGAAAAACGCTACTATCAACCGGATACTATGAATTTGAAAATTATGTTCTGGCTTCTTTATAGTAGCAGACTCTCTCAATCTTTATACCAATGCATCATTTCTTTGAATTAAGGCATTTTACTGTTCTGCCTATATGTCACAATTAGCATACATACTCGTTGCAGATTATACTTGTAAGTAAAGAATTTAAGTATCGTATCTCCTTGCAGTGAAGGCTCAAGCACTCCTGCAATTAAGTTGTTTCACTACATATTTCACACTTGTAGACCATCAAAGTTTTGCGAAAGCTTAAAAACATTAACATAGTAGATACTAAAAATTGTTAAAACCGAGAATTATTCATACCTTTGCAGCGATTAAGCGGTTTAGGGGGAACAAATGTTCCCTCTTTTTGTTAGTTATTAACTTGATTGAAAGTGAGAGAAGAAAAGATACGTCAATTAGTTCAGGAAATTCTGAAGGACGAAAATTATCAGGATTTCTTTCTCGTAAATTTAAAAGCTCCGGATCAGAGTCATCGCATTCAGATATATCTCGATGGTGATTCCGGAATAAATTTCTCCGTCTGTCAGTCGATATCCAGAGAACTTGAAAAGACCTTGGACAACGCAGATTGGGTACCGGATAATTACATTCTTGAAGTGTCATCCCCCGGAGCCAGTAAACCCTTGGTAATGTTGCGGCAATTTCCACAACACATAGGAAGAGATTTGAAGATAACAACCGTCGATGGAGAATCAATGCACGGTAGATTGGAGAAGGTAAATGAAAATTCAATAACCGTCATCGAAGAAAAAAGTGAAAAACGAGGTAAAAAGAAAGAAATAGTGCTGGAGGAAAAAACCCTCGATTTTGATAGTATTAAAGAAGCAATAGTTAAAATATCTTTTAAGAAATAGATTCATGAGTCTGGTAGATACATTTGCAGAATTTAAAGATGGGACCAATATTGATCGTCCCACAATGTTGCGCATCCTGGAAGATGTTTTCCGTACACTTATTAGAAAAAAGTTTGGATCGGATGACAACTTCGAGGTTATTGTCAACCCGGAAGAAGGTGACCTTGAATTATGGCGCGTAAGAGAGATTGTTCCTGATGGAGAAGTCAATGATGATCAGAGACAGATTTCTCATAGCGAAGCCATGAAAATTGAAGATGACTACGAAATAGGTGAAGATTGTTATGAGTTACTCACCATTGAGTCATTTGGTAGAAGAGCTATCTTGGCTGCTAGTCAGACCTTGAGCTCACGTATCAAGGACCTTGAGAAGGATGAGAAAATCAAGCGTTATGACAAACGTACGGGAGATCTTATTATCGGTGAAGTTGCACAGGTTATCAAAGGTGACCTTCTGGTACTCGATGATGCAACCGGACACGAGCTCTTAATGCCACGCAGGGAAATGATCAGAGGAGACTTCTATCATAAAGGAGATACTGTTAAAGGTATTATTAAGGAAGTCACTATGATTAACAATAATCCCGTGGTAATACTTAGCCGTACTGATAACAGATTCCTGCAGAATTTACTTGCACAGGAAGTTCCTGAGATCGAAGATGGTCTTATCACTATACGACGCATTGAAAGAATACCAGGTGACAGAGCGAAGGTCGCAGTAGAATCCTATGATGATCGTATTGATCCGGTAGGAGCTTGCGTCGGGATGAAGGGTTCCCGTATACATGGTATTGTACGCGAATTGAAAAACGAGAATATCGATATTATCAATTACACGGATAATGTCCAGTTATTTATTCAGCGTGCATTAACTCCTGCAAAGATTACCAACATAGAGTTGGATCATGAAGAGAAAAGAGCACTTGTGTTCCTGCAGCCTGACCAGGTTTCACTGGCTATCGGTAAGGGAGGATCCAATATCCGTCTTGCAAGTGCGATAACAGGGTATGACATCGACGTAAAACGTGAAGAAATTGAAATCGAAATTGAAGACGTCGATTTAGATGAATTTAAAGATGAAATCGATGAGTGGATTATCGATGAATTTAAGAGTATAGGGCTCGATACAGCTAAGTCTGTACTTTCCCATTCCGTTGATGAACTTGTAAGAAGAACAGATCTGGAAGAGGAAACCATACTTGCGGTTATTATTCTATTGGAAGAAGAATTTGAAGAAGATTCAGATTCCACGAGTAGTAGTCGTTATGAGGAAGAGTAAGATAACGTTTACCGGATTTTATTAATTTATATCCGGTTTCTCAGTGATTCTTGCATTTTTCTCATTAAATTAAAGTTTTAAACAGTAAAAACACTGAATGGCTAAAAAGAGGCTCGTAGTAGTAGCAAAAGAACTTAATGTCGGTACAAGTACCATTGTTGAATACTTACTGGAAAGTGGGTTTGAAATAGATAACAGACCTTCCACCAAGTTAACAGAAGAGATGTACGAAGAACTCCTCAAGGAGTTTGAGGGATCTATTAGTATCAAGGAAGCAGCAGATAAAATAGACATTGGTTCGGCGCGCACAAGAAAATCCAAAGAACAGGAACAGGAAAAGAAAAAAGATAGTGGCCTCAAGGAGAAGAAACAAGAACCGGAAGCAGAAACTGAGGTTGAAGTTAAAGAGGTAGAAGAAAAGCCAGAGGAAACTAAAGTCGAGACCAAAGAGGTCAAGAAAGATCCTGAACCTGTTATTGAAGAAACCAAGGTAGAGGAAGAGAAGCCTGCAGCCAAGGTCGAAGAAAAAGAAGAAAAGCAGGAAGAAAAGGAAACAAAAACTCCGGGATTAAAAATTGTCGGTAAGATTGATCTCGCCAAGAAAGAAGAGAAAAAAGAAGAGAAAGAACCTGTCAAGGAGGAGAAGAAGACTAAGGCTAAGAAGAAAGAGGAAGTAGTAGAGCCTGTTAAGGAAGAAAAGGTTGAAGCTGAGAAAGTAGAAGCTCCGGAGGCTAAAGAAGAAAAACCAGAAGAGAAAAAGGAAGAAGTAGAAACCATAAGAAGAGCCAGCAAGCCAAAGCTTAAAGGCCTTAAGATTATGGGTAAAATCGACCAGGAGAAACTAAATGCCAGGTTGAGGACTACTAAGAAAGCCAAGGACAAACCCAAAGAGGAAACTTCTGCTGAAGAACAAGATAAGCGTAAGAGAAGACGGAAAAGAAAAACCGTTAAAACTGATAAAGTCCAGAGCAGAAGGAAAAAAGACGCTCCACAGTCACAGGAAGTTACTCAGAAGGAGATTGATGATAAAATCAAGGCTACTCGTGCAAGAATTTCCGGTGCCAGCAAGTCCAATAAGAGAAAAGAGCGTAGAAGAAGGAAAAAGGAAGAACTCAGAGAAAAGCAGATTATGTCCGAAATGGAACAGGCTGAAGATAACATGATTCTGGAAGTAACGGAATTTGTTTCAGTATCTGAGCTTGCAAGTTTGATGGGAGTACAACCCATCGACGTAATTACCAAGTGTCTTGGACTAGGAGTAATAGTATCTATTAATCAGCGATTGGATGCAGAAGTTATCGAACTCGTTGCCTCTGAATACGACTTTGAAGTTGAGTTTATCTCAGCAGAAGAGCAGACAGACGAAGATGACTGGATAGATGATCCGGAAGATCTGGAGCCACGTGCACCTATCGTCACAGTAATGGGACACGTTGACCACGGTAAGACTTCACTACTTGACTATATCAGGGAAGCGACTGTAGCTGCTGGTGAAGCCGGGGGTATTACACAGCATATCGGAGCTTATGAAGTTGTTCTAGGAAATGACGAGGATGAGTATAAGAAAATTACATTCCTCGATACACCCGGTCACGAGGCGTTTACTGCGATGCGTGCCAGAGGTGCCAAGATTACAGACGTAGCAGTAATTATTATTGCAACGGACGACAGAGTGATGCCTCAGACTAAGGAAGCTATAGCACACGCTGAAGCAGCCGGAGTTCCGATTATCTTCGCTCTGAATAAAATCGACAGACCGGGAGCAGATCCCGATAAGATTATTAGTGAGCTTGCGCAAATGAATTACCTCGTTGAAGAATGGGGTGGTAAATATCAATCTCAGCGTATTTCTGCCAAAACAGGAGAAGGAATCGATGAATTACTCGAGAAAATCACCCTGGAAGCAGATCTCCTTGATTTAACAGCCAATCCGTACAGACCGGCAATCGGAGTTGTACTTGAAGCTTCTCTTGATAAAGGACGTGGTTATGTTGCCAAACTCCTTATCCAGGAAGGAACACTTAGAATCGGAGATGCTGTAGTTGCAGGCGAACATGCGGGTAAGGTGAGGGCAATGTTTAACGAAGTAGGAAAACGCGTTGAGGAAGTAGGACCTTCACAACCTACCCTACTACTCGGCTTATCCGGTGCGCCGCAGGCGGGAGAAAGGTTTAAGGTAATGGAAAGCGAACAGGCTGCGAGAAGCCTGGCCAGTTCCAGAGAGCAGATTATACGAGAGCAGACTAACCGTGCTACCAAGCGTATTTCACTTGATGAAATCGGAAGAAGACTTGCACTTGGTAACTTTAAGGAATTGAATCTGATTGTTAAAGGGGACGTTGACGGTACTGTAGAAGCACTAGCCGACTCACTTATCAAGCAATCTATCGAATCTATTCAAGTGAATATCATTCACCAGGCTGTAGGACAGATTATTGAGTCAGACGTAATGCTTGCATCTGCATCTGATGCAATTATCATAGGATTCCAGGTAAGACCATCTCTTGGTGCAAGAAGATTGGCAGAAAAAGAAGGTATTCAGATTAAGACCTACTCCGTAATTTACGAGGCAATAGAAGAGATCCGGGCAGCTATGGAAGGTATGCTCGAGCCTAAAGAAGAAGAGAAAATCACCGGTGAAGTTGAAGTGCGTGAAGTATTTAAGATCTCCAAGATCGGTACTGTTGCCGGTAGTTATGTCCGAGATGGTCATATCACCAGAAACTCACACGTCAGAATCATCCGTGATGGTATCGTTATCTTCCCTAAGAAAGAAGGAAGCAAGGGAGAAATCAGCTCTTTGAAGCGATTCAAGGATGATATCAGAATGGTTAAGACGGGAATGGAATGCGGTATCTCAATTACGGATTTTAATGATCTTAAAGTAGGAGATATCATCGAGGCTTATGAAATTATTGAAGTAGAACAGACTCTATAAGTCTTTTACTCCTTTAATCTGTGGTATAATTACTTTTAAGTAAAGTTTCACTTTATTATCAATGGATTTAATCCGGTTAAAAGATTTTCTGGATAAACAGCTTGATATTTATTATCATTCCGGTTTTATTGATAGCGATCCCATAAGCCTGCCACATAAATTCAGTAAATTACAGGATATTGAGATAATAGCTTTCTGGATTGCTATGCTCGCCTGGGGACGAAGGGAAACAATCATCAAAAAAGGTAAAGAGCTACTGAATATTATGGATAATGCGCCCTATGATTTTGTAATAAATCATACGGAAAAAGATTTAAAACGCATTTCCACCTTTAAGCATCGCACTTTTCAACCTGAGGATAGTCTTTATTTCCTACATTTTCTCAAGCAGCATTATAGTATAAATGATAGCCTGGAATCGGCATTCAGCCCGAAAAATGCAACTTCAGTTAAAGATAGACTCACATACTTCCATGAGTACTTCTTTGATTCCGAATATGCGCCTCAACGCACTCAAAAACACATTGCAACTCCGGCTAAAGGCTCAGCCTGTAAAAGACTTAATATGTTTCTGCGATGGATGGTAAGAAATGATGGCAAACATGTTGACTTCGGTCTATGGAAATCAATTGGTGCCGGAGAGCTGATGATTCCTCTCGATGTTCACGTCGGCAGAGTAGCCAGAAAGTACGGATTGCTTGAAAGGAAAGCATCCGACTGGAAAGCTGTGGAAGAATTAACAGAGAATCTGCAACAGTTTGATAAAAGTGATCCGGTAAAATATGACTACGCTCTTTTTAGTCTTGGTGTAAATTCATGAACTTTATCGCGTCAGAATTCTTTTATTCATAGAATAAATCGATATGAGCAAAGCACTTTTAATGATCCTTGACGGCTGGGGAATCGGTACTGTTGAATCTGCCGATGCAATCCGCACAACCCCTACTCCATTCTTTGACTTTTATATGCAGAATTTTCCCAATTCCCGGTTAAAGACATTTGGCACAAATGTAGGCTTACCGGAAGGTCAGATGGGAAACTCAGAAGTAGGACATCTGAATATCGGAGCAGGAAGAATCGTATATCAGGATCTCTTAAAAATCAATAATGATATTGCTTCAGGGGACTTGCACAAGAAAACCAACCTCGTAAAAGCATTTGCGAAAGCGGAAAAAGAACAACAAAACGTCCATTTCATGGGAATTTTCAGTGATGGTGGCGTACACGGACACATAAAGCATCTCGAAGCATTGCTGGAAGCGTCCGATCAATACAAAATCCCGCATAAATACATTCACGCATTTATGGATGGCCGTGACAGTAACCCAACTAATGGCAAAAAATATCTTCAGGAAATGCTTCCTGTTTTCGATAAATATGACGCTGAACTCTCATCGGTTATCGGGCGGTACTACGCCATGGATCGAGACAAGCGTATGGAGAGAACGGCTCTTGCCTATCGACTCCTCGTGGATGGGGAAGGTGAATATACCGATGATATTCTCACCAGAATTTCTCAAGCTTACGCAAATGACGAAACAGACGAGTTCTTAAAAGCATACCGTTGCCTCCCGGAAAACGAGGGAATAATCAGACCCGGTGATCTCGTTATATTCTATAACTTCAGAACTGACAGACCTAGGCAGCTTGCGAGCATGCTCAGCCAGGAGGATTATCCTGAGCAGAGCACTAAAGCCCTGGATCTTGATTTCCTGACAATGGCCATTTACGATAAAACCTTTACCGGCATCGATACTATCTATTCCAAGGATGTTCTACACGATACTCTAGGAGAATTGCTGGCAGACCAGGGGAAAACCCAATTGAGAATAGCCGAAACAGAGAAATACCCTCACGTCACCTATTTCTTTTCCGGAGGCAGAGAGATAGAATTTAAGAACGAGAATAGGATACTTATTCCTTCACCGAAGGTTCCTACCTACGATCTGCAACCGGAGATGTCAGCATATCAAATAGCTGATGCCTGCATAAAATCCATTGAAACAGATGCACCGGATTTTATCTGCCTCAACTTTGCCAATGCCGATATGGTCGGACATACCGGAGTTATGAGTGCGGCCCAATATGCTTGTACAGTCGTAGATAGATGTATGGGACAAGTTGTGCAATCTGCCTTAAATAATGGTTACGAAGTGCTCATCATTGCAGATCATGGGAATTCGGACTACATGGTTAATGAAGATGGCAGCCCAAATACTGCCCACACTAAAAATCTCGTGCCTTGCATTTACGCATCCAATACTAAAAGAAAGCTTGAGCTTAAGGACGGTATCCTAGCGGATATAGCGCCGACATTATGCCATATTCTCGGTGTTGAAAAATCTGAGCAAATGACCGGAAAGAATCTCATCGAATCATGAAACTAAACTCATTTCTTCTCTTCTTTCTAGTCGTTTTACTATCTTGCAATACAGAGGATATGCAGTCTGACCTAGCCTCTAGCCCCTACTTCAATTTAGCAGAATATATTGACAATCAAGTTACATTGCTAAACCAACAAGGAAATCCGGTCAGAAAAGTAGCTTCCTTAAATGGTGAGGTGGATGATATTATCCTGGGTTCGCCCGATTACGCCCAACTTCTTAAACCTCTCAGGGATTATGATATAAATAAATCAAGCTTTATCGGAAGTTATGATATAGATACAATCCAGACTGAAGATGCAATTCTTGTTCAGTATCTGAGTAACAACAAGAAATTGGCAATGAAAAAGGCTGAATACCATTATGTAGATGAGGAATTGACCGGGATAAAGATATGGGCAGGTCAGTCAGGCTTATTCTCGGGTTCAGAAGAAGTCCTTCATTATATTCCCGGTAAAACTCTAGAAATCAAGAAAGATTCCCAGATTAAGTATATTAGTTCAACGAGTACGAAGGTCACTATCTCCTTCTAACCGACATTAGAAATAACTACGGGATAGTTTAAGCCATAAGAAAAAGCACCGGACTTCCATCTTGTAAAAAGATACTTAGCTTGATCCTTTAGTATTTTTGTGCGAAACGTGGAATTAGAAAGAGCTTTATATTCTTCTGTAAGTTCATATCCAAGCTCTTTAGCAATTTCTCTTATGTTCCGATATTCAAGGTTTTGCTGCTTTAAGTAGTTCTCATTTATCTCAGAACTATCAATAGCATGGAGTATTTGCGATTGTACCTCAGCGGGCGCCGAACTGAATTTACCAATTGCTGACTTCCCTATTGCTCTGTTCTCAGCATAAGTCCAACCTTTCATCTGAATAGCTTCTTCTTTCTCTGAACTGACCAGCATATCAGGATGATAAGCCAAGTTCATCTTCCTAAGAAAAGCACCCAATATTTCTTCAGGCCTATCAACCAGCTCTTCATACTTTATAAGATGTATTCCTTTCGTTGAAAGAATATGCGCATTATATAAGAGATAAGAACTTACAGATCTGTATAAAGACATACCTCTGCGATACATAGAATAAATACAATCAAATGGATCTCTTACTATGGTAGCCAGAATAATGTCCTGTTTGAATTCACGGGAAATAAGAGGTAAGCATAAAGCATTAGCAGGGGTTTTCTCTACCCATAGTCTTTTGCTATACTCCTTACTAAAGCTAGTTAAATAGGCAGAAGAGAACTCCTTCAAACTAGAGGAGGATTTAATTAACTCCTCAACATTTAAGCCTCTGTTATCCTCTATAAACAATTTAGGTTGCACATAGAAGCTCAAGTTTCTAAATCCATTCAAGATAGCCTTACCCTTAGTATTAATTTTATTCTTCTGACTGCCCCAATCATTAAATAAATCAGGATAAATAAACAGATTTGATTCAGGGCCGCAATAAATCTCTGGATGCCTGTTTAACAACTGACACAGCAAGGAAGAACCAGAACTAGGCGAACAAGCTATAATGGCATTCATGTCACAAATATAATCATTCCGAGACAAGCCGGTTAAAAATGAGAAGAAGGTTTAAAAGGGAAGCATTGTGCAATTATAAACTATAACTCCGGAGCATTCAAGGAAAAGTAATAATACAGAATTCACATAGTAGTAGAAACAAAAAAAGCCCAATCACGTATGATTGAGCTTCTTATAGTAAATAGGCGG
>CAYRFF010000014.1:0-67261 GCA_964423575.1 uncultured Saprospiraceae bacterium | reverse complement strand
CTTTCTTTGTCCATTTTACACTTTTTTGTGTAAACCTATTTCAGGACAAGTCAGATCCCTCAAGATTTCAGGAAGCTCATAACCGCGGAGCGGTTGAAGATTCGTAACCCCAGTAAACCACCTCCGGCGGAGAAACTGGGGGAAGAATGTCAAAAAATGACTGAACCCCGAAGCGGGTTCAAGAAATCAAGTGTTTTTTATTTACTGTTTTGAAAAATCCCATACAATGGATCGATATGCTCTAACGATAGAAGAGCATAAGGAACTTTCCACAGAATTTTATCGTTAATGTACGTGTGGATATTTATTAATTATACGTATGGATTTCGTAAAATGGATAAGAAATTAACTTTAAAGCTCAATAAAGATGTCATTGAAAGAGCTAAACAGCTCGCTGCAGAACGAAAAGTCAGTTTATCAAAATTGGTTGAAAATTATCTAGCCTCGATTACTGGTAGTAAAAAAGACGAGATGGAAATATCGGCATTTGTTAAGAGTATTTCCTCCGGAATAGGAATTCCTGCAGATATTACCGATGAGAAAGCAAGAGAAGACTATCTGGAATATCTCGACAAAAAATATCAATGATATGCGAAAGATATTTCTTGATACCAATATCATCCTGGACTTCTTAGGTAAAAGAAAGCCATTTTATTTGCCTGCCGCCCAAGTCATGACTTTAGCAGATAAAAAACAGATAAGCCTGTACACAAGTGCAACTTCAATTACCAATACTTATTATCTCCTTACGAGATATGAAGGACGGGATATTGCCTTGAGGAAACTCAGGATGTTTAAGTTGTTGTGCGTAATCTCAGAAATGAATAATGAAGTCATAGAGAAAGCGCTGCATTCCGAGTTTCGAGACTTTGAAGATGCAGTCCAATATTATAGTGCTCTTGCTTCTTCATGTGATGTAATAATAACCAGAAATGAAAAAGATTTCCTTAAGTCTGAATTGCCTGTTTTTAATGCGGAAACTTTTCTGAAGGCGTTTTATGAATGAATATTAGATAGGCAATGTAAAAATAGGGGGGCTAACCCTGATAGAACGGATCGGTAAGACTGGTGTAACGGATCGGTAAGCTACCGCTTTGGCATGGATTCCACCGGAGGCTGACATGCGTTGTACTGAGCGTTGTATTGAGGTCCCTTGAAATGCAAGTACGAAGTACGAGTCGAAGTATGCTGAACCGTGTGGTGGTTCTCACCGGGCTCACCAATCCTTCAATGCTTCGCATATCAGGCTTAATGATCCCTCTTTTTTTAACCTCAGCCTTAGTCTAAACCTCAACACTAAACTATCTATCTCCTCCACCGTTATTTACTCATTATGAAAGAGCTTAATTTTAAGAAATTTGGGGAAGGGGAGCCGGTGATAATACTTCACGGCCTCTTTGGGATGCTTGATAACTGGCAGACATTTGGTAGGATGCTTTCAGAAGATTATGAGGTTTACCTGGTAGATCAGCGCAATCACGGAAGTTCACCTCATACGGATGAGCACAATTATAAGTCCATGGCTGAGGACCTGAAGGAATGGATGGAAGACCAGGACCTCGAAAGCGCGCATATTATAGGGCATTCCATGGGTGGAAAAACCGCGCTGACATTTGCGCTTATGTATCCCGAGCTGGCCAGGTCTGTAGTCAGTATAGATATGGGTGTCAAAAAATATGAAGGTAGCCACGAAAGATTTTTTAGCGCAATGTTCAGCCTGCCGATAGATGAAATACAGAGCCGGTCGGAGGCGGAAGAACATTTGCGAAAGCAGGTACCTGAAAATGCAATCCGTATGTTTCTCATGAAAAACATTGACAGGAATCCGGAAGGGGGATATAGATGGAAATTCAACTTGCAGCAATTGTATGATGATTATGAGGGAATACTCGATGCGATTGATATCGACGCACAATACGATAAAGATGTACTGATTGTGGGAGGAGAGAAGTCCGGCTATGTCAAACCGGACGATTATGAGGGGATTAGGCATTTTTTCCCGAAGGCAGAAATTACAAGTCTGAACACCGGGCACTGGGTGCATGCAGAAAAACCAAAGGAATTATTGGAGCTTATCCGCAACTTTCTTGCCGGGGTTTAATACCTTCGGTAAACTATTATCGGCAACAGATACGTTAAAAACGAAAGAATAATGAAAATGAAGCAGATTTTCCAGAGAACAATTTTACCTCTTATCCTGATTTTGGGCTTTGTAACAATGTCTTTCCGGGTGAATGACAATTCCAAGCTCTTTGAGGTGACTAAGAATCTCGAAATTTTCTCCGGTATATATAAGGAGTTAAATACGCATTATGTCGATGAAATCGACCCCGGACATTTGATGAAAATCGGAATAGACGCCATGATGCATTCCCTGGATCCGTACACGGTGTACTATTCGGAAAATCTTATTGAGCGATCCAAGTATATAGCGGAGGGGCGTTATGACGGTATAGGTGTCGAGATGAAATTCATCGATGATTATATGACTATTACTGAGTTGTATAAGGGGCACGCTGCGGATAGAAAAGAGTTGAAAGTGGGTGATCAGATTACCAAAATCGCCGACAAATCGACCAAGGGAATGGAAGATGAGGAACTGAGTCTTCTTCTCAAGGGAAGTATGAAAAACGATATTGAGCTGGAGATTTACCGACCTATAGAAAAGCGTAGTTTTAATGTTACTCTGCCTCGCGATAATATTACAACGCATAATGTGCCATTCAAGGGAATGGTAGACAAGGAAGTGGCCTATATCGTTCTCAGTGTTTTTACTCAGAATGCTTCCGCAAATATTGCTTCTGCTTTCAAGGAATTAAAGGCGGAGAATCCTGAGCTTAAGTATCTGATTCTCGATCTGAGAGGAAATGGTGGTGGATTACTTCACGAAGCCGTAAATATCTGTAATCTATTCCTGCCATCGGACAAATTGATAGTTTCCACAAAAGGGAAAGTTAAAGACTGGGATAAGGAGTATAAAACCACCAGACAACCGATGGACCTGGATATACCTATAGTAGTGCTTGTAAACGGAATGTCTGCATCCGCATCAGAGATTGTATCCGGCTCACTACAGGATTATGACAGAGCGGTAATCATGGGAGATCGCACTTATGGAAAAGGCCTGGTACAGAATCAGAGAAAAATCGGATATAACTCCGGTCTTAAACTGACTACTGCCAAGTATTATATCCCGAGTGGAAGATGTATTCAGAGTGTTGAATATAAGGATGGAGAACCGGTGAATATCCCCGATGAGCTCCGCGCTAAGTTTAAAACCGAAAATGGACGTACAGTTCTCGATGGCGGAGGCGTTCAGCCGGACATTTACCTCGATAAAACAGGAAATGTCCCACTCATCCGCGAATTGCAGAATCAGAATATGATTATGAAATTTGTTACGGAGTATGTAAACAAGCACCCGCAAGCACCGGGTGAAACGGATTTTACTTTTAAGGATTTCAATGAGTTTGTCAAGTTTATCAACAAGGAGAAATTCACATATAAGACTGAGAGTGAAAAAACACTGGAACAACTAGAAGACAATCTGAAAAACGAGTCCTATTATAAGGACGTGAGCAAAGAACTGAATAATATCAGGAAAGAGACACAGAAAATCAAGGATAACAGCCTTTCAAGATACGAAAGAGAGATTACCGATCTCATCGAAGAGGAAATCATGAGCAGATTCTATTATCAGAATGGAAAAATCAAACAAAGGCTGAAAAACGATAAGGAAGTTGACGCTGCGATTGAATTACTGAAAGATCAGAAGAAGTACAACAAAATCCTTAAAAAGTCCTGATAATGCCTTTAAAAGAATCACCGACTATATTATGTATAGAAACATCGACTGAAATATGTTCGGTAGCAGTTGTCAAAGAAGGGCAGATTGCTTCTCTGGTGGAGAGCTACATAAGGTACAGGCACGGTGAATGGCTGACAATTGCGATAGACAATGCCATGAATGCGGCTCTTTGCGATAAAAGGGAACTCGATGCTATCAGTATCACCCTAGGACCGGGATCATATACGGGATTGAGAATAGGCCTGGCAACTGCCAAGGCAATGTGTTCGGCTCTTGACATTCCATTAATCGGGCACTCATCACTAGAAGTGCTGGCTTATGGTATTTCAGATTCCTTACCGGGAGAAGAGTATATCATGCCTATGATTGATGCGCGCAGGATGGAGGTGTACACGGCAATATTCGATAGTAGCTTGCACCGTCTTACAGAAGATAGTCCCCGGATATTGGATGAAGACTACTGTTCTGAGCTTCAGATTCAATATCCCAGGATTTATATCGGAGGGGATGGTGCGGGAAAGAGCCTTGAACTGTGGCCGGATAAAAGAAATATCCGGTTCCCGGTTGACAATATTTCTGCAAAATATCAATTGTTGCCGGCTTTAATGAGATATTCCCTACAGGATTTTCAAGACATTGCTTATGTTGCTCCTATATATTTAAAAAATCCAAATATAACTGTTCCAAAACGAACTCTCTAGGCTGTATCTGCGTTTAAGACAGTAGGAGAATAAACTAAAAACCATTAATTTTTAAAGTTTCACAAAAAATTTCTACCCGATATAAAAAGTTGGTACGGTTTTGGTAATGCCTTAAGTGTATTCTGTGAATTAAACTTTAAAATATGAGAAAACATAAAGACGAAATTTCATTTGGAGAGGGGTCTGAGGATATCAACTTGGACTACACGGATTTGCGGAAGGCTGTATTAGTCCTCCGAGCGATCAACCATAAGTTGAGACAGCGTATCATTACATTACTGGAAGATAACGACTCATTGACTGTGACCGACATTTATATTAAGTTAAGGTTGGAACAATCAGTAGCATCTCAACATCTGGCGATTCTGCGTAGAGCTTCTGTAGTAAATACCGATCGAGAAGGAAAGTATATTTACTATTCACTCAATAAAGACAGACTAGCACAAATCAGTAAGCTTATCGAGGAATTAGCCGGATAGACCAAAGTACCAAAACCAAAAGACCAAAATTTTTTAAAATAATTTGATAAAAATACAAGCCTATAAGTTACTGATACACAACAAATTATAATATTACACTTAAAGTTTTTTATATCTTGCTTGCGTTTTCCTTTGATAAATCAGAGATTATTACCATATTTGTCCTGAGGTCAAAACTAAAACATTAACGAATTAAGAAAACGCATGAAAAGGACGAAGGTTACTTTTAATAATGAGCGGCTCCAGGTTTCATTGGAACTTGTCCGAGCCGTAGCGCATCCCCTTCGATTGAAGATCCTGGACTTTATTGATTCACATGGCACAACAAATGTGAATACAATTTACAGTTCGATTAAAATGGAGCAAGCAATAACATCTCAACATCTCAGAATAATGAGAAAAGCGGGGGTGCTACATGCCAAGAGAGATGGAAAATTTGTGTATTATTCAATCGACTACGATATCGTAAAAAGAATTTCCAAAGCAGTACGCAATTTCGTAGAAAAAGCAAAAGATTTATAAGCTAGTACTTTGACTACAACAACATCCTACTAATCCCATTCTGGAGCTTGCATAATACAGGCACAGATTCTTAGATATTGTAAGGAAGAAAGATTAAAAAAAAATGCAGAGATGAGTCAGTGATTCGTCTCCGCATTTTTTTATTGAACAGCTGATTTTTATGGAGAAAGATTATAGCTATTTGCTGGATGATATCCGCAAAATTGCCAGAGAAGCAGGCGATAAAATTATGGGTATTTATCGCAACTTAAAAGATGAAGATATCGAGCTTAAAAAAGACGATTCTCCATTGACCATTGCTGACAAAGCTTCACATAATCATATCGTAAAGAATCTCAAGGAGATTACACCCGACATTCCTATTATTTCCGAAGAGCATAAAAATGATAGCTATGCTGAAAGAGCAGCTTATTCCTATTGCTGGATAGTCGATCCTCTCGATGGAACCAAGGAATTTATCAAGAAAAACGGCGAATTTACCGTAAACATCGCCTTGCTTTATAAAGGTACTGCTGTTCTCGGAGTAGTAACAGCGCCGGATCTCGATATGGAATACTTTGCATATAAAGGGAAAGGTGCTTTTAAAGCAGAGCGAGACAAGAATCAGGAAAGAATTCAAGTGCGTGGCTTCAATATGAATGATAAAGGACTTGTTGTCGTTTCCTCCCGTTCCCACATGAATACTGAAACTTCAGAATATCTCGGGAAATTAAATGAACCGGTTCTTATCAGCAAGGGTAGCTCTCTGAAATTTATGGTAATTGCTTCCGGTGAGGCAGATTTATATCCGCGGATTGCACCTACAATGGAATGGGATACAGCCGCGGCACAGATTGTCCTTGAAGAAGCCGGTGGCGCTGTAGAAATCTATGGCAAGAATAGTCCGGTAAAATATAACAAGGAGAATCTCCTCAATCCGTACTTTATTGCCAGAGGAAGGTTAAATGTTCACTGATTTAACAATGTGGTGATTCAGTAAAAAGTCTTTTTCTCGTATATTTATGCTGAAAACAGACAATATTTCAATTAATACAGAATGAAAAACTTCATACTAGGACTTCACGCGGCAATTCTTGGGATCGGAGGAGCTTCCGGTATCATATTAGAAAATGACCGCCTCGTTCTCATATCGGACGATTCTTATGTACTTTATATTTATTCGCTGGAAGAGCAGAGCCTTCAGAAAATCAATTTGCATCCGGGCGATTCCCTTAAGGAGAATATGCAGAAGAGCGAAAAGCCGGACTTTGAGGCAATTGCAAGGGATGGTGACTTCTATTTTGTATTTGGTTCCGGTTCTGCGGAAAACCGATTTGATATGGTTGAAATCGATAGTAGAAATCTGACTGTGACCGGGCATTATTCTCTGGAATCTCTATACGGAGAAATGCTTAAAGTCGCGGCGATGGATAATGAGGATTTCAATATTGAAGGAGTTGTATTTGAAAAGGAGAATGCCCTCTTTTTTAATCGCGGAAACGGGCCCGGGCAGCAGAATGGAGTTTTTAAAGTGTTTAACTGGCGCAATAGGGAAGCACGTTCAATCGAGTTTTTCCCTGTTCAGCTTCCGCAAATATCCGGTAAGAGCCCTAGTTTTACAGATGCTACTCTGGTTGATAATGATATTTATTTTCTCAGTACAGCTGAAGACACGATTTCCACTTATGATGATGGTGAAGTTCTGGGAAGTGCGATAGGCAGACTTTCCCTCGATGATTTTTCGCTTCTGGATTTTCAGCAGATTACTGATAGTTATAAACTTGAGGGGATCAGCTTCTTTTCGCGCAGCCTGGGCAGAACGAGTTTTCTTTTATGCGAGGATCCCGATGATGACTCCCGGGAAACCAAGGTGTTTAAGCTGGACATAACAGATCCATAGCCTAATATCAATAAAGCTAGATTATTTCATCTCGTTAAAATAATGCAGGAATGCTATAATTGTCTTGGCATCGCGGAGCTCATTCCGGGATATCATTTCTTTTATTTCAGCTTCCGCAAATGTTTCCACAAGGATATCTTCATTTTCCTCGTCCAATCCACCACCCTCTGATGTTTTCATGCTATTATCTACCTCGCAGGCAAAGAGGATAATCTGTTCGTTGCTAAAGCCCGGTGAGGTGAAAAAGGAACAAAGTTTACGGACTTTTGAAGGGCGATAACCGATTTCTTCTTCAATTTCCCGCACTGCTGCCTGTTCTGCTTTTTCTCCTGCGTCGATATGTCCTGCAACGAGTTCCCTTGTCCACGGTCTGTCGCTTTCTGCAAGTGGCGCTCGGAATTGTTTTACGAGAAGAAAACGTCGGAGTTCCGTATGGTAAACCAGTGCAGCGATAGCATCGTTTTTGACAACGACCTCCCTGTCGAGTTGTCCGCTCATTTCACCGGTGAATTTTTCGTATTCTACTGTTCTGCGCTCGAGGTCTATAAAACCTGAATGTATGGTTTCTTTCTTGTGGATTTTAAATTTCATGGTAACTGAGTCTATATCAGGTAATTATATGCAAATTAAAACAATCGTGAGTTTTATAGTCTGCAAAATATGGTCTAATGAAGCAAAAAACAGACATTTGCGTAAGCTAAAACTCAATATCAGAAAAAATAATAGCCATTAAAACAAAATAAGACTCTTAATTGTCCTATAATAGTAAATCGATTACAGAAACTGACTAAAAGCTTAAATGAGTGAAATATTAAGCGAAAAGGAGAAAGAACAGATATTTGAGGAAGAGCTCCTTCCTCACATTGATGCGTTAAATACCTTTGCTTACCACCTTACTTACGACAATGAACTGGCCAAGGATCTTGTACAGGAGACGTACCTGAAGGCATACAGGTTTATCGATCGCTATGATCGCGGGACCAATGCCAAGGCGTGGCTCTTTAAGATTCTGAAGAATGCCTATATCAATACCTATCGGAAGAAGAGTAGTGCTCCGCAGCAAGTAGAACTTGAGGAATTTAAGTCTTACCACGATGCGGATGGGGAAAGTGATGTTCAGTACTTTGATTTACGCGATGAGATATTTGACAATCTGATGGGAGATGAGGTAACGATAGCGATTAATTCGCTGCCGGTGGATTTCAGGACGGTTATTCTCCTCTGTGATGTGGAGGGTTTTACTTATGAAGAGATTGCCAAAATCATCGATATTCCTATAGGTACGGTAAGATCCCGCTTGTTCAGGGCCAGGAATTTACTGAAGGAAAAGTTGAAAGAATATGCCAAGGGGTTTGGATTTGATGACAAACGGTGAAAAAAGATGAAAAAGTCGATTTTAAATGAATTAATTTTTTCGATCGCTTGTTAGTAATATAAGTTTGCTTATCCCGAGAATGATAAATGCCATGATTTATTGATGGACATGTAAATAATAGATGTAATAATGAAGAGTGACGATTATAATAAAGGCAAGATAGTTCGCATGGTAGATATGTACTTTGACAATGCCTTAAACAATGAAGAACAGCAGAATCTTTTTAAGAACATTGAGAATAATCCTGTTTACTCAGAGCTTTACCGAAAGGAGAAGCAATTCAGAACTTTTATTAAAGATAATGTTACCAGGCCCGAGGTCAGTCAGGAGTTTAAAGACTCAATAAAACATTTTATCCACAGACATTAGCTTTTTGAATTAAGTTTCTCTCACCTTTTCCCTACCTTTATTAAGCAATTACTTAACTAAGAATACTACTCCTATATGTTAGATAAATTAGCAGCCATTGAAGAACGATTCGACTATCTGGAAAGAAAGATGGCTGATCCACAGGTCATTCAGGACCATAAGCAATACGCAGATATAAACAAAGAATATAAGGACCTTGAGCCGATTGTACATGCTGCGCGTGAATACGCAGATTTACTAGCCAATATTGAAACGGCCGAAGAGATGCTTTCGGATGAAGAGATGAGAGAGCTGGCTGAAATGGAGCTTGAATCTTATAATGAGCGCCGTGAGGAACTGGAAGGTGAGATTAAAATGCTATTGATTCCACGAGACCCGGATGATGACAAAAACGTAGTCTTTGAGATAAGGGCGGGAACAGGAGGAGATGAAGCAGCGATATTTGCTGGCGATTTATTCAGGATGTACAGCCGTTTCTTTGAGAAGCATGGCTTTGAATACGATATTCTTGAAATATCGGAAAACGAAGTCGGAGGATATAGTAAAATCACCATGATTGTCACGGGAAGAGATGTGTATGCGAGCTTGAAATATGAGTCAGGCGCACATCGTGTGCAGCGCGTACCTGAAACGGAGTCTCAGGGCAGGGTTCATACATCAGCTGCTACTGTAGTTGCTATGCCTAAGCTTGATCTCGAGGATGTGGATATCAATACTTCAGATGTTAAAGTCGATACCTTCCGTGCCAGTGGTGCAGGTGGTCAGCACGTTAACAAAACGGAATCGGCTGTACGTTTTACGCATATTCCTACCGGTATTGTTGCAGAGAGCCAGGATGGTAGATCTCAAATTAAAAACAGGGAAATTGCTTTTCAGAGACTTGTAACCAAAATCCGGGAAATGAAGGAAAAAGAACATACGGATATGGTGAAAACAGAACGTAAGTCCCTCGTGGGTACGGGAGACAGATCTGATAAGGTAAGGACCTATAATTATCCGCAAAACAGGTTTACCGATCACCGCATAAACTATACTTCTTATAACCTTGACAAGGTTATCGATGGCGAACTCGATGAGGTAATTGAGGCCTTGACGCTAGCCGATAATATGGCCAAGCTGGAAGAAACGATGGAAGGGTAGGTTACAGTCAATGTCAGGGCACATGGAGCCTTTCGGGGATGTATAATCGATTTTAAGTCTTTTAAAAGATATAATTGTGGCAAAAAGCAAAAAATTATCGGAAATGACTTTGGAAGAGTTGTTTGAAATGAAAAAGAAACGAAAAGGAATTATACTCGGTCTTGGTATCGTAATGCTTTTCGCATGCACTCTATTGATTTTTCTTGCTATTAAAAACGGGCAGAATTCTCTGATTACAGTTGCCATCTGTTGTTTTATCACTTTAATTCCCAGTATAAGTCTGATAACACAGATAGATAAAGAAATAAAGAGTCGAGAGAGCAAATAATCCATACACCTTTATTGTCTCGGCTTTGGTGATTGTAAGGAAAGAAACATGTTAATCCAGTTTTTTAATCGCAGTTACTGGTGAAATACTGACCTTGGTTTTCCCTTTTTCTACATAGAGATAATTACTGCTGTAAGCGCGTATAACTGCAATGCTATCAAGTTGAGTTCCGTCTGTAAACTCTATTGTAGTCTTATAATCAAAGGTTTCATTTTGAATCCTTTTGTTGAGGATATTCCCTTGTGCCAATCCAAATCCAATAAAAAACAAGATGATGTATATGGCTTGAGTCATTACAAATTGGTTTGTCATAAAGGTTTTAAACTCCGCATCATCCATTTTTAATTGTTCTTCCTTAAGGATGACAAAATATTTCACCCATTTTGCTTCACGATTTTTAAGAACTCTTCTGTTTAAAAAATAGATAAGGAAGAAAAAGAAAAGTAGAAATATAAGAATGATTGGTGAACCGGTAATTTCCACTATTGGGCTGAGCAGGATATCTGTGATGGAAGAATAGCTCAGAAAATTAATACCCATTTGATAAAAGGTAATGCCCTCTTTGACAATCCCCATTATTATTAGAAACAGGTAGCCTAATGAGAAATACTTGGACGCAGTAACAGAAAAATTCATAAGCACATGCTTGTTTTTCTTATTACAAAGGTAAGAAATGTAATCAGAACAGTATTAAGAAGTCAAGCTATTCACTTCATCGTAAACCCTAGAATAATACTGTTCGTAATGCGGTACGATATTGTCGATATCAAAGCCCTTGGCTCTGGTTCTGGCATTTTCCTTAAACTGTGCGAGTTTCTCCGGATTGTCGAGAAGTGAAATTGCATATTTTGCCATATTATCGACATCTCCCACATCGCACATATAACCGGTTTCACCGTGGACATTCACCTCGGGAATTCCCTCTGCATTGGAAGAAATAACAGCTACTCCACATGCCATTGCTTCCAGTGCAGCAAGGCCAAAGCTCTCATTGGAAGAAGGGAGTAAAAAGAGGTCCGAATTGTTTAGCACCTCTTCTATAGCGCCGACTTTACCGAGGAACATTACCTTATCGCATAGTTTTAATTCCCTGCACTTAGCTTCAGCAAGTGTACGATCCGGTCCATCGCCTATCAGTACAAGACGTGCTTTGTGCACTTTCTGAATCTTATCAAAGACAGCTACCGCGTCTTCCACCCGCTTTACTTTTCTGAAATTGGACATGTGAGTGATGACAAATTCATCTTCTTGTACAAAGCGATGCATTGTCTTTTCTTCTTCTGTCAACTGAAAGCGTTCATAATCGATGAAGTTGTGAATAACCTCGATATCTCTGCGCATATCAAACAGGTTGCGGGTTTTCTCCTCCAGAAAACAAGAAACTGCAGTAAGACCATCTGATTTATTCATGCTGAATTCCACTACGGGCCGATAGGATGGATCATTTCCTACAATTGTAATATCGGTACCGTGTAAAGTGGTAATCATGGGAATATATTTCCCGACTTTTGACATGATAATATCTCTTGCCAGATAACCTGCTGCTGCATGCGGAATCGCGTAGTGTACGTGGAACAAATCCAGTTTTTCATGTATTGCCACATCGACCATTTTGCTCGTAAGAGCACTGTCGTAAGGAGTAAATTCAAATAGAGGATAATCCAAAGCATTTACCTCGTGGAAGAAAACATTTTTATGGAAAGTAGAGAGTCTGGCCGGGCGTTGATATGAAATAAAGTGAATTTCATGTCCGCGTTTACTGAGATGTATCCCCAGTTCAGTTGCCAATACTCCGCTTCCGCCAAATGTCGGATAACATACTATTCCTATCTTCATTTTGATTTATTCTTGGTAGATATGGAAGAGGAACAAAGACTTCAAGGAATTGGTTCTAAAGGATTTTGAAGCATTCCCGTAAAAGAAGCCATGTAAAAAGGCTTAAATATTAAGAAAGATCGTCCCATTCTTGCCTGTATTTCTTATAAACAAGGTAGAGTATAATCAACAAGAATAGAACGGGAGTTATATAAGGTAGATATTTTAAAATGTTAAAAAAGGGACGGAGGTTTCTCAATTGCTCTGATACCGGACTATCGGGAATTTCTTCTGCGATATCGGCCGGATTAAAAGGCTCTCCGTAAAACCCTGCAAAGAAAAGTTGAAAGCCTATCAGTAAACCAATAAAAAGAATAACAAATATCAGAACGACATAAAGAGTCTTGGTCTTAATCTTGAAAATACCCATCTATAAATCTGTTTATTTTTACAGAACCGTGATTTAACTATTTCACTTCTCTTCACTTACCAGCTTCCACCACCGCCACCTCCAAATCCACCGCCGGAGAAACCACCACCCGAAAAACTTCCACTTGATGTACTTCCGCCTGAAGAACTTCCTCCGGGGCTGCTTACCATATTGGAAGACATTGTTTTCATCTGCTGACTAAATGAATTTGCAAAACTGCCGATGCCCATCGCAGTATTTATACCTGCCGTATCGGAATACCAGCCGGGTACAGGAGCATTCAACTCTTCAAATACCGCAGCCCATTTATCCAACATTCCAAATGCAACTGCATAACTCATCGTCTTTTCAAAATAAAAGGGATCACCTGTAAGCAATAATCGCAATCTGTTCACTTCGGCAACTTGCAAGAAGTTATAAAATCCCTTTAGTTCGGAAAAAATTTCAGTTCCTTTCAGGTTTTTTCTACGCATATAAAAACTCATCACTATAATGAAGATACTGAGTAAGAGAGCGGAAATGCCGGCGACTATTCCATAGTGATATAAAAGCAATGTGCTTAATCCCATTGCCATAATAATTCCCATAATTGTAGATATAATTTTAACCTTTTCACTGCGGATATCATAAAACTTTAAAGCTTCTTTCTTCAATTCATTTTTGGCTTGGTTTAATGTAGAACTGAAAGAACCCCGCAGCGTGCTCATTGAAACAGAATTCAATGGCAATGAATCGGCAATGAGTGAAGTAAGATCGCCATAACCAAAATCAGTTAATGCCTTATTAATACTGCCCAACGACAAGCCTATAATGTTAAAAAGACCATCAAAGGTTGTTTTTTCATAGGCAGGCGCTGTACCAGGAAGGTCTTTCAATCGGTAGATTTTTGTATCCTTCCACGTTCCGATATTCCTTTCCTCCATTCTGATATAACCTTCAGCACCCCACTTAGGAATCAGGGATATCACCTGGGCGACCTTGAATTTATCTGAGATCAGGTAACCTGCCATTGCGGAATCGATGCCGTCCGGAGGATAATATGCAGTTGTTGTTACTGTTTTATGGTCTTTTCCCCAGATTAGCCAGCTCAAGGCAAATACTGCTAGAATCCCTGCCAGGATGAGTATCCAGGATAAGTTTTTAGCCGGAGGAGAGTTTAGCAGTTTTTTAGAAAAGGCAGTTGCTGGCATATTTATCAGAACAGTCAGGCTTTCACCCGGGAATGAAATGAAGCCGGGGATGCTCTTGCCGATATATGTACTTCCCGCGTAGTCATAAGTAAAATCATCGGATAACTGATCGTTGCCATAGCTGCCGGAGTAGGTGAAGCAATTGGTTTCACTTGTTGTTACGCCTTCCGGCAAATGGATTCTGTACTCCAATTCCTTAAAATTTGCTATCCATTCAGACGATTTTATATTCCAGTAAAACTGAAGATTCTCCTTGTTTTCAATGAGCGCGTTATAAACTCGGTATTTAATAAGATAATCTTCTTCGCCGGTTACTTTTATACGTTTATCTCCAAGCTTTAAATTGATACTGCCGGTAATTTCTTGTACGAATTTTGCAGAAGCACTGTAATTGTGTCCCGGTATCTCGATGTTGGAAATGTAAATGCTACGCTTGCTTTCAACACCGTTCTCATCCTGGTATTTATATCTGGTGATTATATCGCGATAGATGCCATGTTTAGGTACAGAAAAGTTCACTTTATAATTCTCCTCTACATCAAAGTAGCCGTCTTTATGCAGATAAATATCCACCGTTGCTGACAACACTTCAAATCCTTGTGCCTGACAGATGGAGAGAGAGAAGAGAAGCAGGCAAATCGTGAATATTTTCTTTTTCATAGTGTTGTGTTTTTATCTTATAAGCGCGGCAGGTCTTGTTCTTCAATTGTAAGCAGCATTTCCCTGGTGATGTTGGGGGCTGATGCAATCCGATTAGCTTGATTTTCAATTGCTTTTTCAAAGAGATTTCTAACAAAGCGTCCATTTCCGAAGTGCTTATCTTTATTTGCGTAAGCATTAATAAAAATATGGTGCAACTTGTCGAGACTCATTTCAGGAAGCTCATACTCTAGCTTTCTGCAATTGTATTGAAAGATTTCCATCATTTCCTCCGGATTGTAATCGGGGAAATGAATGTAGCGACTGAATCTGGAGCGAAGGCCGGGATTGGCATCGAGGAACCTGTGCATTTCTTCCGGATATCCCGCAATGATGACAACCAGATTTTCTCTATCGTCTTCCATGCGTTTCAATAGGGTAGAAACGGCTTCATTTCCAAAGTCATCCATATTCTGCCCTATCAGTGAATAAGCCTCGTCGATAAACAGGATGCCGTTGAGCGCGGAATCGATAAGAGCGCTTGTTTTGGTAGCTGTCTGACCTGTATAGTTAGCTACAAGGCCGGATCTATCAGTTTCAATAAAATGGCCGGATGACAGCACTCCCAGGTGTTTATAGAGTTTAGCAATAATCCGGGCTACAATTGTTTTTCCTGTTCCCGGATTTCCTGTAAAAACGAGATGATAGGAAAGTTGAGGAGACTTAAGGCCGGTTTCTCTTCGCATATTCTGAACCTTGACGAAGTTCATCAGCGTGCTGACCTCTGTTTTAACCTCATTCAATGCAATGAGATCGTAGAGATCATCGAGCGCTTCCTCTAGACTTTCATTGGAAGGTAGGATATCTTTTTTTATGGTAACTTCAGTAATGTTCTGTTGGTTCTGAATGATTACTTTTTTCTGCAATACTTCAAAAATCCTTTTTACTGCTTCTTCCTCCTCCGGCGTTACGATATCATCTGCCTTGGCGATTGTGGTGGAAAATCTGTTTAATTCTGTTGTATATTGTTCTTCAAGTGGATGATTCACAACTCTTAATACCGGAATAAGAAAGAAATCGGTATCGGGAATCTGCATTTGTATTTCTTCCGGAAGATATTCTTTATGGCTTTCCTCAGGACTCTCTGTTTCGATTAAACTAAGTGTTTTTGCTGCTGCATTTGAGTGGAGTTTATCATTGAAAACGCTTTCTATTACTTTGTAGTCATAATCAAGCATACTTTCTTTATCGGGATTCTCAAGCTTTAAGCGGATGAGTATAAGACCGAAACACTCCAGACTGAGAAGGTCGGGGTTATCGCCGACTATATGCCGGGCTAGTCTGATTAAATCATAGAGAAGCCAATTCTGAATCTTTTCCTTAATTATGGTCTCTTCACCTGCATAGAGAGATTGTAAAAGCTCTTGATCATCAGATATTTTTGTCTGTAAAGAAAGTAAAGCAGCTCCGGTCTTTTGCAGAATATTATGATACCGTTCTGTATATTTTTCACTCATCGTTTCCGCTGTTTAAGTCCTTTTTTAAAGTTTAGTAAATGAAATTAAAGCCTTTTACAGATTTCTCCTGCCAAAAGAATCATAATTTTAAAGGTTATAAATATAGCATTATGATATGGAAACTTGAGAATTATTTTCAGAAGCAAAAAAGAAATTGGTCACCATTTTCCTCCGGCACCTCCTCCACCGGATGAACCGCCTCCCCAGCTACCTCTACTTGAGGAACTGCTACCACGCGACGAACTTCTACTTGGATAGCTTCTGCTGCTTGATGAAGAACTTCCGGAGCTACTCTGTCTTACTTTCTTAGGAATTGGGATGTGTTTTTTAACTAAATAATAATCACAATTCAAGCATTTGTCCCCCACTTCCATTTCTCCCTCAGTTGAATAAGTGGGTTTAAGGATTTCTTTCCGCCGATCTTTTACTAGGGTTCTATATGAGCATTGCGGGCATTTATGATGAACTTTGTTTAGGTCCCATGCTGTAGTTACAACTTCGCCGGTTGTAGTATTTTCCCATACCTCATATTTCAGGCTTTTAATTTTTTCTTCCGTTTTCTGGCCGGGGCTGAGTAAGCGGGTTGCATAGGCTGCACTGCGGGAATGTCTTTTCCAGTTTCCTGAATCATCAGGCGGATCAAATCTTCCTTTATTCTTCTCTGAAAGTTTTAGATAACTATTGATTGCATACCATGCAAGCGGTAAAAACAGGCTGGGGATTGCTGCGATTGAAAAATAGGATTTCAGGCTGTTTTGTAATTCCTGCTGGTCGGTTATTTCTCTTTTAATCGAGGCGTCATCCAGTAGGACTTTTATCGACAAAATGAGAGATACTAGAATATATATGTTCAGAGGTAGTCCTTCTTTTTTATATACAGTGACATTGCTTTCATCTATCATAATTTGAATGACGTAAAGGATGAAGCTTGCAAAAACAAGGAAAATAAAGCCCAGTAGTATTGGTGACCAGACTTCCGGTTTTTTTTCTGTTGTTACAGTGGATATCAGGCTCTGAGCTTTATAGTGAAGCAATAAAAAAATTAATGCTCCAAGAATTAAGGCTATCAATGATTTTTTCAAATATGGGTTATTCCATCGCCAAAATGACCCTACTTCCGGCATCAATCGCTCAAGTTCTGCAACAGAATCGGGAGAGGTGAGAATGTGCGCGATGAACTCAGAAGTCTCCAGAAGACCTTCTCCATAGTCTTTCTTCTTAAAAGATGGCACGATATACTTTTCACCTATTCTTTTTAAATAAACATCCGGTAAAACACCTTCCATCCCCCTGCCGGTGATAAATCGATATTCTCGCCTATTAATTGCTATAAAAAGTAACAGTCCGTTGTCAACTCCCGGTTTTCCTATTCCCCAGGTATTAAATAACTGCAGAGCAAATTCATGATCATCATATCCGTCATAATTGTTCACAATTACGATGGCATACTCAGCACTGCTTTTTGCTTCAATCAGTGTAGAAATTGAATCGAGTTTCTCAACTGTGCGAGAGGTAATATAATTGCCGGGATTACTGACGTAATAGTCTTGTCCTTTTGATTTTGGGTCGGGGATCTGTTCAATGCTATATTGACTCCACAGACTCTGTGTCCCTAAAAACAAAATGATAATAAGGTATAATAATCTGTGAACCTGTTGCATCGGGAAATATTAACTTTGCGTAAAAATAGTATTCCGTTTACACAATTAATAATATAGCGAAACCCGAATACTCTACTGATAGCAATAGTGACCAAGGTCAGAATTGATAAAACTTATAGTTTTTCAATCATTTACCATCTTCCTCCTGCGCCACCTCCGCCGGATGAGCCACCTCCCCAGCTTCCACTACTGCTTGATGAGCTTCCTCCGGAATATCCGCCACTTGATGAACCGCCTGAAGAGCTGCTGCTTGCGTGAACCTTTTTAGGAATTATACTATACCTTTTAAACAGATGATAATCGCAATTTTTGCATTTATCTGCTATTTCTTTCTTTCCTTCAGCAGAATAAGATGGATAAACGATTATTGTGGATTTATCTTTCTCCAAAGTTCTGAAAGAGCATTTTGGACAGATATGATACTTATAGTTCAGGTCCCATGGAATGGTTTTAGTCTCTTGAGTTTTGGTGTTTTTCCATACTTCGTATTTTATGCTTCCGATTTCTTCCTCTTTTTTCTGTCCCATAGAGAGCAGTTGTTCGGAATAACTGGTGTTTCGGCTATATCTTTCCCAGCTTCCTGAATTGTCAGGTGGCTCAAAACGGCCTTCATTTTCTTTGGAAACTTTTCTATAACTACCAATTGCAAACCAACTTAGAGGCAAAAGGAGCATTGGCGCTGCTGCAAGGAACAGATAGGACTTTAAACTATCTTCTCGTTCTTTAAAGTCTTTGTGTGTTTTTCTCAGGAAAATAGTGTCAGATAGGATTTTTACAGATAAAATGAAGATAATGATAATATAAACTGCATAATGAATTCCTTTAAGCCCGACCAGTTCAGAATTTCCATCATTAATCACTTCAATAATTATGATAATTAAAAATAAAACAGGGATAGACAGAATAGCTCCTAGAATTATAGGTGCCCAGAAACGAACTCGTTTATTTTTCGACTCAGAGGGGATCAGGCTTTTTGCCTTGAAGTGTAAGAGCAAATAGATAACAAGGCCTGTGATCAATGCAATCATTGAATTTAATAATACGGGATTGCTCAATCTCCAGAACGGACCTACTTCTGGCATAAGCCGCCGGAGTTCAGCTGCAGCATCAGGAGATGTGAGTACCTGTGCAATGATTTCAGAAGATTTCAGGAGACCTTCATTATAATTATCCGCTTTAAAAGATGGCACTATATATTTTTCACCTATTCTTTTAAGATAAGCATCGGGTAAGGTTCCCTCCATACCTCGACCTGAAATGAACCTGTATTCCCGCCTATTAATAGCAATGAAAAGCAGAAGTCCATTGTCTGCTCCTTTTTTACCTATCCCCCAGGTATTAAATAACTCCAGAGCAAATTCATGGTCATTATGTCCAAGGTAATCATCCACAATTACTAGGGCATATTCAGCACTGCTTTCTGCTTCAATCTGCGTAGAAATGAGATTGAGTTCTGCAACTGTTGACTGAGAGATGTATTTATCCGGATTGCTGACGAAGTAATCCTGTCCATTTACCTTAGGGTCAGGAATATCCTGAACTCTATACTGACCGGATATGATGTTGCTGCCGGAAAGGAAAGCAAGGAATAATAGTATCCTCAGAGTATGTTGCATCCTGGAAAAATTAATTACGATAAATGTAATATTCGGTGGGCATAAATAATAATTTTTCCAGCTGCGAATAGTGGCTTGGAATAGAATAGCTCAATTATGTTTATATTTAGCATTTAAGATAAAGCCCGGTATGATTAATAAGCTTAAGTACGCACTGATTTCCGATATAGGAATTTTCAATCCGACCTTTTATGAGAAAGGTAAAGAAAAAGAATTACTCGCCTTTTGTGAACGCTGGGGGATAGATTGCCTTCCGGCAAAAGATCGTATTTCTGTGTACAGGATTGTCGATAATCAATTTGTCCGGGAAGACCCGGACCCAAGGCTGGTTGTAAAACCGTACTACAGGATCTTTGATCCGCGTACAATTACAAAACTTGGAGAGTACAATCCCAACGAATTACGATTTATCGAGGAAGGCGGTCTTATAAAAGGCGTAATGCACATCGTCGATTATAATAATGAATTTATCCAGGTTGAAATATTCAGAGCCTTGTATAGATTTGAGATAAATCTGAGGAGATTTCTTATTAAAAAAGGTAAACGAGATGATGA
This sequence comes from uncultured Saprospiraceae bacterium, assembly GCA_964423575.1. Classification (GTDB taxonomy): domain Bacteria; phylum Bacteroidota; class Bacteroidia; order Chitinophagales; family Saprospiraceae; genus CAYRFF01. Next base: position 47,237 of record CAYRFF010000014.1, on the reverse strand, counting down.
TTTTATCAAATGGGTGCGTCATTTAAGTCAGAATGCAGAAGATTCAGGAGATAGATATCACTGGGGATTGAGATACAATGATTTAATGCCTGAAAATAGAGCTAAAAGAGAAGGTGCAATCTTAAAGCGCAAGGAACTAAATCCATTTCAGACACTGTTTTTAAAGGAGTTGATGCAATATACGATATCTGAGAAGTTCCTGGAGGAAAAGTATATTGATATAGAAAATGTCAATGCCTTGAGAAATCAGATTGCACACAATGTATACCCCACATCATTTGAGCGTGTAGATGGAGAGATTACCTATAATTATGAGAATCTTAAACTCTTTGTCGATAAAGTCCGTGCTTTTTTTGAAGCTTATGACTACCTGCAGAGAATGATGGAACGATAGTTTTCTGATGAGTAAGCTATAATTCTACAAACAAATAGCTGCAGACTTTCATTTCTATAATATCATGGCAAGTAAGACAAATGCTGCACGGATATTGGATTCTCTGGGGATAGAGTACAGGCTTGAGGAATTTGAGGTAGATCTCGATGATCTCAGCGCTTCACATATTGCGGAGCTGATGGAAATACGTGCCAATAAGATTTACAAAACCCTGGTTTTAAAGGGAAATGTAAGTTCTTACTTTGTTTCAGTGATTCCTGCTGATGCACATCTGGACTTGAAGAAAGTAGCAAGGGTAAGCGGCAATAAAAACTGCGATTTAATTCCGATGAAAGATTTATTGAAAGTCACGGGTTATATCCGTGGAGGATGTTCGCCTATAGGAATGAAAAAGCACTTTGCTACTTATATTCAGCAGGATATCGTAGGACAGGAAGAAGTAAGGGTCAGTGCCGGAAAGCGAGGGATGCTCATGGCTTTAAGTCCTGCAGACCTTATTTCTGCATCAGAAGCTGTCCCGGCGGATTTAATTGAATGAACCCGAATAATTCATGAGCGTTAGCTTTACGTAGATACTAGGCACGGGGTCTGCTGCTGTAGCCCTCTACTGCAAGGAATCCGTATATTTCGACAAGCTCAACAACCAACTTGTAGATGCGTAAAGATAACGAAACACAAAATTAAGTAAGAGTTATTCCTGGTTTTCATGTTTTATTAACTGATAAGGAGCCTATTATGATTCTTTTTAATAAAACTTATGAATATTTCGGGTAAATATGTTTTTATGGATAATAACACAAGCGCAACAAGAGCATTGGATAGGCTCGGAGTTCCTTATCGACTGGAGCCTTTCTCGATTGACAGAAAAGACATAGGACCTGATGTCATTGCTGAAATGCTGGGGATTAAAGTTGATAATATTTATAAAACTCTGGTAATGGAGGGAAACCACACTTCCTATCTTGTGGCGGTTGTTCCTGTTCCTGCTAGATTAAAGCTTCAGAAAGTTGCTGCTTTAAGTGGAAACAGTAATTGTAAGCTTATTCCCATGCAAGACCTGGAAGAAATTACCGGATATGTATTTGCAGGCTGTTCTCCGGTGGGAATGAAACAGGATTTCCCGACTTTTATTCATGAGTCGGTGCTGGAAGAGAAGGAAATACGTATCAGTGGCGGCAAGCCCGGCTTGTTTCTCGTAGTAAAGCCGGAAGATCTGATTAATGCTACAAATGCAGTAATCGCTGACCTGGTGGCATAAAAGATTACAATTCTGCTGCTGATTTATCGTATGGAATTGAATTATTCAGAGTTAAGAGCTACTATTTTCCTTAAGCAATAAACTTGTTAATGAATCAAAGTCCTCAATTGTCAGGTCTTCCGGTCGTTTATTCATGAGTGGATGGCTCTTCTGTTCTTCTGTCCTGATAAATTCTTTCAGCGAGTTGCGGAGCATTTTGCGACGTTGATTAAAGGAGATCTTGACAATTTGACGGAAGTCTGAGTATGAGTTTTCTATCCTTGGTACAGGTAATCTGTTGATTTTAATTACTGCACTATCGACCTTGGGAGGAGGGTTAAAATGTCCCGGTCCCAGCTTCATTTCGCGTGTCCCGGCGTAGTATGCCTGGGTGAGTACGGAAAGAATACCATAAGTTTTGCTGCCCGGAGCTGCGAGAATACGATCGGCGACTTCTTTCTGAAACATACCTATCATTTCTGGAAAGAGTTCTCTGTTTTCTAAAAGTTTAATTACGATCTGAGACGAGATGTTATAAGGGAAATTTCCTATGAGAACCGTTTCTTCGCTGAGCAGTTCCCTTAACTTCACCTTGAGGAAATCTTCATGAATGAGATGGAGTTTATCATTTGCATAAGCTTGCTTAAGATAGTCAACCATATCCCTGTCAGCTTCTATTGCAGTTACATCGTCATATTTCTCGATGAGAAATTGTGTAAGCTTTCCTTGGCCCGGACCAATCTCAAGAATCTTATTATTCTTATATTGCGGACTGATAAGGTCAGCAATATTGGATGCGACTTTATCGTGAATCAGAAAATGTTGGCCGTAACTTTTTTTAGCTTTCATAGAGATTAAGTATAATAGGCACTGAGTTCAATTGAAGAACAGATAGTTGCCTCTTAAGGACAAATGTATTGAAAAGCGGAAGAATTTACATCTTTAAATGGTTTAAGACAGATAATATATAAATGAAAGATAAAATAAGAGTAGGAATATCAATGGGAGATATGAACGGTATCGGACTTGAAGTCGTTCTGAAATCTCTGCATCACAAAAGTATTTTTAATCAGTGTATCCCGATAATTTATGGAAATAACAAGATAGTTTCCTACCATCGGAATATTGTGGATTATGCGAATATGTCGCTGAATAGCATTGATAAAGTGGAGGATTCCAAGGAGGACGTAATCAATGTGGTGAATGTGTGGAAGGAAAACGTGAATATTACTCTTGGTAAAGCTACAGAAGATAGTGGGAAATATGCTTTCAAGTCGCTGGAAGCGGCAGTAAAGGATATAAACTCCGGCAAGATTGATGTCCTTGTAACAGCTCCGATTAACAAGCGTGCTATGAAGATGGCCGGCTTTAAGCATATCGGTCATACTGAGTACCTGGCTGAACAGTCAGAAAAGAAAAACAGTATGATGATTATGGCGGGAGACAGGTTAAAAGTGGGTCTGGTTACTGCTCATATTCCCTTGAGTGAGGTTGCTGCGTCGATTACTAAGGATAGGGTTATCGATTCTATACGCAAGCTCGATATAAGTATGCGTGAAGATTTTGGGAGAGAAAAGCCCCTGATAGCCGTACTGGGTTTAAATCCGCACGCTGGTGATGATGGATATATCGGAAATGAGGAGAAGGAAATTATCCGACCCGCGATTATGCAGTTGAAGGAAGAGGGAATGCTAGTCCTAGGGCCGTATAGCGCTGATGGTTTCTTTGGGTCAAGCATGTACAGCAAATTCGATGCGATTTTAGCCATGTATCACGACCAAGGTTTAATTCCGGTAAAGGCACTTTCATTTGGTGAAAGCATCAACTTTACAGCGGGATTATCCTTTGTAAGGACATCACCTGACCACGGAACTGCTTATGATATCGCCGGAGCGAATAAAGCAAATCATCTGAGTTTTCTCAATGCTATTTTCAAAGCTATCGATATTTACAGAGCACGTGAGCAGTATAAAATAGATCATGCTAATCCGCTTCAACCTCAGAAAGTTGAAGACTAATTGATTATCTATTCAGGGTGAAAAAAGAAGAAGGTTCATATTACGATGCAGTCTGGGAACTGGTAAGACAAGTTCCTAAAGGAAGGGTAACGACATTTGGGGCGATTGCGGATGCACTCGCACTTGGGTCAGCACGAATGGTCGGCTGGGCATTGAATCAAAGCTCTCATGCAGAATTCTTTGTACCTGCGCACCGAGTTTTAAATCGCAAAGGCGAACTTTCCGGACGCCTGAACTTTGAAACACCAACTCTGATGGAGGAGAGACTGATTGAGGAAGGTGTGCCGGTGAAAGATAACAAGGTTGTGGACTTTGATAAGTATTTCTGGTCACCGCTCGAATTGCTGAAGGAATAATATTGAATGAGTCGGGATGATATGAGAGCAAATTTTTTAGATTTACTTCATAAGTAATAATTAAGGTGAAAGAGCTAGCTACAATATATTATTTCCTTGATATCGCCGGAACATTTGCATTTGCAATAAGTGGTGCTGCAGCAGCCAAGCAGAAGGGCCTGGATTTGTTTGGGATCTTGGCGGTCGCTTTTACGGTGGCAACTGGTGGTGGAATTATACGTGATCTTATTATAGGGGCTATCCCACCGGCCGGATTGACAACCTGGTACTATCTGTTCACTGCGATGGTAGCAGCCATTATAACCATGGTGTTTTATCCTACTGTAAAACGTCTGAGAAGGCCGGTAATATTCTTTGATGCTATAGGCCTGGCCATGTTTGCTGTGACCGGAGCTGAGAAATCACTTTCATATAGCCCTAACGGCGAACTTGCTGTACTTCTCGGTATTCTGACAGCTGTCGGTGGTGGGATGTTGCGTGACATTTTACTTAACCGCATCCCGATTGTGCTGGAGAAGGAAATATATGCTTCAGCTGCCTTGGTAGGTGCTATGATTGTAGTAGTAGGGAATTATTATGAACTGTTGAGTAGCGACTGGCTTGCGATTATAGCTCTGATTGTCGCATTTTCTATACGTATGTTAGCACTGCGTTTTCATTGGAATTTGTTTGCACAGCAACCGGAGGAAAAATGACATAACCATTCTCAGTACTGTACTTTTAAACAAAGGTGAACCTGCAGGAAACTCCATGCAGATTCACGATTGCGTATGTAGTGTTCTTCAAGCACATCATGAGATGTGGTAAAACTTAACGTAGGTGTGTTCAGACCTCATTAAATAAAACGTGTTCAGGAGTAATGCGCAGGCGTGTTCAACTTTGAGTTTCCGTCGCATTTTCAGATTTCATAGTGTTAAATTCGACCCCCCCGTATTGCTTAGTGTCTTAAGAATTAAAAGTGTTCCTTGTTTTGTCAAATATTTTTTAAATATTTTTGAATACAAAGACTTAAGGAGGCTTAGAATCCTTTATAAATAAGCCTTGTGGACATTTCTACAGATTGCTGAAAAGCTTAAAATAAAATTGAAGACGTCAGTTTTCCCTTAATTTGGACGAAGAGGATCCTGAAGCTGAAATGAAATCTGCATTTCAACTTCATCCCTTTTAATGTGTAGATGAATAGTTTTTCCTTCCTTGGAGCGCAGCAATTGAGTGATATATTCAAGGGTCTGATGATTTATCGACTTGTGATTTATCCTAAGGATTTTATCATGCTTTTTAACTCCCGCCAGATCAGCAGGAGAGTTTTTCCTCACTTCGATAACATAGAAAGCCGGACTTAAAGTCAATTTGTAATCCTGGGACTCTTCTTCGGATTTGAAAGATTTATCTTCATAAACCAGATTATTCCTGAAGCGGGGTTCTTTAATCATGTCCCACTCCATTCCTGCATAAATTACCTCCATGCCACTCATGTTAATGTGAAATGGCTCATAAAATGATTTACCCTTTTTCAGATAAATGTTTTTCTGCGGATAGTCGATATAAAGGATAAATCTCCTAAAAATTCCACCACCTATAGAGCCCGATCGATTCGGAATTGTGGATAAACCTTCATAATGCTCTTTAAATGGTACTGAAATTATAGGCTCATGAAATTTAAAATCAACAAGCTCAATTTCTTTCAGTCTGCTGAGCATTCCATAGATATCGCCTCTTACACCTTGCCCGAGGTAGGCTTCCATGCCGTTTGAAAAGTGGTCGGAAAGTACGAAATCTTCATATAGGTAAAACGAATTACTATTCCCGATGTCCAGAAGAAGTACAGCACTTTTCTGCTTGTTGTCCAAGGAGATTTCGGTATTTATATAAGGCTTATTCTTTTCAAGGATTATGGGAATCTCTTTTGCTCTTTTGTGGCGTTTTTCAAACTCCTTTCTCTTCTGATAGACATAGATAATTTCCTTGTCATAGTTTATTTCGACAGGAAAATCTTTAAAAAATTCATAGCCGAGGATGCCGTGAACCGGAATTCCCATATAGGCGCTGAGTTCAAGATTATCATTGAAGATTACAAAGGTCGTTTTATCTCGAAAAACTAGCTGATTGTCAACAATTAACTCATTTTCTGTGGACCTGATTCCTTCTATGTCAGCATTGGTATCCGCACTCCTGAATTTGAATTTCTGGATATTATTTAGCCGGACTATTTCCTGATTTCCATCAAATAATATAGTGTTGTCCATGCCGGTATCCAGTAGAAAATTTAAGGAGACTTTGTTTAATTCTACGGGAATTACAATGAGGTTGTTTATCAAACGAAAATGGACTTTAGCTCTTTTAGCCTTAAGAAAGTCCATCGTTGTCTGGCTATACGCTACTTGTGAAGTAATAGCCAGTATAAAAAAAAGGACAATCCATCGAAGTTTAGAGAGCATCTGAAAAATTCATAATTATTCAATACGTTTCACAATATAAACAGAAAACTACCACTAAAAGATATTCGTTTCGAAAGGCTTAATTAGAAAAATCAAATGGAAATCTTAATGTTAAAATATTAAAAAAAATGATAATTTAAGAAAATAAGATCATTAAACATCATAAGTAGTAGGGGCTACTCATGCAGCTCCTACTAACTATTTATATGAGAAATCTCGTCGTAGCCACATATTATAGCACACTAAAGAAAAGATGTATTCTTTTGCGTAAGCTCAAGAAAGGAAAACCGATAGGCTTGATTGCACAAAATAATTTAAAACCGCAATCCGTTATTAAAGCATATTGTAGCGAGCGATTGATTAATCGCCACACTAAATGAAACATTTTTATCCATAAAGCACCTTGAATATGAGAAACTTTATCTATTTGCTTTTTCTTCCTCTTATAAGTATCACCGCCTGTAAAAAATCGGATGTTGCTATAAGTTGTATTCCTCAAGAACTTCATGAAAATCTATATGCATTTTACCCATTTACCTCGGGTTCAATCGATGATTTATCAGGTAATGGTAGAGATCTTGTTAATAATACCTCTGCACAGCCTACTTTGGACCGATTTGGTAATAGTAATTGTGCCTTTGAATTTAAAAACAGGACTACAGAGGATAAAGAAACGATGGAACAGTATCTGAAAAGTGTGGATACGACTGCATTATCCAAGTTAAGCGGAGATTTCTCTGTTTCATTATGGTATAAAGACTTGTATGCCGATACTTCAAGGACGATATTTCAAACTATTTTCAGTAATGGAGCCGGTGGTAATTGTCCTGATAGGCATGGCCTTTGGTCTTTGGCTTTATATGATTGCAGGCGAGGAGTCTTTGGGTACGAAACCTCTGTTTGGGACAATATAGATTTGGAACTTTATAAGGGTTGTCACGACTTCGGATACAAGGTGCAATTTGATAAATGGCATCATATGGTAGCCACCTATGATTCTCAGTATCTTTCTATATATAAAAACGGAGAACTACAAGAAAGAGAAGTAAACAGAACTGGAAATTGCAGTCGTACACCGGTATTTTATAATATTAACCAGATTTTTATAGGATCTTCTTTTACAGGAGTAGTTGACGATATAATGGTTTTTGATAAATCCTTGGATGAAAATGAGGTTTCCCTGCTATATAATGCAGGCAGCTGCTGTTCGTCACGTTGAAAGGAGGGAGAGATAATAGTTTACAGGCAATTCTTTTAATGGAGAACCACCTATTCGTTCTATAAAAAAAACTTTGCAGTTAATTCCATAAGGTATTACCTTTATCCTTATGAATGAACGTCCCAGAATAAAAATCCCTTTCGACAGTGTTGATCTGGTACTTGAAGCCATAACCGGTATATTGCTTTTGGCAACATGGGTAATAGTAATTGTAAAGTATCCGGAAATGTCGGAAACAATTCCCATACATTATGACATCGGAGGAAACATCGATGGCTATGGAAGTAAAGTCACAATATTTATCCTGCCGATAATAAGCACGATTCTCTACGTTGGCCTGTTAATTCTGAATAAATACCCTCATAAGTTTAATTATCCTACTAAAATTACTGAGAAGAATGCAGAGAGACAATACCGCGCCGCAAGTAAGCTGATCCGCTTTCTGAAGCTTTCAATTATCATTCTATTTCTACTGTTGAGCATAGACTCCATATACGACTCCGGAGGAGAAGTAAGTTTGTTCGGTATATGGTTTATACCTATTACCGCGTTTTCGGTATTTATTCCGTTGTTGGTCTATGCGTTCTTGTATGTCAGGAAGCGATAAACTCGCAATCGCTACTTCAAGTTTAACAGGATCCCGAGAGTAATATATTCTTTCCCTTGTCGGAAATCATTATGGCTGAGATTTAGGCTTGTTCCTATCTGGGCTTGTAATTTTACCTGTTCTATTCCGGCGCGCAGAGTAAATGCTGGCTCAAACAATACTTGGGAGTTCACATCATTGAGATAGTCGATCTGGTTAGCTCCCTGGTAAAGTAAATCCCCTTTTACTGAGGTGTAATTCAGATATGAAAACCTGGTAGATACAGATGCCGAGAAATACTTCCTTTTATAAGATAAAGCCGGTTGTATTGCGGCTCTGAAAAGCCCTGCTTCCAACTTTCCGCCGGTTTCGCCGGAAGATGTTGTGCTATAATGATTTTCCACTTTTCCCATACCGAGAATCCCATAAGTTTCAAACAGGAAATCATTGTCTCCAATAGGAGTGAAATAGCCGATTCCTCCTTCGAAAATCTGCCCGGATCCTCCATTGCCGTCTTCATTGTCCTTTGGGAAAAATAAAGAAGCATTTGCCAGAACTCCTATATTATCACTTATTGCATAAGCAGCCATAATATCTGCTCTATCAGTTGTACCTGCAACAGCGCCTACAAATTCGCCTTGTTCCGACATTGCCGGCACGTTATGCGTATTGGGTATGTAGTAAACAGGAGAGCAAGAAGCCATAAATACTATTGTTCCCAGGGCGAATAGATATTTTAAATTTGTCATAATTATATTTCGATATTTTAGTTAGAAATAAGATTCTATATGTGAAAGGTAAGTTTTTGAAATTTAATATCGGAAGGATAGGCGTGGTTTTTATAGAACATAAGCAGTGTTTTTATAGAATACAGGGATATTGTACTTTTTTATTATGTTTGTAAAGTCTCTTTTTTCGTTATATAGTAAACTATTGAAATCATGAAAAACTACATATTCTCACTGGCTTTTCTTCTATTTATGGGTTATAATTTATCTGCTCAAGCATTGTCGGAAGGTGTTTATGCTTTCGCAAATGACGAGGCGAAGCATGTTCTTATACTCGTAGATGGTTATGCCTCATTAACAGTATATCAGAAAGATCTTTATATTTCTACGACAGGAGGAATATACAACTGGTTTGACAATCAATTTATTCTTTCTGTAGATTATAATGATGCTAATCCGGATGAAGTCAATGACAGACGAGTATATGATTTTGTTCCTGTCGATACCGGATTTAAAGACAGAGAAGGAAACCTATGGATAAAACAAGAGGAAATAAAAAGTGAACTAGATGGCGCCTGGACTTTCAAGAGCAGATATAGTGATGGAGTATACAGAGAATCTACGCACGTCGGATCGCGCAGAACAGTAAAACTCTTAAAGGATGGACATTTTCAGTGGATAGCTATACATTCTGATGAAAAAGAAATTTATGGCACAGGCGGTGGTGTTTATACATTTAAGGACGGGATTTACTCTGAGCACATTCTCTTTTTCTCCAGAGACAATTCTCGCGTAGGAGCTACACTTAACTTTGATGGCGAAGTAAAAGAGGGGGACTGGCATCACAGTGGATTCAGCTCCAAGGGAGATCCTCTGCATGAGGTGTGGACGCGAGGAGAAATGTAATAATTGTTTTATCCTTTTAAGCTCAGGTCGCTCTGCCAAGCATACTTTCATAAAAACAAATGCCTGCTGCGACACTTACATTCAGACTTTCCATGTCACCGACTTTTGGAATAAGGAATTTCTCGTCAGCTTGTTTACTGATTTCAGGAGTAACCCCCAGGCCTTCTGAACCGAGTATTATTGCTATCGGGCGGTTCCAGTCTAGTTCTTTTAATCCGACTTTCCCTCCGACATCAGCACTATAGATAGCGAGACCCGCTGCCTTAAGTTCCGGGATTATATTGACTAGTGATGGAGTACGGGCAACCGGTATGCGTGCCAATGCTCCAGCAGAAGTTTTCATTGCAAGGTCGTTTATTGCGGCTGATCTGGAGGAGGAAATAAGTAAACCATCAAGACCGAAGAATTCTGCAGATCTCGCTATCGCTCCAAAATTATGGACATCTGTAACTCCATCCAAAACACCGATTAAAGGCATCTTACCCGCTGAAAACGCTTGATAAAGAACGTCCTGTATATCATGATAGTTGAGATTGGCAATCTGGGCAAGGACTCCCTGATGATTGGCAGAACTCATTTTATCAAGTGTGATCTGCGGAACGACTTTTAAAGGAATGCCACGTTCTTTAGCCGTTTTACGAATTTTTATCTCAACCGGCCCTTTAAGAGCGCGATCAATAAATATTTTCTCCAGGGAGATGCCGTCTTCTATCGCATCCATAATCGGCTTTCTTCCCACAAGGAGTTTAAAGTCGCTTTTGACCGTATTCTTTCTTCTCATTTCATAAAAGTACAATACATTTGTGAAAACTAATATACTCAAGAGACTAAGTCCTGCAATAATCCACCTTTTTCTATAGAACTAATCGAAAAAGAAACGAAGATATTTTAACGCTTGCCTACAAAGTGCTAAATTGACACGATCGATGAAATTGCCGGATTCACATACCTTAAATCGCCTTGCTTTAAGCAGTTTTTCACTGATTATGGCAACGGGGATAATGTCTATCGCAGCTTACCTGCATGGATATACGCAGATGGCGGCAGTACTGTATTACGGGAATATCTTCATGTATGCTCTCTTGCTGAGCGGAATACTTTTCCGACTTGCACGGGATAAAAATCACTTGATAAACGAATTCAAATCCCATAGCAAAGGACCCGGAGCATTGACAATCGTCTGCGGAACAGCTGTTCTGGGAAGTCAGGTGTACCTTATAGGAAATTCAAATGCTTATGCACTGGGATTGCTCATTCTGGCATTTATGCTGTGGTTGTTTATGACCTACGGACTTCTGATTATTTACACGCTTAAAAATGAAATATCGCTGATTAAAGGGCTGGATGGAAGCTGGCTTCTATTTATAGTTGCTGCACAGTCAACTGCGATATTAATCAGTAATCTGTCTGGAGAGGTCTTGTCGGTGGATTTTCTTCTCTTGAGTGTGGTGTTGTTTTACAGCGGGATTCTCTTGTATGTAATACTCATTACGCTGATAATGTATCGATATGTGTTTTTATCGCTGGATGTAAGCCAGTTGAATCCGCCATACTGGATAAATATGGGTGCAATTGCAATCAGTGTTTATTCCGGCTGTGTACTGGTGGAAAATGCCGACTCTCTGCCTTTTCTTGCTGAAAGCGCAGTTTTCATAACATTTCTGACTCAGGGTATCTGGTCATTCTGTCTGTGGTGGATTCCTCTGATTTTCTCTCTGGGTATATGGAAATATGCAGTGAAGAAATATCCGCTCAAGTACGAATTGAGTTTCTGGAGCATGGTTTTCCCCATTGGAATGTTTTCTGTCTGTAGTTATATGGTTGCCCCGGCATTTGGATTGAAAATAGTGAGTCAGATTTCAATCGCTTTTTTCTTTTTGGGCTGCCTTGTCTGGACACTGACTTTTATAGGAATGATTATGCACCTTGTCAAGGCCCTTAGCAGTCAAAAGGTGACAAGTTATGAGTGAAAAATATACACAAGTCTACTCTTCCTCATCATTCCACAATATTGGACTGAGCTTGGAAGCACGATGTCTGCCGATTAAGTCAGCAACTTGTTCATAACCTGCTTCTCTTATTGCTTTAACAGAGCCAAAGTGCCGCAAGAGTTTCTTGGAAGTGACTTCTCCTATTCCCTTGACATTCTCGAGGCTGCTTACAGCAAAGTCTTTGGAGCGTTGATCGCGATGGAAATTGACGGCAAAGCGGTGTGCTTCATTTCGGATTTGTTGAATTAATCGTAGAGATTCCGATTTCTTGTCGATGTACAATGGAATTGAGTCGCCCGGACGGAATATCTCCTCTAGTTTCTCGGCAATACTTATAATAGTGACCTCATCATAGATTTCCAGTTCTTTCAATACGGAAACAGCAGAACTCAACTGCCCTTTTCCACCATCGATAATGATGAGTTGAGGTAAAGGTTCGCCTTCGTTGAGGATTCTTCTGTAACGACGGAAAACAACTTCGTGCATGGATGAAAAATCATCAGGTCCTTGTACAGTTTTAACATTGAATTTCCGATAATCCGCCTTTGATGGTCTGGCATTTTTAAACACGACGCAGGAAGAGACCGGATTTGATCCCTGGATATTGGAGTTGTCAAAGCATTCAATATGCATCGGAAGCACATCCATATTCAAGTCTTTCTGAAGCTGTTTCAGAATGCGTTCCTGATGCGTTTCTTTCTGTGTATAACGCAAAGCCTCTTTTTTCTTCTGAAGTCGGGTATAGTTGGCATTTTTCAAGGACAAGTCCAGTAAATGCTTCTTATCACCGATTTTGGGAACCGTGATTTTGACGTTTTCTTCAGGTGCATCAATACGGAAAGGCACAATGATTTCCTTTGCGACACTGCGGGCTTTCTCACGGAGATCCCAGACAGCAAATTCAAGGATATCCCTATCTTCGACATCGAGGTTTTTTTCCAGTTCAACGGTATAAGTGTTTACAACACGACCTTTGACCACTTTCATATAATTGACGAAGGCGATATCCCCTTCCTGAACCAGAGAGAAAACATCGACATCTGAAATTCTGGTTGAAACAACGGTAGATTTGGAGTTGTAATCGTTAAAAGCATCTAGTTTTATCTTCCATTCCTGTGCTTCTTCAAATCTCAGTTCCTCGGCTGCCTTCTGCATTTCTTCCTTAATATGGCGTTTTACACTACCTAGATTTCCATCGAGCAGGTTTTTAATCTGATCGATTTTTGCCATGTATTGCTCCTCAGTTTCCAGCCCTTCGCAGATGCCTTTACAATTGCCTATATGATATTCCAGGCAGGTTTTAAATTTCCCGCTTTTGATGTTTTCCTCACTGAGGTTGTAACTACAGGTACGCAGTGGAAAGAGCTCTCTGATAAATTCCAATACGATTTCAGCAGTGTGCTTGGAAGTGTAAGGGCCGAAGTAAGTTGAACCGTCCTTAATGACTTTACGCGTGAAGAATACCCTGGGAAACCTCTCGTTTTTAATGCAGATATATGCGTAACTTTTTCCGTCTTTAAGCATCACGTTGTAGCGTGGCTGCTCTTTTTTAATCATGGTGTTTTCAAGCAGCAATGCATCGTGTTCCGAGTTGACAATGATAAAAGTGATCTCAGCGGCATTTTTCACCATTACGTAAGTCTTATGCGCCAGCGATTCTCTTTTTCTGAAGTATGAACTCAGCCGCTTTCGCAAATTTTTTGCCTTACCTATGTATATGATTTTACCGTGTTTATCTCTGAATTGATAAACGCCCGGTTGATCTGGTAAAGTCGGCAATATTTTTTCTTGAAATTCTTTTCGGCCCATGGTGGATTTTATAACAGCTAAGAGGTGCTTACGGTTTAAAGTTTATCTTAGCCATAAAAGTTCCCACAGACTAAAAATATGGAAAAAAGTCATAGTTGTAGTTGAAACCATAATTGTTCAATATCTGTCTTATTCAATATGGAAATCGCGTCAGAGGAAAGTAGAAGAGCAAGTTTTGAAGACCATCCCGTAAATAAATGGCTGGTTTTTTCAATTATCGGCTTCTCTCTCTTTATGATGACGATGAATACAACTGTTGTTGCGACTGCTCTTACCACTTTACAAAGAGAGTTGAATACAACCGTGAGCTGGGTGGGCTGGACGATGACCGGATATTCATTTGGCTTCGTTCTCATGCTGCCATTAAGTGCTAAGTTGAGTATTCAATACGGACATAAGAAGATATTTCTTATTTCCGTTTCTGTTTTTACACTGGCATCTCTCCTTTGTGCTCTCTCCGGAAATATTTACACTTTAATAGCTATGCGCGCCTTGCAGGCAATGGGAGGTGCGGGTATTACGCCTTCGTCAACGGGAATTATAGTAGGACAGTTTGCGCAGTCCAGAGATAAATTCCTGGGCTTGTTTGGGAGTATATTTTCTGTGGGAGCGATGGTCGGGCCGATATTTGGTGGGATTATCGTAACCTATTGGCCGTGGCCCTGGATTTTTTATATCAATCTGCCTATAGGAATTGCAGTTGTTTTTCTTGCACTGCGGTATATTCCAAAGGACAGACTTGTACGTGGTTTTAAAGAGAAAATGGACTTTCCGGGCTTATTTTTTCTCGCAATGACGCTTATAAGTGCTATGTATGCGGCTACCTATCTTGCGGAAGAATCAAGTACGGTAACTTCTCCCTTATTTATCGGCTTAATCTCGTTCTCTGCTCTCTCTTTTTACTTATTGTTCAGGCATATAAACCGAGTCGAATTTCCATTTATTCAGCCCCGATTCATTTCGGGAAAGGGCTTTTCAGCGGTGAACGTGGTGAATGTTATTCATGCCGGAATGATGATAGGGGGAATTTCATTGGTTCCCTTATATGCAGTGACTCGTTATGGAATAACTGAGTTTAATTCGAGCATTTTACTGGTAGCAGAGGGGATTGCATCCGTAGTATTGTCTACGATAATGAGTATGATGATACGTAGAACCGGTTATCGCATGCCCATATTCGTCGGATCTTTATTCCTGGCAGTGGGTGTTGCCTTGCTTGCAATGGAGCCTCCCTTTGGGTTCTCTATCATGACCTGGCTGATGTTCACTACTTTTCTGATGGGTGTAGGCTTTGGAACGATGAGTCCTGCAGCAAGAAATGCCGGAATTCAGCTTGCGCCCGAGCAATCTGCAAATATTGCCGCAATACGATCTCTGGGCCTGCAGATGGGGCAAATATTCTCGATCGCAATTGCAACTTCTATTATAGCCGGCTCTTCAAATCCCAGCTTTGCCCATTCAATGGTTTACGTAGGAATGGCGGCAATTCTGATTATTGTCCTCCCTGTAATTCCTAAAATCCCGGAAAATAAAGGCGGTTGGTAACAACATTGCTGAATCTACCTTGTTATCAAGAATATGTTACAGGAAAAATGTAAATCATACATAACCCGGGAGAATAATTATTCACTTTTAACCCCATCACACCGGGATTAATCCTTTTATCTTATTGATTATACTGGAATGAATTGAAAACAGACCGTTCTGTTCTTCAGCACGGTTTTATATATAAAAAATTAATTAAACAGACTATTATAGATATGGTATCACATAATGATATTAATCCTTTATGGACAGACACATTCGCAGTGCCGGACAATTTGATTCTGGTGAGCGAAAATGTGGAAATCCGAAATAATGAAGAGGTGCGTGTAATCCGTTTTCAGGAAGAAGCACCTATGGAAAGCGGCAAAGCTCACGTTACCTTTGTAGTTTCAAAGGAAGCCGGTGAATTGCTTGTATTTGTTAATGCGCTTGCGCCGAATACGGAGGATATCATCAATGAGGAAATCGCATTTGCGAAAGCTAATGAGATAATGCTCAGAATTAATCCGGAATTTTATCGAGGATTATCCTATTCAACCGTTGAGATATTGACTAAAAACTTTACGGATGCTGATGGAAATACCAGAGAAAGAAAAGTGTTCCGTGTGAAGTATTCTCACACAAATAACAGCTTGAACTGGGTTGAAGTCGCTGCTGCAGGTAATGTGGAAGAATACGAGATTCACGCACATAGTGATTACGTGGATTTCCGCCGTAAAACTGATATGTGGGACGAGAATGCAGAAATTGTAAGTTCTGAAATTGAGCTTTCAATGAACTGATTGTCTGCGTAAACCGGACACTATCGAATTGAATAAGTAAGGGGATTCTGTGCAAACGGAGCCCCGTTTTTATTTGGTGATTTAGTGATCTGGTGATTTAGTGATCTGGTGATTTAGTGATTTGATGATCTTGTGATGGGTGATCTAGTGATTTCATGATGCTGAATTGATAATTCAAGACCATTTTTTCATTTACGACTATTATAGGTAAATTTGTTTTCTATGTCTGATTCCGTCAAATACGCACAAGTAATCGTACCGCTTGCTCTGGAAGGTTCCTTTACCTATAGCATCCCCGAGAAACTCTCAAGCGGTGTTAAGGTGGGCGTACGCGTGGAGGTGCAGTTTGGTGCCAAGAGGCATTATTCTGCAATTGTGCGTAGAATTACGGATGAGAAACCTATTCAAAGAGAATTAAAACCTGTCCTGAGCGTACTCGATGAGGAAGCAATTGTCGATGAAAAGCATCTTCAACTCTGGGAGTGGATAGCAGAATACTATTGTTGTACGGTAGGTGAAGTAATGCAGGCTGCTCTCCCCGCAGCTTTTCGGCTGAAAAGTGAAATGCGGATTGTAAGAGGACATGATCTGGAAAATGAGCTGGATAATCTCGATCATGAGGAATATCTGATAGCTGAAGCCGTGCAGGTAAAGAGTTTTATCACCATTGAGGATGCTCGGTTAATCCTCGAGAAACAGACGGTAATGCCATTGATTGATCGTCTCTATGCCAAGGGCGTCATAGATGTCGTCGAGACTCTGACCGATAAATATAAGCCCAAGACTGAATCGTGTATCCGGTTTTTGCCTCCTTACTCGAGCGGGAAAAAGTTTGAACAGGCATTTACCCTGGTTGAAAATGCACCGAAACAAGCTGATATTTTACTGGGGATAATTCAGTTGTCAAAACAGTACGACATTGTCACAGTCAAAAATTTGCGTAAGCGGATAGATGTATCACATAGCGCTCTTGTAGCTCTTGAGAATAAAGGAATTATTGAGCGTTATGACAGAGTTGTTTCTCGCGTTGAATTGCCGACAGAAGGTGAGATTGAGAGAAAGAAACTAGCTGAGCTCAGCGATGCGCAGAATGTTGCATTGGAAGGAGTCCTGCAAGCGGCAAAAGAAGAGAAAGTCGCTTTGTTACATGGAGTAACGGGATCGGGAAAGACGGAGATATATGCGCATCTGATTCAGCAGGCTGTCGATGCCGGCAAGCAAGTGCTTTATCTGTTGCCGGAAATTGCACTTACTACACAGATCACCCAGAGATTACTTGCCTTGTTCAGGGATGATCTTGTTATTTATCATTCCAGATTGAATGATTCAGAGCGGCTGGAAGTGTGGAAAAAGGTGCTTAATAAGGAGAGGAAAATAATTTTATCCGTAAGATCCGGAGTGCTATTGCCATTCAGTGAGCTAGGGCTGGTTATCGTTGATGAAGAACACGATAGTTCTTTTAAGCAGGTGAGTCCATCTCCGCGATATAATGCCAGGGATGTTGCCATTTATGCCTCTTATAATATGTATGATTCTGCGATAGTGCTGGGGTCGGCAACGCCCTCTATTGAGTCTTTCTATAATGCGGAGCAGAATCGCTATGCATATATACCCTTGATGGATCGCTACAAAGATCGCAAGATGCCAGGAGTTGAATTGCGTCAGGTGCGTTCCGGTGGAAGCCAGAGCATCTTTGCCAAGGATTTGATTACATACCTTGACGAAGACCTAAAAGAGGGTTATCAATCGATTATTTTTAAGAACAGACGTGGCTATGCACCACAACTCTATTGTTCCAATTGTGACTGGCGTCTCGAATGTCGTTTTTGCGATGTAAGTCTCACTTATCATCAGCTGCGCCATAAAGCCCTGTGTCATTATTGTGGCTATTCTACCCAACCTCCTACCGAGTGCCCGGATTGTGGCAGTACGATTATCAGAGAAAAGGGAATAGGTACAGAAAAAGTACAAGCGGAACTTGAGATTTTATTTCCCGATGCAACGATCAGGCGGCTGGACTATGATTCTACGCGGAAGAAAGACGCCATGCTCGATCTCGTTTCGGCATTTGAGAATGGGGAAATTGATATCCTCGTCGGTACCCAGATGATTACCAAAGGGCTGAATTTTAATAATATCCGTACCGTGGGTGTCATTGAAGCGGATAGACTATTTACCTTCCCGGATTTCCGTGCCGTTGAACGGGCGTATCAGCTCTTGCATCAGGTATCCGGTCGTGCGGGACGAGGTGACTTTGAATCCCGGGTGCTCATTCAGGCTTCCAATCTGAATCACAATATATTCAAGTGGTTACGCAACCATGATTACGATGAAATGTATCAGCAGGAAATGACAGAACGCAGGGAGTTTTCCTATCCCCCGATCATTCGCCTGATCAACATTCACCTGGAGCATCAGCGGGAGACTGTTGTGAATGAGGCCGCTGTTAAGCTTGCGCAAATATTGAGGCAGGACATCAAGGATACGCGTATCCTGGGGCCGTCCATCAGTTCCATTCCAAGATTGAAAAATAGATATCGCTATGATATTTTCTTGAAATTGAGGAATCACGCTCCCTATTTAAATCAGGTAAAAGCTCAGATTCTTCATAGAATAAGGCAACTGCGCAAAATGAAAGGAATGAGCCAATTGCGTGTTTCCGTAGATGTGGATCCATATTGATGGATTGATAAAATGCGGCTTTCTTACAATCTATCTAAGAAATTTCTTTAGATTGTTCACCCAAACAATTGTTTTACTCATTGTAAGCGATGAAAGAGAAGAGGTCAAGATTTTTGTTTTTTCGTACAAAATACCCGGATTTACATCAGATTCCGGGGAAAGTTACCTATGTAGGACAGAAGGAAATTGATACTACAGTTGAGATTACTCAATATTCAGCTGAGAACTACACCTATAGTCAAGTTGATGATATAGCGAGCCTCTCTACATTTGCGCAAAGCGAAAACACAAGCTGGATAAGTGTAAAAGGCCTGAATAATACGGCAGTGATTAAACAGCTCGGAGAAAGCTTTCATATCCACCCGTTGACGCTGGAAAGCGTTGTTAATACCCAGCAAAGGCCTAAAATTGAAGAAAATGAGAATTATATTTTTCTCAGCCTGAAAATTCCATACTACGGCGAAAACAATAAATTCAATACTGAACACTTCGGCCTGATTCTCAGAGACAAACTTATAATCAGTTTTCAGGAAGTGGATACGCCAGTGTTTGATAATCTTAAGTCGAGGATTGAGCTCGCTAAAGGGCGGATAAGGGAAGGTGGAGCCGATTATCTTATGTTTTCCATTCTAGACGCTATTGTCGATGATTACTATATAGTAGTGGATAATATTGCGGGGAAGGCAGAGTCACTGGAAAACGAACTCTTTGGAGAGAACCCGGACGCTGATATTACTGAAGATATCCAGGAGTTGAAATATGAAATCATGAGAATCAAAAGAGCTGTTCAACCTCTGAAGGAGATGATTAAACAGCTTGAGAAAACCGAGCATAAATTCATTGAGAAACGAGTCCGGAAATACCTTAAGAATCTCGGTGGACATATCCTGGAGGTCTCTGAAAATGTAGACGTTTATCGGGAAATAATCTGGAGTTTAATGGAGATTTATCTGGCGACGATTAATAATAAGATGAATGAGGTGATGAAGGTGTTGACCATTATGGCGAGTATCTTTATCCCGCTTACTTTTATCGCGGGTGTATATGGAATGAACTTCGTTTACATGCCGGAGCTGGAGTATAAATATGCCTACTTTGTAGTTCTCGGATTTATGCTGCTTATTCTCTTGTTTATGCTCTGGTATTTCCGCCGGAAAAGGTGGCTGTGAACTACGCTCAAGAATATTCTTGGGCAATGGTTGATTCTCTCCCCGGGAAATCGATTATTTATGATTTTTAGCTAAAGAATAATATGCCGTTTTCAGATATGCCCCTTCTTCATATTTAACCGGATGATCAATATCGTGTTCCGTAAAGTCAAGCAGTGAAAATCTTTTATCCAGCCTTGCAAAAGTCTCTCTATGAACTTGCTTAAATTCGTCTGCTTTTATACGTGAGGAACAGGAAGCTAGCACGAGTAAACCGTTTCTGGCCGTCAGTTCTGCACCTAGTTCCGCCAGTTCAGCATATTTAACGAGTGCTGTAGGTACTTCTTTCTCACTTTTAGCAAAGGATGGCGGATCTATTACTACAATATCGTAACTTTTCCCTTGTTTTATCAATGTTTTAAGAGCCTGAAAAGCGTCTCCTGAAATTGTAAGATGCTTGCCCTTGTGCGGATTTAACTCTGCATTATGCCTGGCGAGTTCCAGCGCTTGCACACTTATGTCCAGGCTCGTCACTTCGCTTGCTCCCCCTGCAAGTGCATGTACGGAAAATCCCCCATTATAGGAAAAGACATCCAACACTGATTTCCCCTTGGATAACTGCCCGATCTTACGTCTGTTAGCACGGTGATCGAGGAAAAATCCGGTCTTATGCCCCAGAAACACATTTGCGACAAATTTCAGTCCATGCTCTTTGAAAATGACATCAGGACTCTGTAATTCGCCATAGAGAATCTCACCCTCTCGACATTTCAAATTCAACTTCTGGAGATTTCTGCTCATGCGCAGAATGATAGAGCGGGCACTGCTGATTTCTCGGATATGTTCGGTTATCATTTCCAGATATGGCAGCCATATCGTCGAATAAAGTTTCACTACCGCCACACTATCATAGATGTCGCAGATAAAGCCAGGAAAGTCATCGTTTTCACCGAAGATGAGGCGATAGGCATTGGTATCGGTGCTCAGGAGTGGCTTCCTCAGTTCGTATGCTTGCATAACCTTTTCTTTGAAGAAGTTGGAGTCAATTTGAGCAGGACCGCCTCGATGGATGATTTTTATCCTGACAGCGGATTCTGCATCGTATAGACCTACAGCGAAGACTTCGTTACTTCGGCGGCTGAAGAGGATGGTGATGTCTCCTGTTTTTCCCTCCGGTTTAATCTTGGAAATGCTGTCTGAAAACACCCACGGATGCCCGCGTCTGATGATTTGTTCAGCCTTATTGGTCAATTTAACTGCTAGTCTGCCGACGGATTGCATAATCATTCTTTAAAGTTCTGCTGCGAAGGTAAGCTTTATTTGTCTTCGATTTTAATGTATCACTAAAAGTCGGGGTGCTAGAATTAAAGTCTGTTTTTGTCTATTAACTGTTAGAAAATTATAATAATGTCAGATTTAAGCCGTATATTCCTCGAGATATACAGTTTTATAAAATTAAACTTATTAATATGAGATCGCTTTTATGGCTTGTCGCAGTTGTGTGTATAATTATTTGGTTACTAGGTCTTCTAGGAGTTGGAGGCGGAATGGCTGATAGCAAACTTATTCATATTCTACTGGTTATCGCACTGATTATTATCATATATAACTTTATTACCGGCAGGCGCTAGTTTTTTAATTTTATCCCACATATCAGAAGTTAAATAAGGTCGTATAGTCAAAGCTCCGGTTTTTTAATCCGGGTGGAATACCTGTATTCGGAAGTGATTAGTACCGTGAATATTGAACAGAATGTGCGCACTATCGTTGCATAGAAGCAGAAATCGTGAATTTCTTTTAAACATTTCAGAAAAATGAAGACTACAATGATGATGGCAGCGATTGTGCTGTTTCAAATAGTTTCCACAAATATTAATGCACAGATGAATATTACAGATATTGAACTAAAAACGATAGAAGGTGAATCCTTTACCCTTGCTGATTATAGTGGTAAAACACTTATTCTAGTGAATACAGCTAGTAAATGTGGCTTGACTCCACAGCTGGGAGACCTTCAGGAAATACAGGAAAAATATGGAGATCAGGGACTTCAGATTATCGGTTTCCCATCCAATGATTTTCTAGGCCAGGAACCTCTGGAAGGAATGGAAATCGTTGAATTCTGCCAGACGAATTATGGCGTTACCTTCCCATTAACAGAGAAAATTCATGTTAAGGGCAAGAAAGCTCACCCTTTATACAAGGAGCTTACAAGTATCACAGGAGATAAAGTCAGCTGGAATTTCCAGAAATTCATCGTCGACAAAAACGGCAATGTCGTGAAAAGCATTTCGCCCAAGACTCGCCTTATAGATAAGGATGTGATGGCGGAGATAGAGGGGATGTTGTAAGTTTGCCCTTCGAGTACCTCAGGGTCCGCCTTCGAGTGCGCTTCGCTTCCTCAGTACATCGCTCAGGGACCCAGGTTGAGTTTAAGGTTGAGATCGGGAGGTTTTAATAGGGAATATATATCTATTGCCCTGGGATTAATCCCGGGGCGATAGATGGAAGAATCTTTTACTACTGGGTTCGTGCGCTGTTTAGCAATCAATTCTATGTTTTATTCATGATAAACCTACTGCGACTACTCTGTAGTCGATTGATTCCTCAATATGCATACTAACCTAATGCGATTGCTCTGCAATCGATTTATTACTGCAATGTTCTTTTAACATAATGTGTCCGCGTATACTCTATGAAATATCTGCCAGAGGCAGAAGGCTGTGCCATTTCACCATAGCTGCGGACATCTTACTCTATAAAGTTACCTGCCTTGGCGGAATGAAGAGTTGCATTTACTCTATGAATTGACTTCGGCCCTAGTGAAATATTGTGTTATAATTTCACGGGGTAAAAGAAGTCACATTAGGTTAGAAAATAGTATACAAATACATACGACCTCGGAGAGTGTCGCAGTAG
Source organism: uncultured Saprospiraceae bacterium (assembly GCA_964423575.1). Classification (GTDB taxonomy): domain Bacteria; phylum Bacteroidota; class Bacteroidia; order Chitinophagales; family Saprospiraceae; genus CAYRFF01. Next base: position 24,479 of record CAYRFF010000014.1, on the reverse strand, counting down.
GTTTGACACATTCTCTTTCAACTCCACAGTAATCTCCTGTCTTTCCCCATAACCTGCGTTTAGAAGCCCTAGGTTATAGAAAAAGATGATGCACCGAGTTCTAAAACAAGGATAATTGTAATTGTTAAGGTGTTTTCGTTGATGCAAAGCAGGAATTTGTAAATAGGAATCCTACTAGGGGTATCTAGGAGAGGATCTGTTGTTCTGAGACAAGAAAGCCTACAGCGACTACTATTGTAGTCGTATAATTACTTTAACTGCATAGCTAAGCTAATGTGACTGCATTTCGTGGACCTCAACGTAGCACTCTGCAGTCAAACTTTTCCCAATTAAATGGTTGATGTGTTGCTTAGTTATTTCACTGGGTATGAGGTGGAATGCTATTCTTTAAAACCTGAACCCACTACTTTTTACCACTATTAAATTCAGGAAACTTTTTTTGCATGTACTCAACAAAACGGTTTCTATTGTTTCCAGTCCTTTGTTGCGTTTTATAGAAGTTCCCGCTACCTATTAGCCAAAGAACTTTATCTACTGCATAAGGAGTTACCTTATCTTGACCAGAAGTTTTACGGACAGTGTCAGCGATTCTGGAAAGAACATTTATACTATCAAGATTTTCTCTCATATCATTTCCAGATTTCTCAATAAAGCCTAGGGCTTTAAATATTTCTTTTATGTGAACATCAGGCTTACCAAAATTAACAAATCCAAGCTCTTTTATAAAATCGCAAGCTAGTGTAAAGCCAATTCCTCTGATTTGGCTTGCAATGTATAGAGGGAGTGATATAGCAGTTTTGGGATTTTCTGTAAGAGAATTTGCCATTTTATAAAAATCACTGGGATGGTTATAGAGTGTAATAAAGTGTGCAACATCAAAAACCGTTTTTGCATATCTTGTCCAAATGCTCCCTTCTTCCATTATTGAATCATCTTTATTAAAAGTAATCTTAACTTTTTGAAGAAAATTCTTGACTTCATCTCCTTTATATTCTTCAAGAACATCATAAGGATTAAAACCACATAACACTCCTTCCAAATTCTCAAATCCTCCGATAGATCCTCCAATTACATTGGAAAACATTGAATGATTTTGCCCGGTTTCACAGAGTCGCTCATAGATGATTTTGAAATCTTCAGGTTTCTTAAGTTTTGGTTCCAAATGAGAAACGATATCTTCCTTATCTATTACCGAACCTTTTTTATTTCTATCTTTTAAACCAACCAAGTAGTTGAAAGCTTCATTGTAGAGTTTTATATCTTTTTCTTCCTGAGTCATAGTAATTCAATTTTATAGTAGAGATTTTATTCATATTGAACTGCCCAATATGCATATTAATTTCCATATTTTTTGACTTTTCACGCTTTTTGCTATTGATAAGTTGTAAAATCACTGTAAATAGAAGATTTTTCCTTAAAATTGAGTTTCATTGAGGAAAAACAAGGGAATATAAATAGTGAATGGGAAAATTTAATGAGGATACAAGGGTAAAACTTCCTGCCTTACTGCACCTTACGCGGCTGGGGTACCGGTATATTCCTCAGGCAGAACACCATAAACGAGAAAGAGAAAGCAATATCTTTCCTGAAATATTCATGGAGAGCCTGACAGCTATCAACGGAAATGCATATCAAAGAGAAGATTATGAAAGGCTGTTGCAGGATATTACTCTGGAACTCGATAATGAAGACCTTGGAGAGAAATTCTATGAAAGACTGGTTTCTACATCGGGAATCAAACTCATCGACTTTGAAAACTTTGAGAGGAATAGCTTTCATGTAACAACGGAATTACCGTGTAAAAACGAAGATGACGAGTTTCGTCCCGATATCACCCTGCTTATCAATGGGATGCCGCTTGTATTTATTGAAGTAAAGCGACCACATAATAAAGAAGGCGTTCTTGCAGAGCGGGAACGGATGAATAAACGTTTTAAGAATAAGAAATTCAGGAGATTTGTGAATGTTACTCAGTTGATGGTCTTTTCCAATAATATGGAGTACGAGGATGGTGTTATCGATCCGTTATTCGGAGCATTTTATGCGAGTTCTGCTTATGGCAGCTTGAATTTTAACTTCTTCAGAGAGGATCCGGACTTCCCGGTGAGGCAGAACTTGATTCCCTTGGACGATGAATTGGAAAATTTCATTCTGCATGATAGTAACCTGATAACGATAAAGCATAATGCGGAATTTAAGACCAATAAGGATGAAAATACGCCCACACATCGTATTCTCACTTCTCTTTTCACAAGGGAAAGATTGGCTTTTATACTCCGATACGGTATCGCTTATGTGAGAGCTGAAGATAAACATGGTAAGCAGACGATACAAAAACACATTATGCGATATCCCCAGCTATTTGGTACAAAAGCAATAGCCAAGAAACTGGACGAAGGGAAGAAAAGGGGCATTATCTGGCATACACAAGGCTCCGGGAAGACAGCTCTTGCCTATTTCAATGTAAAGCATCTGACAGATTATTTTCAGAAGAAAAACATCATCCCAAAGTTTTACTTTATTGTTGATCGACTGGATTTGTTAAATCAGGCGAGTACTGAGTTTTCCAATCGCGGCCTTATCGTAAATAGGGTGAATTCCCGCGATGAATTTGCACGGGAATTTATGCAGACAAGAGCATTGCACAACGACAGTGGAAAACCGGAAATCACCGTTGTTAATATCCATAAATTCAGTGAAGAATCTTCAATGATAGCTCTCCCTGAATACGATATCAAGGTGCAGCGCATATTTTTCCTGGATGAAGCTCATCGCAGTTATAATCCGACCGGAAATTTCCTGGCTAATTTGATTAATTCCGACAGAGATGCCATCATGATTGCATTGACCGGAACACCATTGTTAAAAGAAGTTGCAAAAACTCATGCTTCAACGACAATATTCGGGGAATATATCCATAAGTACTACTACAATATGTCGATTGCCGACGGCTATACTCTGCGTCTTATCCGAGAAGAAATTCAAGGGAATTTCAGGATGCAGATGCAGAAAATCATGGAAGACATCAAGATTATAAAGGGAGAAATCAAGACTTCAGATGTATTTGCGCATCCTTCCTTTGTAAAGCCGATGCTGGAATACATAACGGAGGATTTAATCCAGTTCAGAAAAGATTATCGGGATGATTCTCTGGGTGGAATGGTTGTCTGTGATTCATCTGCACAAGCAAGGGAACTATTTGAGCAGTTCAAAGAAAAATATCCGGAAGAAAAATTTATTAACGTAGAGGTAGGTGTCGCAGCAGGGGGAGAAAAAAGTAAGAACCCTTATTTTGATGAGTCAAAACTTACTGCTGCACTGATTCTACACGATGAAAATGATACAGAAACGCGAAAAGATCAGGTAAAAGCATTTAAAAAGGGAGAAATCGATCTCCTTTTTGTCTATAATATGCTGCTTACAGGATTCGATGCGCATAGATTGAAGAAACTCTATCTGGCGAGAGTTGTGCAAGACCACAATCTCTTGCAGACTTTAACACGTGTAAACAGACCATATAAGAAGTTCAAATACGGTTATGTCGTTGACTTTGCTGACATTTCCAAGGCATTTGACAGGACTAATCAACTGTATTTCAACGAGCTGCAGCAACAGCTTGGCGATGAATTTAAAAACTATGAAAACCTGTTTATCTCCCCGGACGAAATAGAACAAGCAGCCCGGGAAATCAAGGAAGCACTGTTTCATTACGACCTGGAGAATCTGGAAATTTTCTCCCGGCAAATAAGCGAAATCCATGATAAAAACGAGCTTTACCGGCTTGTGAAAGCACTTAATCGAGCCAGAGAACTGAAAAATGCAGCAATCGGGGCAGATTACGAGAACTTGAAAGAACTATTGGATTTCAATAAGCTAAACAAGGCATTGATTGAAGCGAGAAACAGGCTTGATAATCTCAATCTGCTGAGCAGTCTGGAAAGAAGTGATGAAACACAGTTTCTGCTGAATGAAGCCATTGAAAATATCCTCTTTCAGTTTATCAAAGTAGGAGAAGAAGAACTGACACTTGCCGATGAGTACAGAGAGCTTTTGCGAAGGACAAGAGAATCACTCGGGGATAATATCGATAAAAAGGATATTGAGTTCATCAATTTAAAGAATCAGCTGGAAGAGATATTCAAGAAGAAAAATTTGATGGAAATCACAAGAGAAGAAATCCGGAAAAACTCAAAGGAGCTAACCTCTATTCTGGACTTCTCCAATGAACTGAATCGCAAGAACAACTTACTCAGCGCCAAGTACCGCAACGATGAAAAATATGCACGCATACATAAGCGGCTGATGGAAAAACAAACATTGGATGCGACGGAAATGAAGTTGAATGAAGCATTGACAAAATTAAAAGAAGAGCTGGACTCCTATATAGAGGGACAGAGAGAAATGGTGTTAAATGAAGAATTTCTCAAGCAGTCAGTCATGAAACTCGTCGTTGACATCTTTAAAAAGCAGGAAAATATCTCTATGGATTATGAAACCGCAGAAAAAATCAATAGAATGGTGGTCAACGAATATATCCGGGAATATACAGTATTAACAGCGTAGAAATATGACAAAAGACATCGACTTTATTAATAAAACCAAGGAATTAATAGACGATTTAAAAAGCGTATGTGCTAATTACGGCCTTGGGAATGATGGAAACGAATTTAAAATCATCACCCAGGTTTTCCTCTATAAAGTCCTGAACGATAAGTTCAGAAAAGCGATAAAAACGGAAGAACCGCGACTTGCCAATGAGGAAAATCTTATCGAGGCTTTGGAGGCAATGGGTGAAGATGAGTACAAGTTTCTTCTTGCGGGACTGGATGCGGGCATACCGCGTTTTAAACCCACACAATTGATTTCTCATCTCTTTCAGCGACAGAATGAAGGAAACTTTGATAAGCTCTTTGACGATACTTTAAGAGAAATCAGCATCGACAATGCCGATATTTTCTCCATTAAGTCTTCCAGCGGGCACAAGGACAGATTATTTGATGAATTGAGTCAATTTATCTCGGATAGCTCTCGTCGACCTGCTTTCTGTCGGGCATTAATCAACAAACTCTTTGAATTCAGCTTTGAAGAGATGTTTGAAGAGAAATACGACTTCTTTGCGACGATATTTGAGTATCTGATTAAGGATTACAACTCCGATTCCGGTGGGAAATATGCAGAGTACTACACGCCGCATGCCGTTGCGCGGATTATGGCGCAGATACTCGTTCCGGAGCCGGTAAAGAACGTAAAAGTCTATGATCCGAGTGCAGGTTCAGGTACTTTATTGATGAGTCTGGCACATGAAATCGGAGAACGGAACTGCACCATTTATTCCGAGGATATTTCTCAGAAATCCAGCGATATGATGCGTCTGAATCTCGTGATAAACGAGCTTGCACACTCTATCCCCAATATCATCCGCACCAATACCATCGCTGAGCCTTATTATCTCGATACGGAATTCGATTATATCGTTTCCAATCCCCCTTTCAAGCTCGATTTCTCCGATTTCCGTGACGATCTGGACAAAGACGCTTTTAGACAGCGTTTCTTTGCCGGAATCCCCAATGTTCCCAAGAAGAAAAAGGAATCTATGTCGATTTACCTGCTTTTTATACAGCATATTATGCACAGCCTTTCGGCAAATGGGAAAGCAGCCGTAGTTGTTCCGACCGGATTCATCACCGCTCAGTCAGGTATAGAAAAGAATATCAGAGAAGCCTTGATTGAAAGAGGCTGGCTGCGTGGAGTTGTCAGTATGCCGAGTAATATATTTGCCAGTACAGGAACCAATGTCTCCGTTCTTTTTATCGATAAGGCGGCTGATATGGAAGCAATCGTACTATTAGACGCATCCGGCATGGGCGAAAAGGTAAAAGATGGAAACCGACAACGTGTGATATTAACTGCGGAAGAAGAAGCACTTATCATCGACAACTTCAATGCAAAAAATGAAGTAGATGATCTTTCCGTTGTCGTAACTGCTGAAGAAATCAAGGAAAAGAACTACTCCTTTTCTGCCGGGCAGTATTTCCCGATTAAGATAGAGTATGTAGATATTACAGCTGAAGAGTTTAAGGAGAAATTAAAGAAACACAAAACATCCTTAAATGACCTATTTAAAAAAGGAGAAGAACTAGATAAAACGATTTTATCCGATTTGCAAAATATTGGATTATGAAGAAATATCTACTGAAAGAGCTTCTTGAAATCAAAAATGGTAAAGACCATAAGGATTTAAAGGATGGGACCATTCCAGTATTTGGAAGTGGAGGACTTATGAGGTATGTAGACACTGCAATTTATGATGGAAAAAGTATTCTTTTGCCACGGAAGGGATCTCTGGATAATATACAGTATGTAAATGGCGAATTTTGGACAGTTGATACACTATATTATTCTATTGTGGATGAAACAAAAGCTGTCCCTTTCTATCTATTTAACTATATAAATCTACTTGATTTAAGTAATCTTAATACTGGCACGGGTGTGCCTAGTATGACCTTTAGTTCCTATTATGATATTGAAGTAAAGTTACCTTCAATTTCTACTCAAAAGAAAATCGCCTCTGTCCTCTCTTCTTTAGATGATAAAATAGAGCTAAACAATAAAATCAATGCAGAGCTGGAGGAAATGGCTCGGACAATCTATGATTATTGGTTTGTACAGTTTGATTTCCCGGATGAGAACGGGAATCCATATAAGTCTTCCGGCGGTAAGATGGTGTATAATAAGAGACTGGGAAGAGAGATTCCGGAGGGATGGGATCTAGAAATGATAGAAAAACTAGGAACTATAATAAGTGGGAGCACACCAAGAAAAAGTAATCCTAAGCACTATACTACAGATGGTACTCCGTGGATAACCCCTAAAGATCTTTCAATGAACACGGGAAATAAATTTATTACAAGAGGAGAAAATGATGTAACAGAAGAAGGAATTCAAAACGCATCATTAACGATACTTCCTCCCTTTTCAGTACTTATGTCATCAAGAGCACCGATAGGATATGTTGCAATTAACAGAAAGGAATGTACAACGAACCAAGGTTTTAAGTCTTTCTTTTGCAACAAAGATTATCCGGCAGAGTATGTTTATTATACCCTAATAAGAAATATGCCTTTAATCGAACAAAACGCAGGCGGTTCAACATTTAGAGAAATAAGTGCCACAGCATTAAAAAGGATTAATATTGTCAAGCCTCCCTTAAAAATAGTTGAAGAGTTTAGACAAATAATTACTCCAATATTTGAGAAACAAAATAATCTTGAAAAGCAGAATATTGAACTCGCTTCACTTCGCGACTGGCTTTTACCTATGCTGATGAATGGTCATGTGAGAGTGGGGGAGTAGGATATTATTATAAAGAACAAAAGGACTATGGATAAAGATAAATTTCACGATATTCCAGAAGCTATTTCCAATAACTTTTCAATGGAAAGTCCTAATGAGGAGATTGTGATACATGAGGGGGAGTTTACACTAAAAAATGCTGACAAAAAGGCCGTTGTTGATGGAATTATAAAGTTTAAATGGTTTCCTATTCCGAGAGTATATTTTGAAGGAGAATTGGAAACACAAAATTCCTCAATGCTAATGAAAGATCTCTTATCTTTTAATGAGTTATTTATCGACGGGATTTATTGGGGTAAGACATCCACAACTGAGTTAAGGTCATCTATTGGTCCATCCAGACCTTCAAATATAAGTGGGCATTTTTATGGTGATTTAATAGTGGGCGATTCATCAATACCGGTTACTTCAATAAACTTCAGTATCCCAAACTTGAAAGAAATATTTGGAGAAACGATTGAAATAGATACTTATGCGTATTTAGGTAGAATTACTTTAGAAGATGAAGATTTAATAATCACCATAGATAAGAAGAAAGACTATCAAGCTCTTTTTAAGAACTTAAGGAAAACTAGTGGATATATATTGCTTTATAATGGAAGCATTAAATCAAGAAAGGGAAGTATCTCATATAAAGAATTAGAAGAATTACGACTTTGCATTGCTGTGTTTTTTACTTTTTTGAATGGAAGAAGAATACATCCTTTATTATTTCAAGGAATCTATGAGGAAGAGGTTAAATGGACAGATTATGCAGGAGAGTTATTTGAAGCATATAAGGACTGCAAATCTTGGAGCTTGAGGCATTTGAGGGTAAAAGATAGTGATTATTTAAATTCTTTATGGATAAGTTTTAGAAAGCTATGGAAGAGAGGAAAAGAAACACAAAACTTTCTGAGTACTATAGTTCAATGGTACGCAGAAGCAAATAATAGAGCAGGATTAATAAATGGCGCAATCATATTCGCACAGACCGGTTTAGAACTGATTTATAACTGGTGGATAGTTGAAGAAAAAGGAATGATTGCTGGAAGAGATTCAAGAAATCTTTCAGCAGCAAATAAAATCCGACTTATTCTATCTCAATTAAATCTATCAACTGAAATACCCGAGGCATTTAATGATTTTAAAGACGTTCAACAGGAAATCAATTCACAAGGAGACGAAGCTCCGGAGACTTTTGTTTATATAAGAAATGCTCTAGTCCATTCTAGGGAGGGAAAAAGAAAAGCCCTTGAAGAAATAAATATTCGTGCTAGGAACGAAGCTTTAGAGTTGAGTCTTTGGTATTTAGAGCTTTCTCTATTGAAGATTCTCGATTATGAGGGGTATTATTTGAATCGGTGCATCAATGATCCAATAAGGCAGAAAGAAAGAGTTCCGTGGGTGGAGGGCAATTGAACTACTTAAAAGTTCGTTTGAATACTAAACTCATAATATTTTTAATTGTTAAAAGGATAAATATCTTTGTGATAACAAAAAAACTAATGTGAAACTACCAAATAATATTAATCCGTGTCCAATTGTTGATGCTTTACTTGATCTTAGATTTGAAACAAAGGTTAATAGAAACGCAGTATTTGGAATAATTTATTCTGTCCTAAAAGATCGTTATCCCAATGTTGATAATTTACCAATACTACAGTTGCCAGAACATGTTTTATCTAGAGATGAGAGCCTGAAATATAGGCCATATTTTAAAATTTCAAATAATGACTTTGTTGTACAAATAGGGCCTAATGTTTTAACTATTGGCTCATATCCAAAATATCTAGGGTGGAAAAAGTTTTCTGCAGAAATCGATAATGTTATTGACCTATTTCTTGAAACAGGCGTGATAGATACCCTTAATAGAGTAGGATTGAGATATGTTAATTTCTTTGAGGGAAATGTTTTTGATAAATTAAATCTCGAAGTCAAGGTAAACAATAAAGAAATTGGCCACAATAGTACTATTATTAAAACTGTTATAACCGAAGGTGGATTTTCTAATATTTTACAACTGACCAATCAAATTGACATAAAAGGTAGAACCGGAACACTTATAGATATTGATACCTTCAAGACAACAATAAATATTGAAGATTTTAATAAGAACAAAACCAACCTAATAAGTCAATGTCATGACGTTGAAAAAACAATATTTTTTGGATTACTTAAGCCACAATTTCTTGATTCACTTAATCCAGAGTACTAATTAAAATATTAATAACATGAACTTAGACTATTCTTTTTGGGGGACCAATTTATTACTTTTCGCAACTTTTATGAGTCCTAGCCAGACCAACATAGATTCAGAAAACTATCCTATAGAGATCTTTCAAAATCATCCAGAAGGCATATCATATAAGCTTTCAGAATATAGCGGATTAGATATTGAATCTTACTCCAGAGTTGAGGAGAAAAAGATTCAAACAATATTGAAATTTGCTGAAAATTTAATATCTAATTCTCAAGATATGGATGGTGAATTTGTGGATATAGTAAATGAAAACTTCTGGGATCTGATATGACACTTGATGACTTTAAGCTTTATCTCCCAAAATACTTATCTCCTGGTTCAGAAGATACATTATTTCAGTGCTTAAAAGATTTCCCAGCCAACATTGATAGTAGACTTTATACATCTTATTTAAAAAAAGATAAAACAGTTTTCCAAGGAGATGGTATAGATGAAATGCCTGTGGTCAACTTACCAGATTCCGATATGCGTGAAGTCCCAGTAATAATTTTGTCAAACACATGCGACATTGACCCATCAAATTTGCGAAATTTCCCTTCACAAATTGTTTACGCTCCAATAGTTAATTTACAAAAATATCAAAATAACTTAATTAAGTATAGTAGTAAAAGCGAAGAATCAATAACCCAGCATATAGATTTAATAAGGAAACAGGGAATAACCCAAATATTTTATCTACCTAAGATAGGTGATAAATTAAATGAGTCTATTGTATTTCTTGATAGATTAAATAATATTAATAACAAATATGTTTCTAATATGGATATTCTATCAAAAAGGATTTTTACGTTAAGCAATTATGGAGCTTACCTCTTTCTTTTAAAAATCTCAATACACTTTACTAGATTTAATGACGGTGTTGATCGAAATGGTGCCTAAAAGATCCTAAATCAATCTTCACAATAAACTCACGTCCACGAGAAAACGGAATCAATTCTCTATGCTGAAGCCTTCCCACAATCATCGCTGGATGTGTATGGAATTTCTCTGCATATTCCTCGATTACTTCATCGGTAATGTTGAATTTCAATAGGATTTCTTCCTCTTGCTCCTTGCTTAAGAGCCATTCAGAAGCAAAATTATCTGCTTCCTGCTCCTTAATCAGGTCAATCCCGTTGTATTCGACATCTCTGAGGAAAATATCCTTTTTCCCATGTAACAAGATATGTCCGATCTCATGGAAAAAGGTAAACCAGAAAATGTCATTCCGTTTATATCTATCTGATAATTGTATTAATGGATTGTCCTTTATCCATCTTGTACAACCATTTACGGCAGCTTCCTTAATACTAGGCGTATAAACAACCTTCACTCCATTTTTTAGACATATTTCCTGTATTTGCTGAAAAAAGTCATCCGGTTGAATGACCATAATATCCTTTAATTCATGCAATGACCCCTTGAATGCATCTTTATCAAAAGGATATGTAGGGAGTTGAGCGGCTTGTAACTCTCCCTTTCGCAACCAGGCAGATATAGCATGTGCTTTCTTGGTATGTGCCAGTGAAATTCTGAAATCTACTTTCAATTCCTGCTTATAGTAGTATCTCTCCCAGGATTGAACTCGTGAAAAACCAAAGAACTTAAATAGTTCCATTGCTTTCTCTTCAGCTTTTCGTGTAGCTTTAACCCATCCTTTACGAGCCATTTCCGGATATGGAAATTCTCTTGCCCAGTCTTTTGCGTTTTCTAGTTCTGCTTCCCATTCTTGTCTAGCCAAATACTCATCATAAGCGCGCTGCATATTCAACCAGAAGTGTGCAGGAATTTGTAGTACATTTTCAAATAGAATTGCCATTTCGGAGGTTATACTACTTCTGCCTTTTAATACATCAATAATGGTTTTCTCCGGTTTTCCTGTACGCAGAGAAAATTCCTTTGGACCCATACCCATTTCATCAAGCTTCTCCTGTAAAGTTTCGCCCGGATGAAATACAATGGTTTGCTGATATTCGTTCCTGACATTCATAATTCTTCATTTTGATTGTTTGATTTGTTCTTTTTTAGTGATAATCCTCAATCTTTATTATCAACACTTCTATTACTTGACTCGTAATTATGCCACCATGCTCATCAGTTGGAGGTTCTGCTGCAGGCCTGAAAATAAGTCTGTAAGGTTGATCGAGATTGCACGCCCAGTGTCCTTTGTAATTCCCTGTCAACTGATGGTAGTTTCCGGGTAAATAGCGTACATCTTCCAGGGAATCTGCACTTTTAAGTTCACCCAGTCTCCGATGAAATATCTTCGCCCTTTTATCACCCATTTCTTTCCGGCATTTATTATAATCGTTTGCCAGGGTTCTGAGTTTCTTTGTCTTAAAAACAATCTCCATTTAAGAAAGTTTAAATTAACTAACAGTAAATGTAAGTTAAAATATATTAATAACATAATTATTTAGTATAACTGCGTGTTTTTACTGGTTGAGGAAAGGTGAAAGAGTGTGTTGAGGTGCTATACAATACAAGTTCTCTGTTTGAAGCATTTATTTGTGTGTAGGGGCGATTTCGACTGTAAAAGCAACGGTTATATGTGTAGGGACGCACGGCATTTCGACAGCAAAAGACGTATTTATGTGTAGGGACGCACGGCCGTGCGTCCCTACACATAAGCTAGATATCGTTTTGCTCAATAACCACCGTGCGTCCCTACACATAAGCTAGATATCGTTTTGCTCAATAACCACCGTGCGTCCCTACACATTATAGGTTCCACCCCAATCTCCTGTTTTTCTCCTCGCTACGGCGAGGAGAAAGATGTTACACCGAGTTTTACAATAAGAATAGTTCTTTAATTACACGAACCACCCCGCTCCGCCCGAGGCGGACCACCCTCTACCGCGGCGGAGGGAATTCTATTCCGTGGCTCTTTTGCTATATGGAAATTAAGTTTTATGTATTGGTTTATTTGAAATCCTTGATCGAAAGCTTCACCAGTGATACGCGTTCGCTAAGCGGAAGTGCGGTTCCGCGTGGATCTTGGATTATATTAGAGAGGGATTCTTATAAGAAGCTCTAAAAATAATAGAATCAACAAGCTTAATATCGTGGAACAAAAGCATGTAGCGACCAAGCGAATCGAGGGTTTTATCTAGGCTGAGCCTAGATAAAAATCACATTTGAAGCTTTCTTGATTTTTTCGTCATTTTTTATCAAGAAAAAATGACATAAGAAATAAAAGCAAGACCGGGCTCACCAATCTCTAACGAGCTTAACGATCCCTAGGGATAATCTCCTAGAAGCGGTTGAGAGAAGGGCTAGGGATGAGGATGGGGCAGATAAAAAAATGACATAGATAAAAACCTTTTAAAGCCCATGTTACAATTAACAGCAATATTTATATTTATGTCACTTCTTAATGTAACTTAAGAAAACACCTAACTCTTTTAACAAAAACTCTGTATTCAAAACAGGAATAAATCGTTATTGTGTCAAGATATCGATACTCTACAATTGAATATAATTTACATTTATAAACTATAATTTATATATATCTGTTATATTTGTAACTATACAAGAATAATCAGTTATGAATACTCAAGACCTATTTGCCAGACGCTTGAAGTCTGCGCGACTTATGAAAGGATACTCTCTGCAAGATCTTGCAGATGCTATCGATAATAAATTAACCAGGCAATCTCTCCACAGATATGAGAAAGGAGATGTAATGCCCGGCGATGATATTCTTGCGTTATTAGCAGATGCATTAGATGTAAATATTGATTTCTTCTTCCGTGAAACTGAAGTCCATATCGATAAGGTTGAGTTTCGTAAGAACAGAAACATGACCGTCAAGCAGCAAGATATGATAAAAGAGAAGACTAAGGAATATCTTGGGCGCTATCTGGAAGTAGAAGAAATACTGGGAGTTACTGAAATTTTTAAAAACCCTATCGAGAGTTTTGGAAAGATATACTCTTATGAGGATGCAGATAGGGCAGCAGTTGAATTGAGAAAGGAATGGAACCTTGGTATGGGGCCATTATTTAATGTGATGGAATTGCTAGAGGACAATAACATTAAAATCGTAGAACTCGATTCCGATGATGAATTTGACGGACTGCAGACCTGTGTAAATGATAATATACCTGTGATTGCCTTTAATAGGTCCAGATATGAAAAAATGGACAGATTGCGTTTTACTCTTTTGCATGAGCTGGGGCATCTGCTTATGGACTTTGAACCGAACCTGGATAGCAGATTAGTTGAGAGATATTGCAATCGCTTTGCAGCAGCGATGCTGATTCCCGAGAAAACTTTAAAGAAGGAATTGGGAGAACACCGTCAAAAACTGTCCATAGTAGAGATAGGTAATATCAAGAAGCAATACGGAATTTCCATGCAATCTATTATCATTAAAGCCAAGGAAGCCGGAATCATCAACCAGAATTATTGTGATTCACTATTATTTATGTTTGAACAGCATAACTGGAAGGTTGATGAGCCGGTTGACTATGAAGGCGTGGAAGAAATTAATCGTTTTCAGCAATTGATTTTCCGTGCTTATATTGAAGAACAGATTACCATGTCCAAGGCAGCTGCTTTACTGGATATACCACTAGCAGAATTCAGGAAAAAACATGCGCGGATGATTTAAAAGAGAAAAAGAACCCGGAACATGAGAACACGCCTGATAATTACTGACAGTAATATTTTTATCGACCTGCTGGATATTGGCTTACTGGCAGAATTCTTCCGACTTGACCTGGAAATACACACTACTTCTATGGTAATCCGTGAATTATTCCCGGAACAGCGGAAACCGCTTACACAATACCACGCCTCCGGAAAGTTAATTATAGATAGTATCAGTGGGCAGGAAATAAAAGAAATTTACACATTATCCTATCCGAAATCATTATCAATTACAGACAAATCGGTTCTTTACATCGCTTCAAAAATAAAGGCAATCATTCTTACAGGAGATAAAGCCATGAGAAATCATGCAAAAAGAGAGAATCTGGAATATCATGGAATCTTGTGGCTATTTGATCAATTAGTTGCTTCAAAAATCCTATCGGGCTCTGTCGCTGGAAGAAAAATAAATCTTCTAGTTTCAATGAATATCGTCTATAGAAATAATGAGGTTTTAATGGCTGAGATTCATAAGCGTATTAAGAAGTGGAGAAATGGATAGGCTTGTATCTATTTCCCCGGGATTTTACCCTATGAAATTGCGAAGCAATGCGCCATCGGTGCAAATTTAATGGGGTAATCCCCGGGACAATAAAACATATAACTTATCTTGAACCTGCTTCGGGGTTCACTACTCTTAATATTCAGCCTATTATTTCTCTTTCAAATAAATATCCAGGCAGCAATATCTTTCATCATGAAGAATAAGGATGTTATTATCGATATACAAGATTGATAAGATCCTTTGATGAGGTTTAATGAACATCCCCGTAATTTCTAGCCTTATCTCATAATCATTGCAAGTATATTTATAACGGTCATGCCAGGAATCAGACTTATAATCCACATACTTGGCTCTGGCATTATAATCGTTATCAAATTCAATATATACGGGATTGCTTTTATAGTTAAGATTAGCTTTGTAGATATCTTCTAGATTCTCTTTTAAAATCTCTAATGCCTCATCAAGATATTCTTTCTTGACAGAACCATAAAACGGGTATATAGAGTCTCCTACTGATTCATTCCTTATGGATAAGGGAAATAATTCAAAGCTTACACTATGCCATTTTCCAAGTGTATCTGTGCATATATTTTCTTTGAATTCTTTCTTACATGAGGATAGTCCCATTAAAAGCACTGAGCTTAATATTAAAGAAGCAAACCTGGCAAGTCTTAATGAATTCATGTTGTTCTTCATTTTTGTTTAAAGCTACTATTACATCCTTGCACACCTCTATTTCCTTGAATATTAGTAATCTCAATGATTACTCCTACTATGCTAATCTATCCGCAGGAAATTTCCATTTAGGTCAAATTCCAGTTCGATATCATTCAAAAGTTCTACTTCCTGTTTATTCTTATGAGCTTTCACTTTCCATTCCTTAAAACCCACATCTGCATAATTCTGAACTAGATAAAGCCTTATATTTTCAGGTAGGATTTCCGCTGGCAAGCCTCTTTTGTTCTCGGCCTTATAAATCTGAAGTCGCTTGTCAAATTTCAGCTTAGTGCCATCGTTAAGATATACTTTGTGTTTTGTTCCTGTGAATTCCCATTCGGTTTTATACTTGATTACCTCCTGGTTTTCAAAATGCTTCTTCAGATATGTATTAATTTCTCCTGGAAGATCGGGCTGTATTGTAAAAAACATGAAGGCAAGCGCAGTTAATGCAAGGCCAAATTGGAAAAATTTATTTTTTAATATATATTTCATAATAATAAGATGTTTCATGTCTTATAACGGTTTGAATTTAAATAGATTGTTTCTCTATCTGCTTTCTCGACTTAATGAGTACAATGAAAGGCTGCTATCCATAGAATCGGTGTAATAAAGCATAGTTCATGTAGAACCCACTTTGCAGATGGATTTATAGAGATATCTTGCTAGAGGAAACCAAGAATAGACTCCTCCTCCTTACGATTACTGTGCAGTCACGTTCACACTATGAAATATGTACCCGGCTAATAGCCATGGGCTTAGCAATCTCCTTGGAAAGAGAAAGAACGTAGATACACATTTTACAGCATATCTACGTCCCCTTTTTATTTTACTTCTTTCTCTTGACGATTGTATAACGGATTCCTGCATAGATATCTCTACCCATAGTCGGTCCCCAGATAAGACTTGCGTCAAATGAATCGGAGAAAGGATTCTGTGCATTGATTATTGCATATTCCTGCTGGTAACCTGTCAGATTTTCAACCCCGACGTAAGCAAGGAAACCATCAAATATCTCCTTACTGATCTGCGCGTTGATACGTACATAAGCAGGTGCGCGCTCATCCATTTGCATGGCTTCCGGCAGCATATATGTGTCGGGTATGCGTTGAGCACCTATAAGGTTGAATGTACCGTCAAAGGTCCACTTATTTCTCGTTGCATAAGCCATGTTCAGAAATGCCCTGTGATTGGGAGTGAAAGGCGCTTCTCTCAAGCCGTCAACGTAACCAAGCTCCAGTAATTGCCACTTATATGCAAGACGTATATCGAAGCGCTCCATCGGTCTGAAATCCCACTGTACCTGAACATTATGACCTCTGGACTTATCTTTCTGATTATAAATGTTCAATGCGTTTATATCCTTGTCAAAATCTACGATCACGTTCTTGTCAAAGTGAGTAAAGAAATAATCCACACTCAAGCTTGACTCTTCTCCAAACAGATCCCAGTTATAAATCGCACCAAGACTAAAGTTATTGGATTGAATAATCGGTAAACCGTAAGGCATACTACTATCATCTCCGGCAATACTGAAACTCCTTCCACTAGCAAGTACAGAGAAGTTTTCTGCAAGGATACTTGCTGTCCTTCTCGCCTGACCTGCTGAAAATCTAAAAGTTATCCCATTATCGAGATTGTATCTCATGTGCAATCTGGGAGTGAAAAATCCTCCATACAGATTATGTTGATCATAACGTGCACCGATTACTGCAGAAAAGATATCGCGGTACTTATAGGTATACTCAGCAAATGCATGCGGTACTATTTCCTCAACATTATAGTTTAAAATCTCCAGCGTCTCTGCTGAATTTCTGTAGTTAACACCGACACCGGCGATAATGTCATGATCAGTAGTCCCGATTATGTTTTGATATAACAACTGACCATGTAGTCTATCTTGTTTTCCGCTGTATACGCGCTTCCCAAATTCACTTAATTGATTATAATTGTCGTAATTCATTTTTATCGCGATACTCTGATGCTTGTTTCCTGAGGAAACATAACCTCCTTTAACCCACACGTTGAAGTTGTCGATATCGGTATTGGCCTTCCAAAGTTCAGGTACATCCAGTGTAGAAAGCTGTCCTGCTTTATTAGTCATCTGAGCATATTTTATTCCTCCGTGAAGAACGATATTCTTGAAGCTATTATAATCCCAGCGGTTCACAACAGAGAATCCATCACCTGTATTGGAATCCATAAAGCCGTCATTATTTCTATCAAGTTCTCTTGTACGTAGGTTTCCATGCAACAAAAGAGCAGTCCCTAGTTTTTCACTGAATCTATGGCCAAGATGCGCGTTTCCTTCAAATCGTCCGCTTTCATTGGCGAAGAGGTTTAAGAACACGGGATCCATAGTCTCAGAATTCTGTAATTGCACATTAATCTGTCCACTCACACTTTCATAACCATTAGAAACAGAGCCGATACTCTGGTTTAACTGCATTCCTGCAATCCAGGTTCCCGGAATTAAAGTCAATCCCTGGATAGAAGAAAGACCGGTAAGAATCGGTACGTTTTCCTGTGTATAAGAAATATTTGGTCCTGCCAGTCCCAGCATTTTAATCTGACGGGTTCCGGTTACGGCATCCGTAGTCGCAACATCGACAGCAGGCAGCGTTTCAAAGCTTTCTGCAAGGTTGCAGCAGGCAGCTTTCAGAAGTTCTGCCTCATCAATCTGATAGGTCATAATCGTTGAAAGGCTGCTGACACCGGAAGTCTTCTTACGGTATGTAACTACAATTTCTTTCAGGTTTTTAATATCGGAAAGTACAGCATCGATTTCTGTCCCACGGCTTACGAGAATAGTGTCCGGCGTAAATCCTATATAACTGATGATAATCTCCATAGTCGGCTCAGGCAACTCAAGTTCAAAGTTTCCATCATTATCTGTAATAGCAAAGTACTCTCCATCCAAGGTTGTTACTTCTGCAAGATCGAGAGGCTTACGTCCTGTCGGTGTATCTTGATATACGATTCCTGAAACCGTAGTTCCGCGCTCGTCCATGTGGAGCTTATGTGCTTCGGGGTCTCGGTACTGGCAGCAATTTGGCAGCTCCGCATAAGCATTTGCGTCAGCTATCAACTGATCCGTATCATAACCGGCAGCAGCCACTTTCTGATGAAGTTCTACTATGTTGAAATCACCGATTGACTGTACATAGAGCTCTTGGTTAGCAATGCTGTATGTTGCATACTGAACTGTAGGCAATGAAAGCGCTGCATTCTCAATATTCTCCTTGCACATATCGCAATTCCCACTGACACCGATTGTATGAATATCATCAAAGTTTCCATGATCGGCCATCACCTCAGGATCGCGATATTTACAGCATACATGCAGGGAATTGTAGTCATCGTCCTCTGCTTTCATTAATGCTGTATCATAGCCGACTTTAACGATAGCTTTATGTAGTCGACTTTCGTCAAATGAAGAGCTGATTTCTGCAGTTAAAATACCGGTTTCCATATCCCAGACTGCAGATTTTACGCCTTTTACTGAGTTGGCAGCACCCTCAATAGTTTCCTTACACATGCCACACACGCCATATACGTATGTAGTATATTCTGAATTATTTGTACTAGTGTCCTGCCCGTAACCAGTCTGAAAACCCAGTATTCCAAGGCAGAAGATTAAAATTATATATTTTTTCATTATTTGTCGTTTCTATATGTTTCCGATACAGCATTTTACTAAAATTGCCGCATCATTTAGATAAAAGTTGATACACTAATGGCTGTCAAGCATTAGGCAACTTCTGCCGGTGGAATCCAAATAGAAAAGGAAAGGCGTGAGGTAAGTTTCTCTACTCCATCAAAAATGTCCTGATTGCTTTCATGGGAAAGATAAGAAAGGTCTTCTCCATGTATAATTGTGGTCATAACGGTGAGACAACAGCAATCGTGATGCGTGCTGTGCTTCTTGTTATCTGATTTGTCTTCATCTCCATGCATCGCGAGACAGCAAGCGTGTGCTTCAGTGTCCTGCACATCATCAGTAAATGTTATTTCCGGAGTATCTTCACAGCACACCATATCACTCGCACAGACCCCTTTGGGACTGAATACCGAAAATATCATCGATATGAGTAATATGTATTTCATCTGTTACTTAAAACTTTACGCCGCAAAGATACAACATTTTCTAAAATAAACCTTTAACAAGATGTTAAATCAATGATTCTGGTTATGACAGGTTGAGGTTAGGAATAGGGTTCCTAACCTCAACCTGTGACTCTTTATAAGAGTTTTATCCGGCTCTTACCAGATTTTTACTCTTTCATTCTCCGCCTTGAACATATTGTCTCCTTCTTTTACTTCAAAGGCATTGTAAAACTCATCCATATTGATTATCGGTCCTACAGCGCGATACATTCCAGGAGCATGTGGATCCGTTTTAATCTGCGTGCGAAGAGCCTCATCCTTATACTTGGTTCTCCAGATAGTAGCCCAAGACATAAAGAAGCGCTGTGATTGCGTATATCCGTCAATTTCCGCAGGAACATCATCGTGTACTTTCAGGTGGTGTTGTAGTGCTTGATAAGCTACGTTTACACCGCCTAAGTCACCTATGTTTTCACCTAGAGTAAATTTGCCGTTTACTGCCAAATCATCAAATGGCTTATATCCATCAAATTGCGCAACCAGTGCATCTGTCCTTTCTTCAAATGCGCTCCTATCTCTTTCAGTCCACCAGTTATTCAAGTTTCCGTAAGCATCGTACTTGGAACCGGAATCATCAAATCCATGAGATATTTCGTGACCGATAACAGCGCCTATTCCCCCGTAATTCACCGCCGGATCAGCCTTGAAATCAAAGAATGGGGGCTGTAATATTGCTGCAGGGAATACAATTTCGTTAAAAGATGGGCTGAAATATGCATTCACAATCTGCGGCCCCATAAACCATTCTGATTTGTCGACAGGTTTATTGATTTCTTTCTTTTTCTTTTCCCAGTTCCATAGAGTAACAGCCATCATGTTTTCTGCATAGGAGCCTTTGTCTGCCTTGGATTTAATCTCGAGATTACTATAGTCCTTCCACTCATCCGGATAGGCGATTTTCACGTTAAACTTATCCAGCTTTTCGAGTGCTTTTATCTTGGTAGTATCTGTCATCCAGTCAAGATCTTTAATACGCTCTCCAAATGCTTCTTTTACATTATCCACTAGTTCCTTGGCAACCTCCTTGGCCTCGGGTGGGAAATATGCATCGACATATAAACGACCGATTGCCTGATCCAGGGCACGATTGGCGGTATTGAGAACGCGTTCCCATCTCGGCAACATAACCTTGGTTCCGGACAATCTCTCACCGTAAAATTTGAATGTATTGCTTTCCAGATCTGTCGTCAGATAATTTCTATAGGAATATAAAATCATCCATTTCAGATAAGCTTTTATGCCTTCCAGTGGAGTTGCATCAAATGCGTCGCTCATTCCCTTGAAATAGCTGGGATCTGTAACTATAATTTCGTCGACAACATCAACACCTACGGTCTTCATTGCTTTTTTGAAATCCAGAACGGGAGCTAATTCATTTAACTCCTCAATGGTCATAACATTGTTCATATTGTCGGGATTCCTGCGCATTTCTTTGGACATGCGATGCTCTGCCAGTTGTTGTTCTAACTTATAAATGTTGGCAACCAGGAATTCCACATCTCCACTTCTATCCACCATGGTGAAGACTTTAGTAATCATTTCCCTGTATTTCTCCTGGGTTTCAATAGAAGTTGAATCAGTTTTAAGGTAATAATCTCGATCGGGCATTCCCAGGCCTGATGGGCTTAGGTATAATGCATTAATGGAAGAATTGGTAAAGGATGAGCGTACAAAGAAAACAAACAGGGGATTTCCTGCAATAGGCATATTCTCCGCAATAAAGTCAAAGACCTCACCTTTCTCCTTTATATTATCTATATTATCCAGTAAAGATTGGATGGGCTTTAAACCGACCTTGTTAAGGTAATCGGTATCCATGGCTAGCTCATAGAAATCTACAGCTTTTTGTTCCGGAGAATTGAGACTAAAGTTTCTTTTTATCGCTGCATCTTCCAATGCTTTTTTTGTATTGGTAGATGTGACTTTACGCAGTTCATCAAAACTTCCCCAGCGACCTCTGTCCTCGGGAACTTCTGTCTCTTTCATCCATACACCGTTAACAAATTGATAGAAATCCTCTGCGGGACTTACTGTCTTATCCATAAATTCCATATTTAAAGCACCTTTATATTGAGAATCTTTTTCCTGTGCATTTGCCGTTATAGAAAAGCCGAGTATACACAGCGATAGAAGCGAAAATAAATATTTTGACATAAAATGTATTTAATTTGTTTGAATAGCTTTATAAATGATGTTGTGACTTCTTGTTTTTAATTTCTTTGAGCAACTTAAACAAGTTGAGTCTGATGCTGATAAAATTGATGCCTTCGCTGATTAATAATACAGCCAGTCCCAGTGCAAACAGTATTATACGTGTAATCTGTGTAGCATACAGATATTCCTCGTAAAATGGTCTTATGAGTACCAGTTCTATAAAGATTACCATAGCAGAACTCAATAAAAGAACAATCGTTATTCCCCTTCCCAGGTTCACGAAGGATTTATTTTTACGCATCAGGCATTTTTCATAGAGCAGTTTGGCGCTCTTATGAGAGGGATTTATTTTTAATAACTCTTTGGCGAGGCGTTCTGCATTTTCAGTATCGTATATATTGTAATGACAGGCTGCTTTCCTCAATAATGTGGACTGAAGAAGATCTTCTCCTCCGTAGTAATAAATATTATGCATAATACTTATTTCTATTAATTCGTCGCACTCCAGTAAGTATTTTCTGTAAAGACTTAATTCAAATAAGGCATTGAGATATTCCGTATGGAGTTCCAGATATTCTTTTAAAGGAAGTTGTTTAATTTCAACATAGTTGAGTTCATAAAACTTTACCAGAGAGCTGTAGGAATGCCCTCTTATCTCGACAAAGTTGTCGTATACATGATAACCACCCGTTCCTGAACTAGCGCTCATGATTCTCCTATTCTTCCAATTTAAAAATTACCGGCCTGCTCGGACTTGCATCCAAAACGAGGTTCAGTCTCTGTAAATTTAGGAAATAATTCCCATCTTTTACTTTATTATCTACGTATATTAATTCAGTTATAGTACAATCTGTTCTCACATTTTCAGGAAACTGCCAAAATATTTTATGTGCACTCAAGGCTCCGCCATCTTCTTCTTTATCTACAGATGGAAGATCTGTCAGCAGATGTCTTACTCCCAGTTCTACGATATATTCCATTGCCTCAGGGGCAAAAAATGGAGGATTGTTCCCCGAGTAATTCTTGGTCAGCTTTTCATCATCATTGGGCATTGTTCTTATGATAAGTGCTTCCGGCACAGTGCTTTCGCTCAATAAGATTTCAAGACTTTCTCTCGTAATAAAGCGATCACCTTCCACCATTTGAGGATAGACTGTAATGAGATGTGCCATCAGGAAGTTTTCATGAAAAACGTTGCGTAGGCTGGTATGCTCTGCGTTTATATGTCCTACGCACTCTGTATGTGTCCCGTTTCCATGTGGATTTATCCTTAGGTTGTAAAAGTTAACCGTTCCTCCGTCCTTGACAGATCCGATTAAAAGACCTTTACGGAAAGCATCTGCTCTGAGAATCGGCGCATAGAAACAATTGGGGCCCAGCACCCCCGGTATTAAAGGAATAGATATGTCAATTGCCTTTTCTGTATCAATTTTATATTCTTTTCCGTTTTTCTCAATCCTCAATATCATATTTTTTGTTTCTTATATCTACACCCCAGGCAAGCTTTTGCCGTAAGGTATTCATAAAACTTGTGCTGTCCAGTTGAATAAGTCGCATGGTTGCATCATTGCGACGCACTGCTAGTTGATAGGTTTTGTCTATAGATTTTGACCTTGAGTCAAGCGTAGCTAAAAATGTTTTTGAGCGCCCTTCCACTTCAAATGAAATTACGGAGTTATCCGGAATAACGATAGGACGCACATTGAGATTATGCGGTGCTATAGGAGTGATTACCAGATTTCCGGATCCCGGCATGATAATCGGACCCCCACAACTCAATGAATATCCGGTGGAACCGGTAGGGGTAGCAACAATTAGACCGTCTGCCCAGTATGAATTCAGGAATTCCCCGTTGATATATGTGTGAATTGTAATCATCGAGGATGTATCCCGTTTATATATAGTAAAGTCATTCAGGGCAAAGGATTGGTCACCGAAAAGATCCATATTGCTTTCCAGATATAACATCGCCCGTTCATTGATAGTGTACCTTCCCTCGTTCCATTCCCGTATTGCAGTTGAAATATACTTTTTTTCAATGCTGGCAAGAAAACCAAGACGCCCCAGATTTAATCCCATAATAGGTAATCCCGAATCCTTGATAAGGGTCATAGCGCTCAGTATAGTACCATCACCGCCCAGGGTAATCACACAGAATACATTAAGAGCTGCCAGTTCTTCTGAGCTACTGTACCGTCGTACCGGCCCATTTCCACCTATTTTTTCCAGCTTGTCAGCAAATTCTTCATTGAAGGCATATTCTACACCTAGTTCCTGAAGTTCATCAAGCAGGGTTTTAACATAGGTTTTCCCATCTTTGGGAAGGTATTGGCAATATATTGCAACGCGTTTTGACATCTTTTTCCGGCTATTCTATAGCTAATTTATGAATATTCAAAAGAACCGCAATTTTCACTACCGGAAAATGCAGCTCTATCAAGCATTAATACTGTTGCAATTATTGTTCCAACTTATGTCTAAACACCTGATTTGACCTTTATAGTGTGAATAAAGTAGAAAGGCGGTCAAATATTACTGAGTTTTGGCTGGATTATTTGTCATTCTCACCGGCTTTTATTATTGAAAGTGATTTGTAAAACCTATTCATCCGCGTTTTCAATTATCAGTTCTGCTACGAATCTCTTACTTTCTGCCACATCTGTCCAAAACGTTTTAAAATTAGAAACATTTTGGCATGAACACTGAAAT
>CAYRFF010000013.1:67656-68792 GCA_964423575.1 uncultured Saprospiraceae bacterium | reverse complement strand
TATGGCATGGAGCCGGGAAGAGACTTCGAATTAAAAAGAGCGAGAAAGCTACGTCCTAACGAGTATACATATCATCCGGAATTAGGGTTTATTTCGATTAATGTGCCTGTAAGGGCGGATGAAGTTCTCGGTGTATCATTTGAATATGATTATAACGGCGAAACTTATGCAGTGGGACAGATGAGTTCTGATAATCAGACGGATTCCCTGAATACCAATGTCCTGTTTGTGAAATTATTGAAAAGTTCTATCTCCAACGTAGGTACGCCTCTGTGGGACCTGATGATGAAGAACGTATACCCGGTAGGTGCATATCAAGCGGATCCCTCCAACTTCTATCTGGATGTACTTTATGACGATCCCGGAAAAGGATTCAA
The DNA here is from genome assembly GCA_964423575.1 of uncultured Saprospiraceae bacterium. Taxonomy (GTDB): domain Bacteria; phylum Bacteroidota; class Bacteroidia; order Chitinophagales; family Saprospiraceae; genus CAYRFF01. Next base: position 68,415 of record CAYRFF010000013.1, on the reverse strand, counting down.
GAGATTCCTTCCGGACGCAACACCGGGAACTGAACCATTACTTAGACTTTTTAACCTCGACCAGTTAAATACGCATAATGACCCGCAACCCGACGGGCGTTTTGACTTTGTCCCCGGAATTACGATTTTACCGCAATCCGGTAAAGTAATATTTCCTGTTCTTGAGCCATTTGGCGCAAGCCTCAGAGAAAGAGTAAGTGCAGAAGATTATGCAAAATATAATTACCAGGAATTGTATGATTCTACACTGGTAATAGCGCGAGAATATCAGGAAAAGAACCGATTCTTGCTCAAAGGGGAGTTTCAGTCCAATATCAGTTCTGAGATCAGCTTGAATGCCTTTAATATTCCCAAGGGATCAGTAACGGTATCTGCCGGAGGTCGACATCTGATGGAAGGTGTGGATTACGAAGTGGATTATAGTATCGGGGTAGTGAGAATACTCGATCAGTCATTGCTTGCAAGTGGAGTGCCGATTAACGTTTCCTTTGAGGAATCTGCCTTGATTTCTTTTCAACAAAAATCCATGCTGGGTTTACGTGCAGATTATATGCTGAATAAAACGATGAACATAGGTGCTACCTACATGCACTTATGGGAAAGCCCGACTACACAAAAGGTAAATATAGGGAATGACCCTATCAGTAACAGGATGTTTGGTCTTGACTTCAGTTATGAAGATGAAGCACCTTGGTTGACAAAACTTGTAGATAAAATTCCATTTATCGATACCAAGGAGAAATCGAGTATTTCCTTCTA
>CAYRFF010000013.1:63995-67556 GCA_964423575.1 uncultured Saprospiraceae bacterium | reverse complement strand
TTGTAGATAAAATTCCATTTATCGATACCAAGGAGAAATCGAGTATTTCCTTCTACACGGAGGGTGCATGGTTGAAACCAGGACATAACCGGGCAATTAACCTGGGAGGAGATAAAGAAGGAGCAGTTTATATCGATGATTTTGAAGGTGCAACAGGCGAAATTACTCTTATGACACCCTTGGACAGATGGACTCTTGCCTCTATTCCTCAGAACGATTCCAGAAACAATAACCCGGACTTTCCTGAATCAGCACTCAACGATGACTTGCGTATCGGTATGAACAGGGCCTTGATGAACTGGTATAGGATTGAGCAGGAGATTTCAGGAAGTAAGGAGGATCCTTATGAAAGAATAGTAAGCCAGGAAGAAATCTTTAAATATAAGTCCAGATTACCGGGGCAGTATAGCTATCAGACATTTGATATTGCTTATTACCCCAATGAAAGAGGGCCATACAACTACGATTTTCCTGATGGTACCGAGTATTCTGCCGGATTGAGTAATGACGGAGGCCTCAGAGATCCAGCATCCAGATGGGGTGGAATTATGCGACCAATTATGGTCAATGACTTCCAGGCAAGTAACGTGGAGTATATTGAGTTCTGGGTTATGAATCCCTTTATCCCATCTAAATTCAACCAGAATAACCCTCCGGAGTCCGGGCAGATAGTCCTGAACTTGGGAACGATTTCGGAAGATATATTAAAAGATGGGAAGCCTTCCTTTGAGCATGGTCTGCCTGGCCCTAATGAAAGGGTGCCACTAGATACAACCAATCTGGGAGTAGTTTCAATTCAGGTTCCTTATGTAAATGCCTTTTATAATGACCCTGCAGTACGTGAAGCTCAAGACGTGGGTTATGATGGACTTAATGATGATGCGGAGTTAGAATTCTTCAGCGATTATATTGATCAACTTCAAAATAACCCGCGTATAAGCTCTGACTTTATCACTAAAGTAAAAGCGGACCCGTCCAATGACAACTATAAGCACTTTCTCGATGAATCCTTTCAGAACCTGCATGCAGATTCTTCTTTACTAGTAAAATATAAGCGTTATAACGGTGCAGAAGGAAACTCACCGGTTGCTCAGGCCAATGAACGTATCTCCAGAGCATTTACTAATAGACCGGACAGTGAAGATGTAAACGGTGACTTCACCTCTGATAGAATTGAATCATATTTCCAGTATCGAATTAAGATTGAAAGAGAGCCGGGAACAAACTTGTTAAAATCTAATGAATATGTCATCGATACTGTAAAGGCAGGCAGTCATCCGGACGAGATATGGTATAGATTTAAAGTTCCTATTCAGCAATATGACGGAAAAGTCGGTAATATCCAGGATTTCAGATCGATTAGATTCATCCGTTTCTACATGAAAGACTTTGAAAGACCGGTTGTAATGAGATTCGCAAAGTTTAGTCTGGTGCGAAATCAGTGGAGAAGATGGACAAGAAACCAGTTGCTGGGTGAAGCTACACCTAGCCCAATGCCACCTGATGATAATACGGACTTTGATATCAACGAGGTAAGTATTGAGGAGAACTCGGAGAAAACACCGTTCAACTACGTTTTGCCGAAAGGCGTAGAAAGAGAAAGAAACTACCATACACCGACTGCAGAGACATTCTTTAATGAGAAATCGCTTGCGTTAAACGTATGCAACCTGCAGTCCGGAGCTTCCAGAGCAATGTATAAAAATATGCAGCGTGACCTCAGATTGTATAAGAGCCTGAAAATGTTTGTTCACGCGGAGTCTGTTATCGGCCAGAAGCCTCTGCAGGATAAGCAGTTGAAACTCTTTGTTCGTATCGGTTCTGATTATACAGAGAACTATTATGAATATGAGATTCCATTGACATTGTCGGATGAGAGTATGGGAATAAGCGACCCAGAAAATGTCTGGCACCCTGATAATAACCTCGATGTTTCTCTGGAAGAACTGATTAACCTGAAAATTGAAAGGAATAACAGCTCATTCCCGTCTAAATCTGTATACGAAGCAGCAGATCCATTCTATCCGGAAAATATAATGAGGATAAAGGGTAATCCTAACCTGGGCTATATTAAAGGCTTTATGATAGGGTTGAGGAATCCGTACGAGGAAAACGGTGAGCCTGTATGTGCAGAGGTATGGGTGAACGAATTGCGCGTGAGCGGATTGGATGAACAGGGAGGTGCAGCAGCACTTGCGCAGCTTAATATGCAACTTGCAGATCTGGGAGTAGTCTCCGTCAATGGAAACTACAGTAGTATAGGGTGGGGAGGTATAGACGATCAACTCAGCCAGAGGTCACGAGAAGAAATATTTGAATATGGTGCTTCAACGAGCTTGAATCTGGATAAATTCCTACCTAAGGAATCCGGGGTAAGTGTTCCGATGTATGCGCAATATACGAGGGAAGTAAGAACGCCTCAATTTGATCCGTTTGACCTGGATATTAAGTTCAAGGAAAAGCTTGAGTCAATAGAGAACAGCGCTGAAAAAGATAGTGTACGTAGGCAGGCATTGAATGTGACGACGATTAAAGCTGTCAACTTTACCAATGTGCGTGTAGATAAGAAGTCCGGGAAACCTATGCCATGGGATATTTCCAATTTGTCAGCCTCATACGGCTATATGGAGACCGATATGCAAGACCCGATGGTTGAGTTGAATAATACGCGTAATCACATGGGGAACCTGACCTATAATTACTCATATACGCCGCTGTATATAAGTCCGTTTAAGAAACTGGTCAAGTCTGATAAATACCTCAATTTTATCAAGGAATTTCACTTTAATCCGCTACCGAGCACATTCGGTGTAAACTCGACAGTTGATCGCTATGTCAATGTGCGTCGATATCGTTTTTCAAGCCCTGAGTTCAGTACCTGGTATGATCGCAGATTTACCTGGGAGAGACAGTATAATTTACGCTGGAACTTTACCAGAACACTTAGCCTTGATTATCGTGCTCAGAACTTTGCAGTTATCGACGAATTGAACCAGGATGGAGAAACGATATATGGAGAGCGACCGGATATCGACCCCAATACCTATATGTGGAATAACGTGAAGAGCTTGGGACGTACCAAGGATTATAATCATACGGTAACGGGAACCTGGAACGTTCCGTTAAAGAATTTCCCGCTTATCGACTTCATCGATTTACGTGCGCAAGCTTCCGCAAATTATGCCTGGAACGCTGCTACGGCCAATGTTGACTCACTGGGTAACACGATTCAGAATAACCAGAATCTGACTTTAAATGCCAATATTAATTTCCGCCAGCTTTACAGCAAATGGGGTTACCTCTCCAAGATTGATGGTGGGGGAAGTGGCAGTAGCCCATTCAGAAGGGGAGGAATTAATCCGAGAGGCGCCGGAGATGATAAGAAGCCTGAGAGACAAGTCACGACGATAGAAAAAATAATTATCAGGCCTTTACTCATTCTGAGAAGTGCCAGAGCCAATTATACGATAAGTAATAACTCCGTTGTTCCAGGATTTATGCCAAAGACTGAAATAGTCGGTCTTGGTGAAAACTTCCAGGCGCCGGGCTGGCAGTATATCC
>CAYRFF010000013.1:0-63895 GCA_964423575.1 uncultured Saprospiraceae bacterium | reverse complement strand
ACTGAAATAGTCGGTCTTGGTGAAAACTTCCAGGCGCCGGGCTGGCAGTATATCCTCGGTTTCCAGCCGACGGATGAATGGTTATACTGGGCAGCAAGAGAAAAAGGCTGGTTTACAGCATCGCGATATTTATCACTGGATCTGATGCGTGGTAATCAGGAATCATGGTCAGGAGAACTTAACCTTGAACCATTTACGGACTTTAAGGTAGATTTTACAGTCCAGAAGACAATACAGATGTCATCAACCTATTTATTTAAGAATAAGGATGTTCCTGATCTCGATCCATATACCGATTTTCAGGATGCAAATTATCAGCTCAATCGCCGTAATGCATTCGGATCATTTAATATCTCATACCTGGCCTTGAATACGATGTTTGAAGGGACAGAACTGGCCGATATGGCAGCTTTATTTGATATAGTTGAAGATAACAGACAGATAATTGCTGCCCGATTAAGTCCGTCAGGACTGCCGCATGAGGAAGAAGGTGCCAAGTGGAGAGAAGGATATGGTAGTAAGCAACAGGATGTATTAATTCCTGCTTTTATTGCTGCTTATACCAAGCGAAATCCACATACGGTTAACCTGGATTTATTTGATGAGTTGCCTAGACCAAACTGGACTTTAAACTATAATGGTTTATCCAAACTGAAAGGAATTAAGAATGTGTTCAGGGATTTCTCACTACGACATGCATACCAGTCGATGATGACGGTGAATTCATTTGAATCCAATGGGCGCTTTGATGAAGATAATCCATTCTCGGATGATAATAAGAACGAAAGCTTCAACTATTATTCCGAGTATTTTATACCGCAGCTGACTATCAATGAGAGATTTGCTCCACTAGTAGGGGTGCAGATTAGAACAGTGAATGATATCCAGTTTGCTGTAGATTATAACAAGGAACGTAACCTGAATCTGAGCTTTTCAAACTCAATCTTGCATGAAAGTAGAAGTGAAAACATAAGTCTAAACTTCGGTTATCTGATTAAAAACGTTAATATTTCCTGGTTATCATTCAATTTTGATGATATTGGACTGGATAAGAGGCAGCGAAATATTAAGAGAGCAAGAGAACAGAATAAGTCTAGAGGAAGAGATTTAAATATTGCTTGTACGTTCAGATACCAGAGAGACATTACAGTTTCACATCAGTTTGATATAGATCAGAATCCAAGGCCCGAAAGAGGTACTAAGACCTATCAGCTCAACCCTACGGTGGAATATGATATGAATGATAATATGTCCTTACAGTTGTACTACATGTATAACTATACTTTCCCTGAAACCGGTCAATCTGTACCGGTGACAAACATGAGAGGAGGATTGAAGCTGAGAATGTATCTGAACCGATAAAAATAATAGGGTTTCCCGTCACTGAGCTGATGGGAAACTTTTTGATACTATACCTGCGTTAATTCCTGTGAATCCGGCTTGATATGGGTACTAAGAAATGGATGTGGATTATTCTTATATTAATGTCCGTGGCGCTACTGGGCCTCGTGTCCATACAGGCCTATTGGATTAATTACTCCGTTCAGCTAAATCAGGCAAAGTTTGATCAATCCGTACAAAACGCCCTAAGCAGCATAGTCCAGGGAATAGAAAGGGAAAGTAGAGAATCTCTCCAGAACATTGAACAGCGTGAGATAGAATTACTGCGCGATAGAGGAATGACCAATGAGTTTAGGATTAAGGAGCTCATGAGTGAATTTCAGGATGTGCAGAATCTTCTGGGTATTATCGATATCAACGAAATTCTGGATGCCCGATTTATAGATAAGCTCGTAAAGTCCGAGTTAGAAAACAGGGGAGTACGGCTTGAGTATCACTACGGAGTATATAGTCACAAGAGTGAAGCGTTTATTATTATTGATGGAGTAAATCAGTATGTCGCTCCTCTTGATTCCGAAGGAGATCAGACAGATATAGTTGTCGATGATGGAAACGTGTTATCCAAGGCACATTATCGAGCCAATATTTTCCCTTCGATATTTGGGCCACGTGCAATCTTTATGTTGCACTTCCCCAATCGTGGCTCTGTGGGGTGGAATGAATCGTGGCTATTGTTGACGGGGTCAATCGTCTTCTTGTTGTTAATCCTATTTGTCTTTGCCTATACTTTATTCACCATTGTCAGGCAGAAAAAACTCTCCGAGATGAAGACGGATTTCATCAATAATATGACGCACGAGTTCAAAACTCCGATTGCGACAATCTCCCTGGCGACAGATTCATTGAAATCAGAGAAGATTCAATCACATCCGGATAAAATTAACCACTTTGTCCATATTATCAAGCAAGAAAATGCACGAATGCTGAAACAGGTAGAACGAGTATTGCAGATTGCAATGGTGGATAAACGGGACTTCTCTCTGTTCTATTCTGAAATTGATATTCACGACGTTATTCAACTCGCAGTGGAAAATATGGCGCTGAGAGTAGAAAAACGAAATGGTGCCATCAAGACTGAACTCAATGCAATTCCTTCTGCGATAAGAGCTGACGAGACGCATATTACTAATATCATACACAACCTGCTGGATAATGCTGAGAAGTATTCAGAAGGAGAGCCTGAAATCTTAATATCTACAAGTAATAGTAATACCGGTATTGTTATTAAAATTAAGGATAATGGGGTCGGGATGACTCCGGAAGAACAGAAGCATATATTCGATAAGTTCTATCGCATTCAATCCGGGAATATTCACGATGTGAAAGGCTTTGGTCTGGGGCTCAGTTATGTGAAGGCTATTGTTACCGCTCATCATGGAGAGATAAGCGTAAATTCTGCTAAAGGGAAAGGCGCTGAGTTTACAATAAATCTACCTTATTCCTGATTTCCTCAATACCTTTATAAGGATAAAAATAAAGCCTGATTACAATTAAGTAACCCTCATTGACAGGAAGCTCATTCAACATTTGCGAAAGCTTAAACACCTGAACAAAACTGATTATTTCAAGAATAATGCAACTTAAGCAAATGCGTATTGCTTATGAGAAAAGTCAGGAAATAAGCAGGTATTCCGAATTAATCCGGCTCGAATCCAAGAATCAGGTTGAACTGACCGAAGCTCGTCCATTTGACATTAGACTCAATGAGATCCGGCTTGTCAAATCCAAAACCATAGTCAAATCCGATAAGTCCAAACATCGGAAGGAAGGCACGAATACCCAGCCCTGTCGATGTCTTCATATCAAATGGGTTGAAATTCCGCAAGCCTTGCCACACATTACCTCCCTGCAGAAATGCAAGACCGTAAATAGTCGCATTGGGGTTCAGGGAAATCGGATAGCGAAGCTCCATAGTAAACTTGTCAAATACAGTTCCACCTCCATTGATATTACCGTCCAATTCGTTCACATCATAACCTCGCATACTGATAATTTCCCGTCCGATAAGTCCGTAACTCTGGTTATTCAACCCGGAACCCCCGACCTCAAATCTCTCAAACGGAATCAAACCCAGATCCTCATTATAGTATCCGAGGAAACCGATTTTTGCACTGGTAGCGAAAATAAGATTACCTACGATAGAAGTATACCACTCAAAGTCAAATCTCCACTTGTGATACTCGAGAAATCTGAATTTTTCCTGCGGGCTCATCCCGGTATAATCCCTCTTATAGAAAAGAGAATACGGAGGGGAGAATCTACCTATCAAAGATACAGTTGAACCGCTAGTAGGGAACTGTGGATTGTGAATTGAAGTTCTTGCGATCTTTACTTCCACGGATAAGTTATTGAAACTACCATTGGAAATTGATTCTCCGTCTACGTAGAAATACTGCCCATAATCTGAAAGTAAGATGTTCTCGTAATTGAGACGTCCGGTAACAATAAAGTTATCGTCAGGCCATCTTACGCGAGTTCCAAGGCCGACAAAACCATTGGATATCGACAAATATCCTTCACCGATATACCCACTGTAGTAGTCGAGCATCTTAGTATAATATCCACCCAGGTTAAGTGAAGTTGGCTTACTACCACCCAGCCAGGGCTCTACAAATGAAAAGTTGTAGGACTGATAAAACTCCCCGTTGGTCTGCCCTCTCAATGTCAGACGCTGCCCATCTCCGGTAGGTAATGGTCTCCAGGACTTTTTATCAAACATATTTCTGATGGAGAAATTATTAAACTGTAGTCCTAGTGTCCCTATAATTCCACTATATTGATTCCAACCCGCGGATAATTCCAGCTGGTCGGATGATTTTTCTTCAAGATCAAATTCAATGTCAACCGTATATCTGCTTGGATTAACCGGTGTGTTTATCCCTAGGTTTTCCGGATTAAAATAACCCAGACCTACCAGTTGTCTTTGGGAGCGGATAAGGTCGGAGCGTGAAAATTTACCTCCCGGTTTAACTCTGATTTCCCTGCGGATGACATTTTCATGTGTCCTGTCATTTCCATTGATAACAACGCGGTCAATTGTTGCTTGCGGTCCTTCAAATATCCTGATTTCGAGGTCTACACTATCTCCCTCTACAGCGGTGATAACCGGATTGGCACGGAAGAATAGGTGCCCGTTATCCATGTAGATAGCACTTACATCTCTTCCGTCCTCACTATAAGTTAGTCTCTGCTCAAGAAGTGAGGCATTAAAAACATCGCCTCTTTTTATTGCGAGTGAACGTGCGAGAGCTTGATCCGTATATGTCGTGTTTCCTGACCAGGTTATGTTGCGGAAGTAATATTGTGTTCCTTCTTTTACTGTAAGGTGTAACCTTATATCACCATCATCTTGTCTCCACAAAGAGTCTTTAACGATTGTAATGTCTCGGTAACCGGCATCGTGATACTTGCTTTTAATAGATTTTAAATCCTTTTTGTATTCTTCCTTCTGATAAGTCGATTTTGCCAGCACTCTCATACGAGATCGCGTATTTTTCATCGCGTTACGTAGTTGCCTTGATGTAAAAGCTTGATTACCGGAGAAGGTAATATTTTCAACCTTTACTCTTTCATGTAGGTCGACCTTAATAGTAACATCGAGTGCATTACGTATTCTGGTATCTTCTTCCGTGAGGATATCCACCTCAACATCAAAGAAGCCCTTTTCTCTATAGTATTTTGCTATATGATTGGAGATGTCACGGCTTACGCTTTCCGACAATATTTCTCCTTTTCTGATGAATCGTTCTATTACTTTATTGAGATCCTCGTGATCGGATTTTCTCACTCCTACAAATTTATGTCTGAGGTATCTCGGCCTCTCCGTGACTCTGATTTCGAGGAATGCGATATTTCCTATCGTTTTTTCCAATACGATCTGGACATCGTCAAAGAGATTTAATTCATAAATCTTTCTGATGGCCTTGGTAATCCGGTCACCCGGAATTTCAACTGTTTGCCCTACAGTTAGTCCTGACATATTAAGCAGGGTAACCTCATCAGTATGTTCAGCGCCTTTGACCTTAATCCCCCCGATTTCGTAATCTGAGATATCTGTGTAGTCAATAGTTCTTATAGTATCTGCTTCCTGAGCTTTCGCAAATGATAAGCCCGAACTGATGAACAGAACCAGAATAATTAAATTAAAATATTTCATACCGAGATGTAATCTCTTTTATTTTGCATTGAGAACGAGAATATCTCACCCAATGTTATTCAATTTATTTAGATAGTGAGCAAAAGTAAGAAAAAACCTGTGATTTCAGGCTTCTTTTTCCTTAATCTGTTCACTGGTTTTGCCAAATCTTCTTTCCCTGGATTGATAATTGATGATTGCTTCGATAAAGTCTTCCTTTTTAAAGTCCGGCCAGCGCGTATCTACAAAGTATAACTCGGTGTATGCGAGCTGCCAAAGCAGGAAGTTGGAGATGCGTTTTTCCCCGCTTGTTCTTATCATCAATTCGGGATCCGGTATATTCTTCGTACAGAGATAATTATTAAAACTTGCTTCATTAATCTCCTCCTCACTGATAACACCTTCTTTCAGGTCCTGTGCAAGAGCCTTTGCAGCTTGTGTGATTTCCCACCTCGCTGAATAATTCAATGCGAGAATCAAAGTCATTCTCTTGTTTCCGGCTGTTTCTTTAATCCCATATTCCAGGGCAGACCTGCTTTTTGCTGGAAGCTGGGAAACATCGCCTATAACATCGAGCTTTATATCGTTTTTCTGCAGTGTTTTGAGTTCTCTTTTTACGGTCTCGATAAGTAATTGCATGAGTGCATTTACTTCGAGTTTTGGTCTGTTCCAGTTTTCGGTGGAAAATGCATATAAAGTGAGGTACTTGACGCCTAGCTCCGCAGCAATCTCTGTAGTGTTACGGACTGCGGTTACACCATTCTTATGCCCCATGACACGAGGGAGACCTTTGTCCCTGGCCCAGCGCCCGTTCCCGTCCATGATTACTGCAACATGTTGTGGGATTTTATCCTTGTCTAATAATTCTTTCCCTCCCATAAACTGACTTAAGTACACAAATCTAATAAAATCATTAGATAAAGTTATGGATTGAGTTCAATACTCTGTAGCTTTATCTTTCATAAGGTCTGATTTTAGTATAAAAGTACAAGAATTGTCCGGACCAAATCCTATTTTAATGATTAGATGGCGATGCTAAGTGTATGTATATTCTTATTTTAAGTTTCATTACGGCATTTGTACTTACTGCCTTCACAATCCCATCTATTATCAATATCGCCAAGGTCAAAAAACTTACCGATAAACCGGGGGAAAGAAGATCACATACGATACCGACTCCTTCTCTGGGTGGAATAGCCATATTTACTGCAGTTTTCTTTGCAGTAATTACCTGGACGCCGGTGAATCTCTTCAGTGAAATGCAATTTATCCTCTGTAGCATGATAATTCTTTTCATTGTAGGAGTCAGGGATGATATAATCCCCATTGATCCATTGAAGAAGCTGCTTGCACAATTTGTCGTTGCCTTTATACTTACCTATCAGGTAGGAATTCAGATACCTTCCTTGTTTGGGATATTCGGTTTGTACGAGATTCCTACCTGGGTAATATATGTGCTGAGTATATTTACAATTCTCGTGATAATCAACGCATATAATCTCGTGGATGGAATTAATACGCTTTGCGCTAATCTCACGATTATAGCCTGTTTGTTCTTTGGAGTCTGGTTTTTTCTGATGAATAAGATTGAACTTGCAATTATGGCAGCTGCAATGATAGGAGCGCTTATAGCATTTCTGAAATACAACTGGTCGCCTGCTGAATTATTCATGGGTGATTCCGGTTCGCTTTTATGTGGAATGGTCGTGTCAATTATGGCAATAAAATTCATAGGAATGCATGCAGAAGGCGGTTTAGGTGATTATGCTTTTAATTCGGCCCCGGCTATTGCAATAGCTGTTTTGATAGTTCCTTTGTTTGATACATTGCGGATTTTTACCGTAAGAATACTTAAGGGAAGATCTCCCTTTGACCCGGATAGAAGGCATATACACCACCTGTTGATTGATTCGGGGTTAAGCCACACCACTGCTAGCACTATACTTGCAGTAGTTAATCTGCTATTTATAGGAATTGCAATTATTTTTCAGGATATCGGAACGCTCAACCTAATGTTCCTTCTACTGGCGCTTGCGATTATCGGTACTTTCATCTCTGAAAGAATGGCTCATAAGAATAAGGTTGCGGAAGTGGCAATACAAGATAAGCCCGGCAAATAATTCGCGGGTATGATTTGTCTAAGTCAGACAATAAAATAGAATTAAAAATGTATAGCAAAAGAGGTTTACATTACTCTCAATGCCAATACCAGATAGGTTATAGCAAATGGGAGAGGAACCCAGAAGAATTGATTTAAAAACATCAATGCCAAGATTGTAAGTATTGCAAATACTACAAAAAGAATCCAGTATTTAGTTACGCCAGCATTATATTCAATTTCATGATTGCCCATATTCATCAACTTTAAATATTGAAAGGCTAAAATAGTCTTTTAGTGGAATAGTTCCAATCTTTTTAATTAAGTTTTATTATTGAAAGCCTAAAAACAACAGAATCCATCAATTCATAAAGGCATATTTCACAAGATTGGCCCCCATTTTTAAGGCCTTTATACGTACTTCCTCAGGGTCATTATGCACCTGTTGATCTTCCCAGCCATTACCCAGATCCGCTTCATGCGTATAGTACAAGACAAGTCTTCCTTCGTAAATGATACCAAAACCCTGTGGTGGTTTTCCATCGTGTTCGTGAATCTTGGGAGGACCATCAGGGAAGCCATATTTTATTGAATAAATAGGGTGTTCATAAGGAATTTCCACTAGCTCTTCATTGGGGAAAATCTTAGCTATTGCAAGCCTTGCGTAGGGATCCATACCGTAGTTGTCATCCATGTGCAGGAAGCCTCCTGCCTTGAGATATTTTCTGAGGTTTTCTGCCTCGTGATCCGTGAAGATTATGTTTCCGTGTCCGGTTAAATGAATAAATGGATAGTTGAAAATATCCGGGCTTCCCGGCTCAACCGTTGCATAATTCCTATCGAGTTTTGTCCCGAGATTTGTATTGCAGAAATCGGCGAGATTAGGCAGTGAAGTAGGATTGGCGTACCAGTCACCTCCACTGTATTTCAATAAGGCCAGTTTAAGTGTTGATGTGTATTGTCCCATTGCCGAGTACGATACAAAAAGACAGAAAACCAACAATAATTTTTTCATAAATCGTCTAATATATAATTTAACATAGTTGCATATAAAGCTGCTGTTTCAGTACGAAGCCGCTCATGACCAAAACATACCTGCTTCCAACCATTTGCGGAAGCTATATCAAGCTCATCATCATTAAAGTCGCCTTCCGGACCTATCAGAAATACTAACGGTTTATCCTTCATTAATCTTATATGTGATGTAGCATTAACAGATTCATCGGATAGATGTGCTATTATTTTTCCGCTCAGGGCAAATGTAGGGTCTTTTATGATTTCCTCGAAATCACAGATCTCGGTCAACACAGGATGATGCCATTTATAGGATTGTTTAGCAGCCGAAATCACCTTTTTCCTGATCCTATCCACATTGATATCCTGCCGTTCCGAATGAGCTGACTTGAAAAAACGTATCTCCTGAATTCCCAGTTCAACCATTTTTTCCACGCACCATTCAATCCGATTTAAATTCTTGGTAGGGGCGATACATACGGTTAGTGGTTTTTCAACTGCGGGAAAGGATTCAACGGAAACTATATTAACATAAGCCTCCTTCTTTTTTATGTTTTCTATAACTCCGGATATCTTATTGCCCTTGCCATCCATCAAGAGTATTTCATCCCCTGCCTTGTAGTGTAATACGCGTAGATGATGAACTTCATCAGCTGTAAGAGTAGCGCGTTTATTTATAATATCGTCACAATAGAATATCTGCATAAGGACATTTTATAGAATAAAATCCGGTGCAAAATTGTAAATATTTTAATTAAAATTAAAAGAAACGGTGCAATCATCAGGAAATGACAGTAGTTAATCGGAATAAATACATATTTAATCTTACATTTGCGCGCATCCAGAACAAGTATACGATTATACTCGTTACGAGTAAGTTGATAGATTTTTATGATTTATCAGAGTGTGAACAAATAATAAGTTGGATTTATGGGCGTGATGGTAATGATAGCTCAGCTCATTCTGAGCCTCTCGATATTGGTAGTGTTGCATGAATTGGGACACTTTATCCCTGCCAAGCTTTTTAAAACTAGAGTTGAGAAATTCTATCTGTTTTTTGATCCCTGGTTTTCTTTGGTTAAGAAGAAGATAGGCGATACTGAGTATGGTATAGGATGGCTTCCGCTGGGAGGATATGTAAAGATTGCAGGGATGATTGATGAGTCGATGGATAAAGAGCAGATGAAGCTTCCACCAAAGCCGGATGAATTCCGCTCTAAACCCGCTTGGCAAAGACTGATTATAATGTTGGGTGGAGTAACAGTTAACTTCATTCTTGGGTTTTTGATATTCGGTCTGATAGCATGGCATTGGGGGGAAATGTATCTTTCCACGGAAAATGCTACTAACGGAATTGCAGTCCATGAAATGGGCCAGAAGCTAGGTTTTGAACATGGTGATAAAGTTCTTGCAATCGGCGATACAGAGCTTGCTGAATTAAACGATAGAGTAGTATTCAAGGAAGTGATTCTGAATAATGCTAAGACTGCAGATGTATTGAGAAATGGGTCACGCACAACCATTACTTTCCCGGATTCTGCAATGGCGTGGCTTACGGATTCTGAAAATTCGCAAGCGCTTCTATATGAACCCAGGGTTCCGTATCAGATTTATGATGTCGTGCCTGGTTCAGCAGCTGCCAAAGCCGGTTTGAAGCAAGGAGATAGAGTTGTTGAAGTGAATGGAACGCCGATTCAGTTCTTTGATGAATTTAGTGAACTAGTTAATTTGGAGCCGTTGAAGGAACTCGCTCTTGTAGTTTCCAGAGATGGGGAAAGAGTGAGTGTAGAAGCTACGACGGATGAGCAAGGCTATCTCGGGACTTATAATTATACCTTTGATCATTTTTATGAGGTGAGCACCAGAAAATATACTCTTTTACAAGCATTGCCCTATGGTGTTGTCAAAGGATATTCATTCCTGGCAGATCAGTTTAAGGCTTTTGGCCAGATGTTTAAAGGAAATATTAAGGCATCTGATTCTCTCGGTGGATTTGTTACGATAACCAAGTTATTTCCTCAGCAGTGGCACTGGCAGTCTTTCTGGACAATCACGGCGATATTGTCACTGATACTTGCAATTATGAACCTCTTACCGATTCCCGCTCTGGATGGTGGGCACGTAATGTTCTTACTCTGGGAGGTGGTTACAGGAAGAAAGCCCAGCGACAAGTTTATGGAATATGCAACCCTCATAGGATTTATAATTGTATTGGGTTTATTGCTTTACGCAAATGGTCTGGACGTTCTACGTCTGATGAAGTAAAACAAGCGAGATAGTTTAAGGGAAATAATGTACTATAAATGAAAATAATTTTATAGTTTTGCAGTCCCTGAATAAATTGAAATGCCGAAGTGGCGGAATTGGTAGACGCGCTGGATTCAAAATCCAGTTCTGGCAACAGAGTGAGGGTTCGATTCCCTCCTTCGGTACATAGTTTCAATTGAATAACCCTAATTAGATTCCAATAAATTATTACGACCACTAAAATAAAATTGAAGTAATATCAATTTCATTATTGTTATAATTTGCAGATATAGCATAATACTTCTTAATGTTATGTTAATCCTGCAGCATAGTGTGAATAAGTCGCCTTGTATCGAGAGTTTTGTGGACTAAAACCAAAGGTTTTGACGTTTAATATCCAAAGAGCTTAACAGCTTGACAAATGTGACTTCAGACACCTATAAAAAACATTTGCCTAAGCAGAAAAATATAAAAGAATAGAAAAGTAGAATGAATAAGTTCATATTAAGTATTGCAGTACTTTTTTTAACACAATTGGGAATAGCCCAGTCACCTCATATCGATGGAGAAATTACCGGAAAAATAGTTGATGCACAATCGGAAGAAGCGATAGAGTTTGCCACAATTTCCGTAATTTCTGTGCTTGATTCAACTGTTGTTACAGGGAATATAAGTGGAATGTCCGGTGAGTTTGTCGTAGATGATGTGCCGGTGGGAGAATATTATGTCGTCTTGAGTTATATCGGTTATGAAGAAATAACACTTGGTCCAATTAAAATTTCAGGCGCCAACAAAAAAGAGCATCTGGGAACGATTAAGATTTCATCGCATTCGCTTGAGATAGGTGAAGTCATTGTACGAGAACGAAAAGATGCAATTGAGACAAGGCTTGATAAGCGTGTTTTTAATGCTAGTCAGGATATAGCAAGTCAGTCGGGAGATGCTCTTGAAATGATGCGTAACGTGCCATCTATTGATGTGGACGTAGAGGGAAATATCAGTTTACGAGGAAATGAAAATGTAAAGATTCTTATCGATGGGAGACCGACGAGTTTCTCTCCTAGTGATTTACTACGTCAAACCCCTGCTTCCAATATAGAACGGGTGGAAATAATCACTAATCCAGGTGCTAAGTACGATCCTGAAGGTACTGCCGGAATTATCAATATTGTCATGAAAAGAAGTGACAAGGTTGGGTTTAACGGCAATGTGAATATGGGTGTAACTTATGCACATTATATGCAGTATAATGGCGGAGTGGGGCTTAATATGAGAAATAAGCGTATGAACGCCTTCATAAATTACGGCTTTTCAGATGCCAAGAGGAGACGTTCCGGACATCAGGATAGATTTATTAAGGAGAGTCAGGAATATTCAATAATATCACAGGATAGCGATGGCTACTGGAATAGAGGTGGACATAATATTGAAGGTGGAATGGACATCTATGTCAATAATAGTAACACATTCTATTGGACTGGGACATTCAGGACCCATGGGAATCCATCTGAAAGAATTGTAGATTATAGTTATAAAGATGCAGACGGCAATCCACTTTATAGAGAAAGAAGAACTTCCGATCAGACCCATGGAGGCGAAAATTACCGAATTAATTTGGGTTGGATGAAAAAGTTTTCTGAACCTGAGCATCAGTTAGATATAGATTTTGTATACGATCTGGGAGATCGTGGACATGATCAGGAATATTTCAATCAAGCTTACGCCGATGATGGTAGCTTATTTCCTATTTACGATCGAGAGAAACAAGGTGAGAAAAGAAATGACTCTGAAATTATGAGCAAAATAGACTATACCAGACCTTTTGGGGAAGGTATGAGCCTGGAGGCGGGTCTCCACCATAATCTACGCTTGAAGTACACAGATACCTGGTTCTCAATTTATGATGATACAGGGAATTATGTAGATGACCCATCACGCTCCAATATTTTTGATTATAGCGAGAATGTGATGGCCGCATATCTATCATGGGGACATGAGATAGGAAGTTTTGGGTATAAGGCAGGACTGCGCCATGAAACCACTATCCTGAAATCAGCACTGGAAAATGACCCGGAAAATAAATATGATCAGACATATTCACGCTTGTATCCCAGTATTCACCTGATGCAAAATATCGGAGCAACAAATACACTTTTGCTGAGCTATAGCCGGCGTATTGAAAGACCTAATAGCTGGCAGTTGAATCCATTTACTAATTATTCTGATCCGCTAAACCTAAGATCAGGTAATCCATACTTGCAGCCGGAAGATATTCATAGTATTGAACTCGGTTATAAGAAGATATGGGAACTCCTGACCTTGAATCTGACCGGATATTATAAGATTATTAATAATCAGATTCACAGATATGTTGAAAGTACCGGAGAAATCACAATGTCTACTTTTGAAAACTTTGGCAAAAGTGAGGAAATAGGAGCTGAGACGATTATAAGCATAAGACCATTTAGTTGGTGGAACTTAACCGGAACGGTAAACGCATACCAGTCCACTCTGAATAACTTCGGAGGTCTAAATGTGGCCAATACCAAGAGTTTTCGCATGAGAAGTCAGTTCAATTCACAGATGACTTTACCCGGAGATTTTATGTTGCAGCTGTCAGGAAACTATAGCTTGCCATTTAAGTCGCCACAAGGGAGCATCAGATCATTCAGAAGTATTAACATAGCACTTGCCAAGAGCTTCCTGGATGAAAAGCTTCGGGTTTCTGTAAACGCAAGAGATATTTTTAATACCATGCAATTTGAAGGTGATATCTATATCAATGACTTAGTGAGCGAATATGTAGTTCATAAGTGGGATAGCCGCGGCTTCGGAGTAAGCGTTTCTTATAACTTCGGAAAAGATAATTCCAAGAAAAAGCAGCCTGCGGATATGAGACGTATGCAGATGGGTGAAGGCGGTATGGAAGACGGCTTTAAATAAAGCGTCAACGGACTTTCACGCTAAAGATTAATAAAAGCTCTTGTAATGAAGGTTGCAAGAGCTTTTGTTTTTTATTTATTGGGGTTATTTTCCATGAAGAATTCTATGAATTGTAATAACAATTTAGATGCGATTTCATCCGATGCTTCCAGTTCTTCCTTGGACATTCCGAGATAGTGGCCATATACTCCGTTGACCTGTGGTTTTACTGCATCGTAGAACTCTTGTAATTCTTCAATCGTACAAGTCAGATTTAAAAACTCTTCCAGGACAAAGGGCTTATTGCTTTGAAGACTGCCGACATAATCCACTGACTTCTGAATATTGCCTGACTCCGGATATATATGTGTAGAAACAAAGTCCAGATCTTCGGAATACTTCGTAATCTGTCCCAGAGGTAAAAATCCGACCGTAATTAAACTCATGGAGTCGACTGTTTTTATCGCTCTAACCATCTGTGAAATCCAGGCTGTCATGGTTTCCGTTGAATCCGGCTTTAATGCGATATTCTGGATAAAATGATAATCTCCAAAGGCATCGCCTACCAACCAGTCACAATCTTCTCTGGCTACTGAATCCGGACACTGGACATTATTTACGGGTTCATTCATTAAGTCGTAAGCAAATACCGCCGGACTACCGCCTATGCTTGCGGCAATACACTTCCAGAAGCTTGCATGAGCTTGCCATCTTTCCTTATTGCTTAAGTTATTGTACCATGATGGTTGGTCGCTTTTTCTGTATGCTCCCAGTCCGGTAACCAATAGATACAAGTCATTTTCTTCTGCAAGCTTTACAAGTCTCTGGAGTTTTTCCAGTGCTGCCTGATTTGGCTTGTCAATGTCAAGCATAAACTTATGGAATTGCAGATGGATTCTAAGTGAATTGGCTGAGTAGCTTTTCATGTTTTTGAAATCCTCTTCTATAACAGCCCAGGTGCTTTCTTCATCCCAGTAATCCTCAATCAGATCTATTCTGATCGGATTTGTATAGTTGAAACCCCAGGGATAAAAGGTTTCTCCTTTGTCATTCACAAATATATTATCGGAAGTATAGCCTTTGATTTTGATAAGATTTGTCTTTGTAGGTGGATCTGGGTCTTTATTGTTATCCTCTACCGGATTTTTACTGCATGTGGAGAATAATAAAGCAAGAACAGCGAGGCTTATGATAAAGGGAAGTTTGGATTTTAAGTTAATCATAATGTAATGTGTTTAAAGTGGAAACTTCAAGATACATAAAATACCTGAAAGAATTAAAATACCGTATCTCAATGTTTTCTGATGATAACTCTAAATAATAATGCCGATGGTGATAAATGACTGGTTGGAAAAACTTTAGCTTAAACTAATTGTAGTACATTATATGTTTCACGAAGTGTTGTTGAAAATTAGTTCTTAAGGATAAAGAAGCCTAAGTACATAACAGTTTTGAAACTATCGACGTTCTATGTACTTTCGCGCTTGAATAAGTAAAAAGCTGATGCAGTTTATAAACCCTTTGGCTCTGTGGGGATTGTTGTTATTGATTTTCCCTATTATATTCCACCTCTTTTATTTCAGAAGGTACAAGGAGGTGAAATTTACTAATGTTAAGTTTCTTACAGAGCTTAAAGAGGAAAAGAGTGTCCGCGATCGTCTGAGACAATTGTTGATTCTATTGATGCGTTTGGCGGCGCTGGCATTTCTTGTATTTGCATTTGCACGCCCGTTCTTACCCGGGAAGAATCAGGAAAACAGAGGGAAGAAATCGGTTTCTATTTATCTGGATAACTCTTATAGTATGCAGGCTTTCGGTGATGAGATTGCTCACCTCGATAATGCTAAACGCCTTGCAGAAAAAATAATTAAGACCTACGATATCGAAGATGAATTTCAGATTATAAGAAATGATTTTGATTATAATGATCAAAGGTGGATTTCCGGTGATGCTGCAATCGACGTCGTAAGGGAAGTGGAATTGTCACCGGTATCCAGGAGTCTTAACGATATAGTACATCGGCAAAAACAAATTTCCTACGACAGAAATCAAAAGAATAAGTTCTTCTATATAATCTCAGATTTTCAGAGGCCTATTCTTCCTGTTAGCCTGGAAATCGATACGAGTATTGACGTGAACCTCATCTACGTGAAATCGAGTAAACAACCCAATCTCTCTATCGATTCTATATGGACTCATTCTCCGGTATTTGAATTTAATCAGATAAATCCCTTGTACGTTCAGGTAAGCAATTACGGGGATGCTGATATAAGAGATGCCGGACTTAGCTTGAAATATGACGGGCAGGTAAAACCTCTTGGAGTTCTTGAAGTGGGCGCCGGACAGACAAAAACAGATACCTTCAATATCGTACCTAAGAAATCGGGCTGGCAACAAGCAGAAATTACGGTAAAGGATTATCCGGTAGAGTTTGATAATTCATATTATATTGCATTTGATGTGCCGCAGAAACTGCGCATGCTTGCCTTATATGGAGATGCGCCATCCCCCAGGTTATCATCTATCCTCAGTGGGATAAATTCTATAGATGCGCGTATCCAGGCAGTGACTCAAGTTGATTACGGACAATTACCTTCCTATGATCTTGTGATTCTGCACAATATTAATACACTGTCTACCGGGATTTCTCAGGCATTGACTAATTATATTCAGAATGGTGGAAAGGTTTTGCTTTTTCCGCAGATGAATCAGTCCACGATAAATTATGACAGACTCATCAACGCTGTGGGGGGAATGACTTATTCAGGGCTGATTAAAGAGGATAGGGAAGTTTATACCGTAAACGAAGAGGCATACGTGTTCAGTTCCGTCTTTGAACCGACGACACAGCGTATTGCTTTGCCGGCGGTAAGTGAATATTACACCATGGATCATCAGCGTCAGTTTTCATTGCCTCTGATGAGTTTCAGGGACGGTAAACCTTATGTTTCGCAAGTTAAATCAGGCAGGGGATTCTTTTATCAGTTTGCGACGGACTTGTCTGAAAGCAGCTCCAGCTTGCTCGCTACAACTGATATTTTTATACCGATGATATATCGTATGGCTCTTCAGAGAAATGTGGAAGCCGAATTGAGTTATACTATCGGCAAAGAAACGATAATCTCAATTAATCATCCATCAGATGCCCCGGTAGATGAGCCGATACGCATAAAAGGGGAAATTGAATTTATTCCCGGACAGCAGACGCAAGGTCAGGCCTATATTCTCGATATGCATAATGAAGTGAATAAGTCGGGAGTGTACGATGTTACTTTCCGCGATAGTACTATTCGCAAAATTGCATTTAACTACGACAGACAAGAATCGGACCTTAGACAGCCATCCATTAATGAGCTTAAAGAATTATACTCTGAAGTTACAGTCATTGACGGCGTGCATACAGCAGCAGTTGAAAATTTCATAAAAAGCGCCTCGCTCGGAAAGGAATTATGGCGCTGGTGCCTTATTTTGGTGTTAATTTTCTTAGCTTTGGAGCAGATTTTCGTCAGATATCTCAGCAAAGGATAAATAGCTATGGCTACTCTCATTAAGAATGTTCAGATTCCCGGTTTAACCAAGAGTAAAACTGATGTTATTCTCGATAAGGGAATTTTGAGGAAATATAAAGCTGATTACAAGATCAGTAACACTATTGAAGGAGCAGATTTATATTTAATTCCATCGTTTACGGATTTGGGCACATATAATGGTGAGCCCGGGCATGAAGAGCGGGAAACTATCTCTAGTCTTACTTTAGCTGCCGCAAATGGTGGGTACGGAAGTCTTATCATCCTTCCACATACACTCCCGGTTGCCGATGAAGGCACCCAGATTGAAAGTCTTCTAAGAAAATCCGGGACCAATGGCGTAGAATTGCTTCCACTGGGAGCAGTTTCAGTAGAAAACAAAGGAGTTGATCCCGCAGAAATGCTGGATATGGCAGATGCTGGAGCCGTTGCTTTTACAGATGGTTACAAGGCTGTGCAATCTGCCGGTCTGATGATAAGAGCACTGGATTATGTGAAACGGTTTAATAATATCGTAATTAATCGGGCCGCTGATGAATCTCTTGTTGCTGGTGGGCTTATGCATGAAGGGGAAGTCAGCACCAGACTAGGGCTTAAAGCTAATCCTTCCATCTCTGAACATATCATGCTGATGCGCGATATTGAATTGCTTAGATACACGGGTTCCAGACTTCATGTATGGAATATTTCTACTGCCGGAGCGGTAGAGTTAATAAAAGCTGCGAAGGCAGAAGGGCTAGACATAAGTTGTTCCGTTTCATATCTGCATCTTATTAAGAACGAAGAGGTTCTTTCCGGTTTTAATGCGATATATAAAGTCGATCCGCCACTTAGAGGGGAAAGTGACAGACAGGCCTTGATTCAGGGAGTTATTGATGGGACGATTGATTGTATTACTTCACAGCATCGCCCCTGGAATGAAGAAGTCAAGGATCTCGAGTTTGTCCATGCAAGGGTCGGAGCCGCAGGGCTGGAAACTGCATTTGCAGCACTATGGACTCATGCTAGTGAACTCAGAGACTGGGAGTTGCTGAATAACTGCCTGAATGTAAACGTGAGAAAGATATTTGGCTTAAAGCCAAATGAAGTAAAATGGGATGAAGAAATCAAAGGTACTTTGGTAGATGCAGGCCAAAGTTTTATATTTGACGAAAGTCATATTAAATCCAAGGGGAAAAACTATCCGTTTATGGGAGAGGAATTCCCCTTGACGATTAAAAAAATATAGTATGGAAATACATAGTTCACCCCGCAGTACCGAATCATTTTCCGGTCTGGCACTTAAATACGGATTGATTATCGCCGGGATAAATATCATCTGGGGCTTACTTGCATACCTGGTAGGTGCAGAAGGGAAAATAAGTTTTATCAACTCCATACTGGGCCTTGGGGTGACAATTCTTTCTGTATGGTTTCTGGTTCAGGCGATTAAGGAAAGGAAAACGATGCAGAATGGTATTCTTAAAATAATCGACGGGGTAAAAACCGGAGCTATGACTTCTCTTATAGCTGCATCGGCTTACGGAATATATCTGTATTATTATCTGACTAAGGTGAATCCGAACCTTTATAATGAGGCTAAGGAAACAAGCCTGCAAAATATGGATGATGAGATGATAGAGGAGATGAGCGGATTGATAGATACTATCTTGTCACCAGGTTTTATAACTATGCTTTCCGTCGGATCTTATATCATTGGAGGGATCATCCTTTCAGTGGGGATAGCAGCATATTATAAGAGTGATACACAGAATAATTTTCCCGAAGAAGTAGTATGAAAACCTTAAACAGAGACATTTTATATGGATTGGCCGGAGGAGTCGCATCGATTTTGTTTTCACTTGCGATGTATTCCCGGAGTGCTGAATTGTTCCTTGGCTCTATGGTCTTTTGGGTAAGTACTTTTATTCTGATTTTCTTTATTATTCTCGCAATGTTACACGCCAGAAGCGGAGAACAGGAATTAGCCGATTTCAAAAGCTTGCTTAAGACCGGGTTTACAGTGTATGTAGTGGGAAATCTGCTCAGTTATATTTTCCTCTTTATAATGTTTAATTATGTGGATCCTGACTTGCAGGAGATACAGAGACAGCAGGCGATGGACTTTGTCCTCAAATACAGAGGTGGAGATGAAACTTCCGCCGAATTTATACTTGCAAAGGAGTATGATTATGGGATGACCATAGGCAGTACAATCTTTAGCTATGCACAAGGATTGATTTTCGGCTTCCTGGTTTCAGCACTTATCGCATATATGTTGAAGGAGAAACCCTATTTTGACGCAAATTAAGGCCAAATGAGTAAGCAGATAGATGTAACTGTAGTTGTTCCGGCTTATAATGAGCATGAATCTCTTCCTGAATTGACGGAATGGATTGACAGAGTTATGCAAGCAAATCAATTCACTTATGAAGTTCTGATTATTGATGATGGGAGTGACGATGGAACCTGGGAGGTTATAGACGAGCTGTCTAGAAAACAAGCTACAGTAAAAGGAATTAAGTTTAGGCGTAATTATGGGAAATCAGCTGCACTGAATGTTGGATTTGGATATTCTACAGGAGATGTGGTTGTTACAATGGATGCTGATCTGCAGGATAGCCCTGAAGAAATTCCTGACTTGTATTCAATGATTATGGAAGGAGATTATGATCTGATTTCGGGATGGAAAAAGGAGAGGCATGACCCCATCGGAAAGACACTACCTTCCAAGTTTTTTAACAGAGTCACCCGCTGGGTAAGTGGAATCCCACTGAATGATTTTAATTGCGGCTTGAAAGCATATAGAAATGAAGTAGTAAAGTCCATAGAAGTATACGGAGAAATGCACCGTTATATCCCGGTAATTGCTAAGTGGGCGGGTTTCTCTAAGATAGGTGAAAAGGTCGTACAGCATCAGGCGAGAAAGCACGGAAAATCAAAGTTTGGGATGAGTCGACTGATTACGGGATTCCTGGATTTGCTATCGTTGTTTTTTGTTGGAAAATTTGGTAAGCGCCCGATGCACTTATTTGGTACTCTGGGAGTTCTCTCTTTCTTGCTAGGTTTCCTGATATTGGTGTATTTAACGATTGAGAAAGTTTACCACAAAATAGGAGGCATTAACGAGCGTCCATTGTTTTTCTTTGGGATATTGTTGCTTATTATAGGAGCACAACTATTCCTGACCGGATTTTTAGCAGAACTTGTAAGCCGAACCTCGCCGCGTAGAAATAGTTACAATATAGGTGAATTGACCGGGAATTTCCCGGAGGAAGAACAGTTGAAAATAAGTCTTAAGCAAACTGTTTAGTGGTAGGATAAATATTGTAAAATGCAACGCAATTCCTTAATAATAATGTTTGTCTGGCACTTAAACTTGAAAAAAGTGAAAGTTTAGGTATTTTAGCTAATGTATTGAATTCTATGGAGAGTATTTATTCTGAAATATTACAGCGTTCACTGGAAGGTAAAAAACAACTGGCCGTATTGATAGACCCGGATGGACTTGATATGGATTCTGTGGATTATCTGATATCCCGCGCGCAAAAGGCAAAAATTGACTATTTTTTTATTGGTGGAAGTCTTATTGCTGATGATGTAATGGATAAAACCATAAGAAGGATTAAAAACGAGTGTGATATTCCCTGTATAATTTTTCCGGGAAGTTATCATCAACTAAGTCCGGAAGCTGACGCTATCCTATTTTTAAGCCTTATTTCAGGAAGAAATGCAGACATGCTCATAGGACAGCAAGTGGTTGCAGCTCCATACATTAAAAAGCTAAACCTAGAGGTAATTTCTACGGGATATATGAATATTGATGGTGGAAACCCTACAACAGCTTCCTATATAAGCAATTCCTTTCCCATTCCTCGAGATAAGCCGGTAATAGCTGCAGCTACGGCGATGGCCGGCGAAATGCTGGGCCATAAAGTGATTTTTCTGGATGCGGGAAGTGGAGCAATTCATCCCGTCAGTTCCAAAATTATATCAGCTGTCAGTGACGCAGTAGAAATCCCGATAATCATCGGTGGAGGTATCAAAACTGTTGGACAATTGGATGCAGCTTATAAGGCCGGAGGGGATTTAGTCGTAATAGGAGATGTGGTGGAAAAAGAACCGGACAGATTGCAAGAATTTGCAGAATATATACACAAGACGCGCGCTCAATTTCAATGAAAGGAATAGTAACGAAATCAACCGGTAGCTGGTATCAGGTCGAGACAGAGGATAAGCAGAAGTATTTTTGTCGCATCAGGGGTAAGTTCCGACTTATGGGCAAAACTCTTACCAATCCGGTTGCCGTAGGGGACGTAGTTCATTTTGAATTGGAAGATAATGAAGAGAATCACGGGCTTATAACTAAGATTGGGGATCGGAAAAACTATGTTGTTCGACAATCTCCACGTAAAAAACACTCATTACATCTCCTTGCAAGTAATATAGATCAGGCAATTCTTCTTACTACCATAGTCGAGCCTAATCTCAAGCCGGGCTTCATCGATAGATTTCTTTTGATGACAGAGCCCCATGATATTCCAGTCACAATAATATTTAACAAAGCGGATCTTTATTCAGAGGATAACTGGATGGAATATGAATATCTCAATGCTATTTATACCGATTTAGACTATAAGGTTATGTCCCTTTCGGCAATAGACGATGAAGATCTGGGTAGCGTAAAAGCAATTCTTGCCGGTAAGATAACACTTGTAAGCGGGCAATCTGGAGTGGGTAAATCAACTTTGTTGAATAAATTATCTCCGGGGCTAAACATAGAAACAGGAGATTTGTCTTCATATACCGGGAAGGGAAAACATACAACGACATTTGCTGAAATGTATTCACTGGATGAAACTACCAAGGTGATTGATACACCGGGAATTAAAACACTGAGTTTTAATAACCTTACCGAGCAAGATGTACGCCATAATTTCCGGGAACTATTTGAATACAGCAGAGAGTGTAGATACGCCGATTGTACGCATATTAATGAACCAAATTGTGCTGTCAAACAGGCTGTAGAAGACGGAGAAATCAGCAGTCTGCGATATTTTTCATACCTCAACATTATCGACGAAATCTCCGAGCAAAATAAGTGGGAAAGACCTCGTGATTATTAATGATTAAATGACAGTCTGTCCATAACTGAAAGCAGAATAAGCAAAAAACTGCCATGTTGAAAAACTAAACTTGATTGAAACCAATTACACATACCGTATTTAATATATAAATACACTTGTAGGGAAGTGAAGAGAAAGTATCTGAGGCAGATTTGATAATTTTTTATAAATAAAATTTAAGATGAAAAAATTTATGGGATTAATGATCCTTTTCTTTGTAATCGGATCAATGACTACGGCCAATGCGCAGTTAGGAGTTAAAGTAATGGGTAATTATTCAATCGTTTATGGGCCGGCGGAGGTTGCAAGCGATGGTGCGAAAGTTGACGAAGCGAGCTTTGGGCCAGGGTTTGCTGCCGGAATATTTTATAGAGCTGGAAATGAATCGTTGATCGGCTTTCAAGGAGAACTTCTCTATGAGCAGAGATCATCTAAGAGTATTAAAAAATACGAGCCTCTAGGAATAGACTTTAACGTGGCTAATTCATTCAGCTTTATTAATCTGCCTTTGCTTGCAGTTATCAATATAGGGAACTTTAAGCCGTATGTTGGTGTAAATATAGGCTATATGATAGGTGCAAATGGGACATTTGGAGGCACTCATCCCGCACAAGGAAAGAAAGTTAATTGGCTTGGAGCCAATGAGGGAGGCATTTTTCCCGACTATTCCAAAGATCCAAACTTTAACCGTTTTGAAGTAGGTGCCAATGCCGGATTAATGTTGCAGTTGAGTAGAGCATTTCACGTTGATCTACGTATAAGTCATGGAATAACCGACATAACTAATGATTTACATGAAAAGTATATATTGAACCTGACGGAAATAAGAAAGGACAATGATTACAATTTGAGCTTTAGTCTTGGAGTAGGCTTGACCTTTTAAAGCAAGGGTAAGGTACAAGTAAAGAGCGGAGTGAAATCTACTTCTTCAAGCTTTTTTAATAAATCTCTATTTAAAAGTTGGAAGTTTACATAGAATAAGTTAATTTTGCACTCCATAAAAAATATAAAAGGATTTATATGCTTATAATAAATGTAAAAGAAGGGGAGTCAATCGATCGCGCTCTGAAGAAATACAAAAGAAAGTATGAAAGAGCGGGGGTGTTAAAAGAAGTGCGTAGAAGAAAGCATTTTACCAAGCCTTCTGTGGAACGCCGTACTGAGATGATGAAGGCGGTGTACAAGAGAAAGAAATTTGGTGTAGAGTAAGATTAGGGGTAAGTTTTGCCTATTTTTTCGTATCTTGGAGTTTATGGAGTACGGAGATTGGGTAAGTTATCTTAAATCTGTAAAAAGATATTCGACACATACAGTAGTCGCTTATGAAACGGACGTTTCACAAGCGGCTATTTTTTTTAAAGAAACCTATGAGGCCGGCGATTGGCGTGCAATAGGAAGGAATGAAGTAAGGTCTTTTATTGTCAGTCTCAGCGAGAGTGGACTTTCCGGGAAGTCGATTCGTCGTAAGATGAGTGCGCTGAGTTCACTTTTCTCATATTTGCGAAAGCGTGGAGAAATAGATCACAACCCCATGGAGCTTGTCGAGGCACCGCAGATTGAAAGTAATCTCCCAGAAGTGATTCCGGAGGAAGCACTGAAGAAGCTGTTCAGGAAAATAGATAAAGAGAAGGATGATTTCTTTGCCCGGCGCGATATTCTCATAGTAAAGTTATTGTATTTTACCGGGATACGTCGTGCCGAACTTATAGACTTGCGGCCGGCAGATATCGATATGGCAGATATGCTTATCAAGGTGAGAGGGAAAGGCGATAAAGAGAGGATGATACCGATAGGCGAAGAGTTGCTTCAGGAGTTGAAGGAGTATAGAAAGGAGAGGGAAGAGCTTTTGGAGGAGCAAGGGAATGATTTCTTATTTTTTACAGAAAAAAGGAACAAGTTGTATCCTAAATCTGTTTATAGCATAGTAAGGAAAGAACTAGAAAAAATTACTCTTAAAAGTAAGAGGAGTCCACATATATTGAGGCATTCATTTGCAACGCATCTGTTGGAACATGGAGCAGATTTGAATGCTGTTAAAGAATTACTTGGGCACTCCAGTCTTGCTGCGACGCAGATATATACACACAATTCGATCGAGCAATTGAAAAAAGTATATAATCAAGCGCATCCTAAGAGTGGGAAATAAAATTATTAATCAATTAAATGTGAACCTATGAAAATACAGTTTGAAAGTGTTCATTTTACACCTGATGAAAAACTTATTGATCATATTACTAAGAAACTTGAGAAGTTAGAACAATTCCACGATAGAATTTTATCAACGAAGGTAACTTTAAAGGTTGGTGCTAATAAGCAGATAGATGACAAGATAGTTGAGGTGAGTATGGCTGTGCCTGGAGATGTGATATTTGGAAAGAAGACAGACAGGTCTTATGAGGCGGCACTTGACGGTTTATTGGGAGCATTAAAAAAACAATTGGTTAAGCATAAAGATACTCAAAGAACACACTAAATAACACTGATATTTGCCGTATTATATGTGACTTTTGAAGATAGTCTAAATTTATTTTCAAAAAGTGTTTTGTAATTACGAGATAAAGAATTATCTTTGCAATCGCTTTCAGAAAATGTTCTGTCAGTGTTATTGTACAAGTTGAAAGAACAAGCTTTAATTAAGGATTAAAGTAAGTGATTGAGGTTAATGATTTTGAATAAATATAAATAAGCCAACATAGCTCAGTTGGTAGAGCAGCTGATTTGTAATCAGCCGGTCGGGGGTTCGAGTCCCTCTGTTGGCTCACATCATTAACAAGAATCACAATAAATGGAACTGCATCGAGTGCTGTTTTTCATAATAGGGGGATGCGCCGGAGTGGGAGAGTCGGGCTAGACTGTAAATCTAGTGCTTTTAGCTGAGTAGGTTCGAATCCTACCATCCCCACACTCAGTGTAGTTTTATTCATAAGCGGGAGTAGCTCAATTGGTAGAGCATCAGCCTTCCAAGCTGAAGGTTGCGGGTTCGAGCCTCGTCTCCCGCTCTATGTTTTCTTTTGCAGATCAGATGATTATTCCGAAGCGTTGTGAAAGAAGACAGTAACTTGTTCAACACTGAATGAATGCGGTGAATAAAAGCTCACTGCCAATGTAGCTCAGGGGTAGAGCACTTCCTTGGTAAGGAAGAGGTCAAGGGTTCAATTCCCTTCATTGGCTCAGAGTAATCAGTAAAACTATTATTTAAATTAATTAAAATCATTGACCGATGGCAAAGGAAACTTTTGATAGATCCAAACCACACCTCAACATTGGTACTATCGGCCACGTTGACCATGGTAAGACTACTACTACTGCTGCGATAACTCACGTGTTGTCCAGCGATGGTACTACTAAGAAAATGGACTACGATGCGATAGATGCTGCTCCTGAAGAAAAGGAGAGAGGAATTACAATTAATACTTCTCACGTAGAGTATGAAACAGAAAACCGTCACTACGCTCACGTGGACTGTCCGGGACACGCTGACTATGTTAAGAACATGGTTACGGGAGCTGCTCAGATGGACGGAGCGATTCTCGTAGTTGCAGCAACTGACGGACCTATGCCTCAGACAAGAGAACACATTCTTCTTGCACGTCAGGTAGGGGTACCGAGTGTCGTTGTTTTCATGAATAAAGTTGACCTTGTTGATGACGAGGAGATGCTTGAACTAGTTGAAATGGAGATTAGAGATCTTCTGGATCAGTACGAATTTGACGGCGAGAACGCTGCAATCGTTCAAGGTTCAGCTCTTAAAGCTCTTGAAGGAGATCCAGTTCATGTTCAGGCTATAAAGGACTTAATGGCTGCTGTGGATGCTAATATTCCTGAGCCGGAAAGAATTATTGACAAACCATTCTTGATGCCTATCGAGGACGTTTTCTCAATTACAGGACGTGGTACTGTTGCCACGGGTCGTATTGAGAGAGGTATTATCGAGGTAGGTAACGAGGTTGAGATTATAGGTATGATGCCTAAAGGCGAGAAGCCTTTGAAGTCAACTGTTACTGGAGTAGAGATGTTCCGTAAGTTGCTTAATCGTGGAGAGGCTGGTGATAACGCCGGTATTCTTCTGAGAGGTATCGACAAAAACGAAATTGAAAGAGGACAGGTTATCTGTAAGCCTGGTTCAGTAACTCCTCACTCACACTTCAAGTGCGAAGTTTACGTACTTAGCAAGGACGAGGGTGGACGACATAAGCCTTTCTTTAACGGGTATAGACCTCAGTTTTACTTCAGAACTACTGACGTAACTGGTGATGTTCATTTGCCTGCTGGAGTTGAAATGGTAATGCCTGGTGATAACGTTTCACTTGAAGTGAAACTGATTACTCAGATTGCATTGGAGAAAGGATTGCGTTTTGCAATCAGAGAAGGGGGTCGTACTATTGGAGCTGGACAGGTGACAGAAATTATCGAATAATCTGAATTTTTCAGAAGATAATTGGTTGCCGTAGTTTAAGGCTGCCTTTAAGATTATAAATAGACGAGCCACTTTTATAGTGGCTCTTTATTTGAAGGCTCCTTCATCGGTGATATAAGAATTTTACGGGCATAGCTCAGCTGGTAGAGCGACGGTCTCCAAAACCGTAGGTCGAGGGTTCGAATCCTTCTGCCCGTGCTAACAGAAGATTTTATGGATAATTTTTTATTATATATAAGAGAAAGCTATAACGAGCTAATGCATAAGGTGACCTGGCCTACATGGACAGAGTTGCTTGAGTCTACGAGACTCGTAATTGTAGCGACAATTATATTTGTATTGATTGTCTTTGTTATGGACTTGGCGGCGAATTACATCACCAGCTTCCTCTATGGTTTATAGTAGAAGGCAATAAAGTGAACGATTCCATGTCAGAAGAAGGCAAAAGATGGTATTCCTTACGCGTCATAAGCAATAAGGAAAGAAAGATAAAAGAGAGAATAGAACTGGAGATCCAAAGGTCCGGCTGGACTGATGTTATTACTCAGGTTATTGTTCCTTCAGAAAAGGTATATAAATTCAGAGGTGGTAAAAAGGTGATTATAGATCGCAATATTTTACCAGGTTATATATTAATTGAAGCTGAAGCCGGAAGATTCTCCGGTGAGATGATAAGAACAATAGCCGGTATCCCCAACGTTATAAATTTTCTCGGAGGAGATAATCCTACACCCATGAGAGATAGTGAGGCTAATCGTATGCTTGGAAAAGCAGATGAGTCCCAAGAAATAGGTGAAGAGTTACTCGAACCATTCTTAAAGGGAGAGTCGGTTAAGATTATAGACGGTCCTTTCAAAGACTTCATCGGTGATATTGAAGAAATATACGAAGACAAGAAGAAATTGAAGGTTATTGTTAAAATCTTCGGTAGAGGGACAGAGGTTGAATTGAATTTCATCCAGGTAGAGAAACAAAGTTAGCAAAAGAGAGAATTGACTGTAATTAAAGTCAACGAATTTAATTATCAACCTGATTCCGGGAATTGAGGAATAAACATAGAAATTATGGCAAAGGAAGTTGATGCATTCATAAAATTGCAAGTGCGTGGTGGCCAGGCTAATCCAGCTCCACCGGTAGGACCTGCTTTAGGTGCTAAAGGAGTTAATATTATGGACTTCTGCAAGCGGTTTAACGATAGAACACAAGACCGAATGGGTAAAGTGTTGCCAGTCGAGATTACCGTTTTCAAGGATAAGTCATTTGATTTTATTATTAAAACTCCGCCGGCAGCAGTTCAGCTTATTGAATTAGCTAAGATAAAAAAGGGTGCTGGTGCACCACACGTTGATACTGTAGGACGTGTTACCTGGGACCAGGTACGTGCCATCGCGGAAGAAAAAATGCCGGATTTAAATGCCTTTACTCTTGAGTCAGCAATGAAGATGGTTGCTGGAACAGCTAGAAGTATGGGCATTGAGGTCAAAGGGACTGCTCCCTGGGCGACCGATAGTCCGGAAGACAGCGAAGATTAATTTATTTTTAATTTAAGGGAGTAGGAATTGCTACCTACGTTTTACCTTATAAAACATTTAATATGGCGAGAATTAGCAAGAAAAGAAAAGCCGCTAATGAGCTGGTAGATAGAGAAAACTACTACTCTATGCGGGAAGCAATGGAGCTTGTTAAAAAGGTAAACACTACCAAGTTTGACGCTTCAGTTGATTTACACGTGAATCTCGGAGTAGATCCACGTAAAGCAGACCAGGCTGTGAGAGGAACAGCTGCATTACCACACGGTACTGGAAAAGACAAGAAAGTTATTGTTCTGTGTTCAGCTGATAAAGTGGAAGAAGCTCTATCGGCTGGTGCTGATTATGCCGGTCTTGATGAATATGTACAGAAGATTCAGGATGGCTGGGTTGACTTTGACGTAATGATTGCGCAACCTACAGTCATGGCTCAAGTTGGTAGACTTGGAAAGATACTTGGACCTAGAGGTCTAATGCCTAACCCTAAGTCTGGTACTGTAACTATGGACATCAAGGCAGCAGTTGAGGATGTTAAAGCAGGTAAAATCGCTTTCAGAGTTGACAAGTTTGGTATCATTCATTCACCTATCGGGCGAGTTTCCTTTGATGCAAACAAACTTACAGAAAACGCGAGAGAACTACTTAATACTTTGGTAGCAATGAAACCTGCAGCTTCCAAAGGTGTGTATCTGAAAGCAATTACTGTAGCTTCAACCATGAGCCCGGGAATAAAAATTGATACAAAGAATTTTAGAATAATCGACTAAAGCATCAGACCATGACAAGACAAGAAAAAGGAGAAATAGTAGAGTCACTAAAAGAGAAGTTTGATAAGCATGAGTTCTTCTATATAACTGATGCATCTACTCTTACTGTAGAACAAACAAATAGTTTACGTCGCAAATGTTACGAGAAGGGCATCGATATGACCGTGTATAAGAATACACTTGTAAGAATTGCATTGGAATCATTTGGTGATGAAAAGAATTACGCACCTTTATATGACTTATTAAAAGGACCTACGGCAATCATGTTTTCAGATACAGCTAATGCACCAGCTAAGCTGATTAAAGAATTCCGTGAAAGCTTTGAAAGGCCAGTCATTAAAGGCGCTTACATAGAATCGGATATTTATCTGGGCGATGAAAGCCTGGTACCGTTATCCGAACTGAAATCGAGAGACGAGCTACTTGGCGAGATTGTACTATTGTTACAGTCTCCTATGAAGAACGTTCTCGGCGCTCTATCTTCAGCCGGTCAGAAGATTACCGGTATATTGAAAGCAATCGAGGAAAGAGGATAGGAGGAAGTAGGGCGTTACAGGTATGGCTTCCAAGTATTTATTACGCCAATATATTTTATTTATTTAATCATTTTTGAAAAATTCTAAAGCGTAAAAAAATGGCAGAATTAAAAGATTTAGCAGAACAGTTGGTTAACCTTACAGTTAAAGAGGTTAATGATTTAGCTGATATATTAAAAGAAGAGTACGGTATTGAGCCGGCAGCTGCAGCAGTAGCAGTAGCAGCAGGTCCAGCAGGCGGTGGCGGAGATGCTGCTGTTGAGAAGACTGAATTCGATGTTGTACTAGTAAGCGCAGGCGGTGCGAAACTTAAAGTAGTTAAGGAGGTTAAGAATCTTTTAGGTATTGGTCTAAAAGAAGCAAAAGACCTTGTTGACGAAGCTCCATCTACATTGAAAGAAGGAGCTCCCAAAGCTGAGGCTGAAGAGTTAAAAGCAGCTCTTGAAGAAGCTGGTGCTGAGGTTGAATTGAAATAATTCAACCCATGGTGCGAAATATAAGCATCATTTAATGCATAAAGGTTTAATGGACGCGATAATTAAAGTCATCGTGTCCATTAGGCCTATTGCTGTATAAAGCAAATCGACTTTTTCAGTTTCTCTCTTTGATAATTTTTTAAAAAACTAATAGATGGCCTTAAGCAGCGTAGCAATTCCAAAAAACAATGGTGAAAGAATAAATTTCGGAAGAATTTCTCAGCTTTCACCGTATCCGGATTTATTGGAAATTCAGCTTCAATCCTTTCAGGAGTTCTTCCAGTTGGAAACAACGCCTGAAAACCGAATGAATGAAGGACTCTACAGGGTGTTTCAAGAAAACTTCCCGATTACAGACGCAAGAAATATCTTCGTCCTTGAGTTCCTTGATTATTTCATAGATCCACCCCGTTACGATATTGATGAGTGTATGCAACGCGGACTTACTTATAGTGTTCCGCTCAAGGCAAAACTCAGACTCTCATGTAATGATGAAGAACATATTGATTTTCAGACCATAGTTCAGGATGTTTTCCTGGGTAATATTCCATATATCACCCCTAAAGGAACATTTGTTATCAATGGTGCAGAGAGAGTTATCGTTTCACAGTTACACAGATCACCAGGAGTGTTTTTCTCTCAGAGTTTTCACCCCAACGGGTCCAAGATATTCTCTGCGAGAATTATTCCTTTTAAAGGATCCTGGATGGAGTTCTCTACCGATATCAATACAGTGATGTATGCGTATATCGATAGAAAGAAAAAATTCCCGATTACTACATTACTCCGTGCAATCGGATATGATTCAGATAAAGAGATACTAGAGATATTTAATCTCGCTGAAGAAATTAAAGCTAATAAGACTCAACTCAAGAAAGCTATCGGTAGCAAACTTGCCGCTAGAGTTCTGAAGAAATGGGTTGAGGATTTTGTTGATGAAGATACTGGAGAAGTTGTTTCTATAGAAAGAAATGAAATTATTTTGGAAAGAGATATTGTCCTTGATGAGGATAATATTCAGTTAATCCTCGATGCAGAGGCCGATACTGTTATCTTACAGAAAGAAGATATAGAAGAAGACTACTCAATTATATATAACACCCTTCAGAAAGATCCATCGAGCTCTGAAATGGAGGCTGTACAATATATCTACAGACAATTAAGAGGCAGTGATCCACCAGATGAGGAAACTGCACGTGGAATTATTGAAAAGCTATTCTTCTCTGATAAGAGATATAATCTGGGTGAAGTAGGACGATACAAGATCAACGGTAAGTTGAATCTAGATATTGATTCATCAATACTCGTCCTTACCAAAGAAGATATCATTGAGATAGTGAAGTATCTGGTTAAGTTGATTAATCAGAATGCTGAACTCGATGATATTGATCACTTGAGCAACAGACGTGTGCGTACGGTTGGAGAACAACTTTATGCGCAGTTTGGAGTAGGACTTGCCAGAATGGCGAGAACTATCAGAGAACGTATGAACGTGAGAGATAATGAGGTGTTTACACCGATTGATCTAATCAACGCGCGTACACTATCATCAGTGATTAATTCTTTCTTCGGGACTTCTCAGTTATCCCAGTTTCTGGATCAGACCAACCCACTATCCGAGATAACGCATAAGCGTCGTATCTCAGCTCTTGGGCCAGGAGGTTTATCCAGAGAGAGAGCAGGGTTTGAGGTGCGAGACGTTCACTATTCCCACTATGGAAGATTGTGTACGATTGAAACGCCAGAAGGTCCTAACATTGGACTTATTTCTACTTTATGCGTTCACGCAAAAGTAAATAAGATGGGCTTCCTTGAAACTCCATATCGTGAAGTGGAGAATGGAAAAGTGGAGATGAACGGAGAGGTTAAATACCTCAGTGCGGAAGGAGAGGACTTTATGAAGATTGCTCAGGCTAACTCAGCTATTGACGAAAAAGGAGCATTCATAAGCGATAGAGTCCGTTGTAGAGAGCATGGTGAATTCCCGCTTTTAAACCCGGATGATGTTGAATATATGGACGTTGCACCTAACCAGATTGTAGGTGTTTCCGCTTCATTGATTCCATTCCTGGAGAATGATGATGCTAACAGAGCCCTGATGGGTTCTAATATGCAGCGTCAGGCAGTGCCATTGGTAAGACCTAAGTCACCTATCGTAGGTACTGGACTTGAAGGTAAGGTTGCGCTTGACTCCAGAATGTTGATTAACGCGGAAGGTGACGGAGAAGTAATATACGTAGATGCCAATGAAATTGTCATCGAATACGACCGCAGTGAAGAGCAGCAAATTGTTTCTTTTGAAGATAATCAAAAGACATACAAACTTACTAAATTCCGTAGAACCAACCAGGGTACCTGTATCAACCTGAAGCCTATCGTAAGAAAAGGTGACAGGGTGCAGAAAGGTACAATCCTCTGTGATGGTTATGCAACGGAAAAAGGAGAGCTTGCACTTGGTCAAAACCTGAAAGTTGCATTTATGCCCTGGAAGGGATACAACTTTGAGGATGCTATTGTAATTTCTGAGCGTGTTGTAAGGGAAGATGTCTTTACATCAATTCATATTGAGCACTTTGAGCTTGACGTACGTGATACTAAGCTAGGTGAAGAAGAATTGACTAACGATATTCCTAACGTCAGCGAAGAAGCTACAAGAGATTTGGATAGAAATGGGGTTGTCAGAATCGGAGCCTGGGTTGATGAGGGTGATATTCTGATTGGTAAGATTACTCCGAAAGGAGAATCTGACCCTACTCCAGAAGAGAAGTTACTTCGTGCTATTTTTGGAGACAAAGCAGGTGATGTTAAAGATGCATCATTGAAGGCGCCTCCATCAATGCAGGGCGTTATTATCGATAAGCAATTATTTGCAAGAGCTAAAAAGGATAAACATCAGAAAGACCAGGAGAAGAAGTTACTTGCAAGTCTGGAAGAAAGACATGCGGTTTCTTTGAATGAACTTAAGACTATCCTTGTGGATAAGCTTCAGAAACTCATCGGAAGAAAAACCTCCAACGGTGTAAAAACTATCTACGGTGACACTATTGTTCCGGAGAAAGAAAGATTTACACAGAAGATTCTTATGGATCTGGATTACGTGGAAGTGGATTACTCCGGCTGGACATCTGATGATGATTCCAACGTTCTGATTGCGCGTTTACTGCACAATTACAGCATCAAGGTAAATGAGGAGAAAGGAGCATATAAGCGTGAGAAGTTTAATATCAGCATAGGAGATGAGCTTCCGGCTGGTGTATTGAAATTGGCTAAGGTTTACATGGCCAAGAAGCGTAAATTGAAGGTGGGTGATAAGCTTGCCGGAAGACACGGAAACAAAGGTATTGTTTCCCGTATAGTACGCGTGGAAGATATGCCATTCCTGGAAGATGGTACTCCGATTGATATCGTTCTTAGTCCATTAGGGGTTCCGTCCCGTATGAATATCGGTCAGATATTCGAAACAGTACTCGGATGGGCAGGAGAGAAGAAAGGAGTGAAGTATGCTACGCCGATATTTGACGGTGCGACAGTGCAGGACATCGAAACGGAAATCGATGAAGCAGGTTTACCTAGACTTGGACAGACATATCTGTACGATGGTGAAACCGGCGGAAGATTTGACCAGGAGGCTACTGTAGGTATCATCTATATGCTGAAGTTGTCGCATATGATTGATGATAAGATGCACGCTAGATCTATCGGACCATACTCTCTGATTACTCAGCAGCCACTTGGTGGTAAAGCTCAGTTTGGAGGTCAGAGATTTGGAGAGATGGAAGTATGGGCTCTGGAAGCATTCGGAGCAAGTAATATATTGCAAGAGTTGTTGACGATTAAGTCAGATGATATCCAAGGTAGAGCTAAGGCTTACCAGGCAATTGTAAAAGGTAAAGTATTACCTGAACCTAACATTCCTGAATCATTCAATGTATTGATTCACGAGTTGCGAGGACTTGCACTGGATATAAAATTTGATTAATTGAAAACTGAAGATATATTTCTAAGGTTACGTTAACTTTTATAATAAAGCATTATGGCTTATAACAAAAAAGACAGTCAGACATCAAATCAATTTGATAGTATTACGCTGGGACTTTGTTCTCCGGATGACATCCTTGAGCGTTCCTATGGTGAGGTGTTAAAGCCTGAAACCATTAACTATCGCTCATATAAACCTGAGCGTGATGGTCTGTTCTGTGAAAGAATATTTGGTCCGGTTAAAGATTACGAGTGCTTTTGCGGTAAATACAAGCGCATAAGGTACAAGGGAATTGTGTGTGACAGATGTGGGGTTGAAGTAACGAGAAAGAAGGTACGTAGGGAGAGAATGGGTCATATTAAACTGGTTATTCCGGTAGTACATATATGGTTCTTTAAATCTCTTCCCAACAAACTGGGATATCTATTGGGGCTTTCCAGCAAAAACCTGGAAAGCATCATTTACTACGAGAGATATGTAGTAATTCAGGTAGGACAGGCAGCTGATCTTGAGGTGAAGAAAATGGATCTTCTTTCCGAAGAAGAATACTACGAGTTAAAGGATCAGTTACCGGCAGATAACGATGCCTTACCTAATGATGACCCCAATAAGTTTATTGCCAGAATGGGAGCTGACGGAATAAAGATGCTGTTGGAAAGTTTAGATCTTGACCAACTGGCATTCGCATTGCGTCACCAGGCACAATTTGAGACTTCACAGCAACGTAAATCAGAAGCTTTAAAGCGTCTGAAAGTTGTTGAAGCGTTCAGAGAAGGAAATACAAGAGTAGAGAATAAGCCCGAATGGACTATAATTCAATACTTGCCTGTAATTCCGCCTGAGTTGCGCCCGTTAGTGCCATTAGACGGAGGAAGATTTGCTTCATCTGACCTTAATGATTTGTACAGAAGAGTAATTATCAGAAATAACCGGCTGAAGCGATTACTTGAGATTAAAGCTCCGGAAGTAATTCTTCGAAATGAGAAGAGAATGCTTCAGGAGTCTGTGGACTCACTATTTGATAATAGTAGAAAATCCAATGCAGTTAAAGCAGAAGGAGGAAGAGCACTCAAGTCATTGAGTGACGTATTGAAAGGAAAGCAAGGTCGATTCAGACAGAACCTACTCGGAAAGCGTGTTGACTATTCCGGTAGATCTGTTATCGTTGTAGGCCCAACGCTTCAATTGCATGAATGTGGAATTCCTAAGGAGATGGCTTCTGAATTATTCAAGCCGTTTATTATCAGGAAATTAATAGAGAGAGGAATTGTAAAGACTGTAAAATCAGCTAAGAAATTGGTTGATAGAAAAGAGCCGGTAATCTGGGGAATTCTGGAGAATATCCTGAAAGGACACCCAGTTTTACTTAACCGGGCTCCTACACTTCACAGATTGTCAATTCAGGCTTTCCAGCCAAAACTTGTCGAAGGTAAGGCAATTCAGTTACACCCGCTTGTGTGTGGTGGATTTAACGCTGACTTTGACGGTGACCAGATGGCAGTTCACGTACCGTTGAGCCAAGCCTCAATACTTGAAGCCCAGGTGTTGTTGCTTGCATCTCACAACTTGTTGAACCCACAGGATGGTTCGCCGATAACATTGCCTTCTCAGGATATGGTTCTCGGACTTTATTATCTGACTAAGGAGAGAAAATCCACAGATGATCATAAAGTACGTGGAGAGGGAATGACTTTCTATTCTGAAGAAGAAGTTCTTATCGCTTTCAATGAGAATAAGATCGACCTTCAGGCCGCTATCAAAGTGAGAGTAAATGTAGAAAATGAAGAAGGAGAACTCGAGAGCAAGCGTATTGATACTACGGTTGGACGAGTAATCTTTAATCACTCTATGCCGGATGATTATCCGTTTGTCAACGAACTGCTTACTAAGAAAGCTCTGAAGACCATTATTGGAGAGCTTATTGAGAAGACGAGCTTTGAAAGAACTGCTCATATCCTTGACCAGATTAAGGAATTAGGATTCTACTGGGCGTTTAGAGGAGGACTATCCTTTAACCTCGGTGACTTGATTGATCCATCCAAGAAAGAGACGTTCCTGGAAAATGCTCAAGCAGAAGTTGATGAGGTATGGATGAACTACAACATGGGTCTTATTACCAATAATGAGCGATATAATCAGATTATCGACAAATGGACATTTGCGGATAATATGATTACGGATAACCTGATGAAAGAGCTTGCAAATCATAAGAATGGATTTAACTCCGCTTATATGATGTTGCACTCAGGTGCTAGAGGTTCCAAGCAGCAGATTAAGCAGTTGTGCGGTATGAGAGGTTTGATGGCTAAGCCACGTAAATCTGGAGATACCGGTGGAGCTATTATTGAAAACCCGATTCTTTCAAACTTTAAAGACGGATTGTCAGTATTGGATTACTTTATCTCCACGCACGGTGCGAGAAAAGGTCTTGCGGATACTGCTCTTAAGACCGCGGATGCTGGTTATCTGACTCGTAGATTGGTTGACGTAGCTCAGGATGTTGTTATCAACGAAGAAGACTGTAATTCATTACGCGGTGTTGCTATCAGCGCAGTGATGGAAGGTGACCAGATTGTTCAATCCTTGAAGGACAGAATTGTCGGTCGATATATCGTAGACGAGGTTGTAAACCCGGATACAGGAGAAGTTATCGTTGCGAGTGGATCATATATTACAACTGCCCTCGCAAGAAAGATTGAGGCAGCGGAGGTTGATACCGTAAAAGTACGTTCAGTACTTACCTGCGAAACTAAGCAGGGAGTGTGTGCAACTTGTTATGGTAAGAACCTGGCAACCGGCCGGAGGGCTGAAATCGGAGATGCAGTAGGTATTATCGCAGCACAGAGTATCGGTGAGCCGGGAACGCAGCTGACTCTGAGAACCTTCCACGTGGGTGGGGTTGCTTCGATTGCGAAGTCATCTTCAGAAATTATTGCGAAGCATAAGGGAACTGCAGAGTTTGATAATATTCAGACTACAGTTTCAGAGAATCACCTGGGTGAAAAGATCAACGTTGTTCTTTCACGTTCGGGAGAATTGAAGATTGTAGATAAGGAAGAAGACAAGGTGCTGAGTACACATCATATTCCTTACGGTTCTACTCTATACTTTGCTGATGGAGACGAGATTTCCAGAGGAGATATGATCTGTGAATGGGATGCCTTTAACGCTGTTATTGTCAGCCAGTACGGAGGACTTGCCAGGTTTAGAGATATCGAAGAACACGTGACTTATAGTCTTGAAAGAGATGATCAGACAGGTAATGCTGATATGGTTATTATTGAGGCTAAGCGTGCTAAGAAGAAGATTCCTAGCATTGAGATTCTGAGTGAAGATGGAGAGGTGAAAAGAACTTATAACTTGCCGGTGGGCTCATACATCAGCATTGATGACGGACAGGAAATTAAAGCGGGTCAGACACTTGCTAAGATTCCTAGAAGCTTGGGTAAGATTTCGGATATTACAGGAGGTCTTCCTCGTGTAACGGAGCTCTTTGAAGCTAGAAATCCATCCAATCCTTCTACGGTATCAGAAATCGATGGGGTTGTATCCTACGGTAAGATAAAGCGTGGTAACAGAGAGGTATTTGTTACGAATGAAGTTACAGGTCAGCAAGGGAAATACCTGATAGGTCTTTCAAGACACTTCCTGGTGCAGGAAGGGGACTTTGTGAGAGCCGGTACTTCACTATCTGATGGCGCAATTTCACCGGTTGATATTCTCGATATCGAGGGGCCAAGAGCTGTTTACAACTATCTTCTGAATGGTGTTCAGGAAGTCTATAGATCTCAAGGTATTACGATTAACGATAAGCATATCGAGGTGATTATCGGGCAGATGCTTGCAAGAGTACAGGTACTTGATCCGGGAGATACCAATCTGCTGGAAAATGAAATCATCGATCGTGCAGAATTCCTTGAAGCTAATACGTGGATCTGGGATAAGAAGGTTATAACCAGTGCAGGTGATTCAGAAGAATTCTATCCTGGACAGATTATTTCTGTAAGACAGTTGAGAGAAGAAAACTCTTTCCTCAGAAGGCAGGATAAGGAATTGATTGAGGCAAGAGATGCTGAACCATCAATTTCCAAGCCGGTCCTACAAGGGATTACTAGAGCTTCTCTGGGTACTGCTAGCTGGATTTCAGCTGCTTCCTTCCAGGAAACGACTAAGGTTCTTTCAACCGCCGCTATCGGTGCGAAGAGAGATGATCTTATCGGATTGAAGGAAAACGTAATTGTAGGAAAGCAGATTCCTGCAGGTACGGGAATGAGAAAGTACAGAGATCTTATAGTTGCTCCTAAGGATGAACTGGAAGCTGCGGTTTATGTAGATGATGAAGAGGAAGCTGCAGAATAATATATAGATAATCAGGTGCCCTTCGGGGCGCTTGATTTATTTGTAAGCTTTCGCAAATATATAGAAGAACAATACTCAAATGGCTCATCGGAAACGAATGTCATTTGAGTATTTCTTTTTTAGGCCGCTTGTAAGCAATTTAACAGAATTGAAAATTTGCCGAAAGGCAGTTGATAAGATTACCGGAATAAGTCAGCTAAATTGTGAAATTAAGCTCTGTCCGTGAATATTTCCTTGTATCGACTGAGATACTTCCCGACAATATCAAATTCTAAATTTACGTAACTCCCTTCTTCGTAATGCTTAAAGATTGTCACGCTTGAAGTATGTGGGATAATTGCCACCGAAAAGAAATTTGGTCCGACTGAGACAATAGTGAGACTTACGCCGTCGACCGCAATAGAACCCTTTTCAATAATCAGATGTGCATATTTCTCATCTATTTCTATAGTGTACACCATACTGCCAGCGGCATCCTCAATCTTTATAATCTTGCCCATTCCGTCAACATGTCCCTGTACGATATGTCCGTCCAGACGCTGAGTCGGAAGGAGACAACGCTCAATATTAACTTCGTAACCTTCCTTTAAGTCTCCCAGAGTACTCCGGATTAAGGTTTCATTGATTGCCGTAACCGTATGAATATTACCTTTAACTGCTGTAACCGTAAGGCATACGCCATTATGGCTGACCGACTGGTCGACAGTGAGTTCAGAGCTGATATTGCTCTCGATAAGAAAAGTTTTATTGGCGCCTTGCGTGGTGATTTCCCGCACAATGCCGGTAGTTTCTATAAGTCCTGTAAACATCAGTAAATAATTTCTATATACCCTTTCAGGCTGCTTAGAGGCTGATCGGGGATCCCAAATTGATAAACGTCACAGATATAGTAATACGTACCGGGGCTAACAAGTTCACCGGA
Source organism: uncultured Saprospiraceae bacterium (assembly GCA_964423575.1). GTDB lineage: Bacteria > Bacteroidota > Bacteroidia > Chitinophagales > Saprospiraceae > CAYRFF01. Next base: position 24,461 of record CAYRFF010000013.1, on the reverse strand, counting down.
GAAATTCCTTCCATCCCAGTTGATTTCCGGCTCGGTAGTGCTGAAGACATGATTGCCCCAGCGATTGTATACTTTAAAATTAATTCTTTCTATAAATCTGCTTTTCCTCGGCTTGAAAACATCGTTGTAACCATCGCCATTAGGCGTGAAAGTATTGGGCAGAGAATAAAAAGGACAATTTTTTGCACAGATAAAATCTCTGAGTTTACTTTCATTTCCACTGAAATCTACCGCTGATATTGAATAACAACCGTCTAATCCTTTACCTGGTGCATGACGGAACTTCATATCATCCACAGGGACTTCTGCAATCAGATTATGACTTCCTGTAGAGTCTACCTTGAAATAGATCCTGATGTAGGCGATGTCAGGAGCTCGTTGGCAAGAACTCGTAAATTCCCATGCTATTTCATTAAACAGATCTTCGTAGGAAAAACCGGATTCAGTATTGCATACATTATTAATCACAAATTCCGGCGGGCAAGGTGAAATTGTGTCAATAGGAGTGCCGCATCTTATTTGTGAGAGATTGAAAAGTGTATCTTGTAGCGTGGGTACACCATAACTCCCCTTTGTTTCTATATAATAGCAGTACTCATGATCATTTAAAAGATTGGTATCTGTATAAGTTCTTTCTCTCGTTGAATCTATAAGTTCATATTCTCCGCTGCTATCGTTGCGTTTATAAATTTTGTATTCAAAATTATACCAGGGAACTACTTCTTTCCAGAAAAGAATATTTGTCCTGTCTGTAGAATGAACTTCTGCAAAGACAGAGGTTGCAGGTGCACTATAACCGTAGGGAATGTCGTCTTTACCCTCAGTGTATAAGGCAATTCTATAAGTATAGCCCTGTTCTACAGTATTGATCCCTTTATCAACGAATGTCGTATCTGTAAGTGAAATGAAATCATTAAATGCAGTAAGGCTTCCCGGCACATCTACAAAATTGTCTGTTGCTACTCCTGGGCTTCTTTGGACGCTAAAGGCATAAGGCCCCCGGTTTAAGATTGTATCCAGGGTTTCAGGGTCCGGCTTGAGCCAGCGTAGATATACTTCCCCATCGTTGTCATCAGTGTTGATAATACTTACATTCTGTAATGCCGGCAAATCGCGATTGAGAACTATACATAACTCCTCGGTAGGAAGGCTTTCGACGATGTTATATGGATTTCCTGATGGAGTCATCAGGGAAAACTCTGCCGTTATCCGGTAACAGTATGTGTTACCTGGATTAGTTGCCTGATCTGTATAAGTATAGCGATTACCTTCCTTAGCCCTGATATTAAAGGCAATGGGTTCATATCCCATCGACTCCGCAATAAAATTACAAGTATCAATTGTCAAATGCCGCGAGCCTTCACTTCTCCATATAGTGAAACCTTTGAAATATTGATTTTCAGTAATCTCACAACTATAAGGTGAATCCCAGCTCAGCTTAACGGCATTTTGTACGACTTCAATATCCTCATTTTCCGGTGGTGGTCCGATTACCTTTATGCGTAGTATTTTCAGCGTAGATAATCCTCTTGGTTCTCTTCCTCCTGCACCGGAGTATATACCGTTATCTTCTGCTTTAACGACGAGTGAATAATATTGTCTGGAGATATCATTACAGCTCGTTGCCCATCGGAAAGTTGCATGGAGTGGCTGACTGTGGTATTGATCATCCACGTCCAGTGTAGCTCCTCGTTCCATAGGACCACCTGACACCATCAGTTTTACCAGCTGATTAGGAATGTCAGGGTCCGTTACTGTAATGGGAACTTCTATTACTTCACCTGCGAAGACACAGATTTCTTCCGGCAATTGAAACTCAGGTGGGCGGTTATCACATTTTTCTACCAGAATCTGCATATCACGCATTGTTTTGGTGATTAATTTGCCATCCCTGTATTCTTTAATGTAGAAAGCAATATTGTATTCGCCTGCGACTTGAGGTGAATCCCAGATAAATTCCCCGGTTATTTCATTAAAAGAAATCACATTATCTGCTCCCGGTCTTATCTGATTGGGCAGACTATAGTTGGGTACAATAGTTCCCGGTGCCATCATGGGAATTGTAAGTTCATAAGCAATACTGTCTCCGTCCGGATCATAGGCGCTCGGGATATGAATAAATCGTTGTCCTACACAGGCGACGTCAATCGGTGGTTGCAACAGTATCACACTATTGTTATATCCTTCAAATTGTGTGTTAAGTAAAGTAAAAACAGTCTGTAAGTGAAAGGGTATTTCGACACTATGCGGAGGATCCACATTTAAAATACCCGCAATACGATTGGGGTCGGTCATGGAAATAGTATATGTGCCACGACCTGAGTATGTATGGTCACCCGTATAGGTGTTGTATTTGATGTCATTCCCGAGGATTTCTCCGCCTCCGAAGCCGTTGTTTCTGCTTACGGTAGATGTCGTTCCGTCTCCCCAGTTTATCGTAAGACTGTCTCGATCTGCATCTACAGAGCTGGCGCGCGTATATGTTACAACGGTGGCGCGGATTGTCAGTGGGCCGATCTGTTCAATGCGGATTTCTCCGGCTCTGTTATGCGTTGCATTAATAACTGTTAAAAAGAAGAGGGAGAAGAACAGGGATAGTGCAATTCTGAAAATAAATCTTGTAATATGTCTTTGTACCTTCAGCATTTTCTGAATCCCGGATTTTATTACTGCCAATTTAAGGAATTAATTACTGCTTTATAAATAAGCTTGAAAATCCTTGTATTGTTTATGCAATTTCTTTGAGACAGTCTCTCAGTGCTTCTTTCCAGTGACGCAGCTTTATTCCAAATGTATCCTGTACTTTGCTCAGATTCATCAGGCTGAAAGCGGGACGTTTTACCGGTCGAGGAAAGAAATCGGTATCTACTGCATTGACCTCTGTGTCGAGGTTTAAAATTTCTTTCATTTCTATAACGATGTCATACCAGCTTGCAGTACCTAGTTGGGTATAATTGTATATGCCGCTATTCCTTTGAATAAGGTCCTTCTCGGTGCTATCTCGTTGCAGAATATTAAGAATATCTCTTGCTAGATCTACTGTGTTGCAAGGACTGCCGATCTGATCATTCACAACATTTACAGCATCATTTTTCTGCATTAAGTTGTACATAGTCTTTACAAAGTTCTTCCTGTAGGGACTATATAGCCAGGAAACGCGAAAAGTTAAATGAGCTAAACCCAATTCCGTCAGCACTTTTTCACTTTCCCGTTTGGTAAAGGCGTAATAACCCGCTGGATTCAATGAATCCGATTCAAGTAACAACCTGTTGACATCATTATTATAAACGTAATCAGAACTGAAATGTATATAAGGAATGTTTAGCTCCTTGCACGCGGTTGCCGTGTTTTTTACACCATTGACATTAACTCTGAAAGCAATTTCTTTTTCGGTTTCTGCCTTATCAACCTCTGTATAAGCTGCTGTATTGATGTAATAATCGGGCTTGACTTCTCTGAGGTATCCGACGATATCGGGTGCATCCGTAATGTCGTGCTCTTGACGGGAAGGACAGATGAGTATGAAGTCCGGAAATTCATTTGCGACAGCTTGAAAAGATTGCCCTAGTTGCCCTGTCCCACCATTGATTAACAGCTTTATCTTTTTCATTTTTAAAGATTTACGGGCATATAATTTTCTAAGGAAGGCCAGTTCTTATCTTTTTCGGATAGCTGAATATCCTTGCTTGCTACCGGCCATGAGATATTGAGGGCGGGGTCGTCATATCGCAGTCCTGCTTCGGCTTCTTTGTGGTAGAAATTATCGCATTTGTATGCAAATATTGCTTTCCCGGAGAGAACGACATAACCATGTGCAAATCCCCTCGGAACATAGAGTTGCTTCTTGTTTTCTGCACTCAGTTCCACTCCGATTGATTGCTTGAAGGTTGGCGAGTCCGGCCTTAGGTCAACGACTACGTCATAAATGGTTCCTAGAATTGCCCTGACGAGCTTAGCTTGCGCAAATTCTCCTCTCTGATAATGTAGGCCGCGCAGAACACCATAGCTGCTCATGGCTTCATTATCCTGCACCCATTGATTGGAAAAGCCGGATTCTTCCCAATTTTTCTGGTTGAAAGATTCCATGAAATAGCCTCTTTCGTCCCGGAAGATTTCAGGTTCAATCAGATAAACGTCTGTAAGAAGTTCTGTGATTTTCACCGGATTTATTTTTGTCTTATAAATATCTTAATCGGAACACCGGTAAAATTAAAGTGTTCGCGAAGTTTATTTTCCAAGAATTGCTTGTAATCGTTCTTAACGTACTGGGGGAAATTGCAGAAAAAGGCAAATGCAGGATAATGCAAAGGCAATTGAGTCACATATTTGATTTTTACGTGTCTACCCTTAATTGCCGGCGGTCTGTTCTTCTCAATTTCCTTAAGCATTATTTCGTTGAGCTTAGATGTCGATATCTTGCGAAGTCTGTTTTCATATACTTCCATTGCGACTTCAAGGGCTTTGAAAATTCTTTGCTTGTTCAAAACCGAAACAAATACGATAGGGATATCTGTAAATGGTGCAGTGCGTGAATGAATATACTGCGTATAATGCTTAACGAGGTTGGTGTCTTTTTCAATAAGGTCCCATTTATTGATAAGGATGACAACTCCCTTTCCTCGGCTGCGCGCTAGTTCTAGAATGCTGAGATCTTGAGATTCAACCTGATCTGTAGCATCAATCATCAGCATACAGACATCTGCCCGTTCAAGTGCATTTATCGCACGCATCACGGAGTAAAATTCGAGATCCTCTTTAACTCTGCTTTTTCGACGTATTCCCGCAGTATCGATGAGAAGGAGTTCCTTCCCAAATTTATTGTAAATGGTATCTATACTATCCCTTGTAGTTCCCGCTATATCGGTGACTATATTCCTGTCCTCTCCTACGAGAGCATTGATAAAGGAAGATTTACCGACATTGGGTTGTCCTATAATCGCAAATTTTGGCAAATCCGACTCCAGGACTTCCTTATCTACAAGATGCTCACTGATAGCATCGAGCAGATCCCCGGTGCCAGAACCTGAAATGGAAGAAACAAAAAATGTATTTTCAAATCCCAGGTTCCAAAATTCACTTGCCATTAATTCCCGTTCATAATTGTCAACCTTGTTTACAACGAGGAAAACGGGTTTATCGACAGGACGGAGAATTTTGGCGACTTCCTGATCCAGATCTGTAATTCCGGTTTTTACATCTACCATGAAGACGATAATGTCGGCCTCTTCAATGGCAATATATACCTGATCTTTTATTGCCTTTTCAAAGACGTCGTCAGTGTGTTTTACGTAGCCTCCGGTATCTACGATATTGAATCCTTTGCCATTCCAATGGCTTACTCCGTATATGCGATCACGGGTTACACCACTGACATCATCAATAATAGCCTTCCTCTTTCCTATCATGCGATTGAAAAAAGTCGACTTTCCGACGTTGGGACGCCCTACTATAGCAACGAGATTATTCATAGATAATCGGATAATTTGAAGTGCAAAGATAAGAATTCTTTATCGCTTGAATGCATTGAGGATAGTTTTTCGGAATTTGTATGCAGTAATACTCTGCAATTGCTATAGTTCGTAGCCAAAGCGTCTGAGATCTGCCTCGTTTTGGCGCCAGTCTTTTCTTACTTTTACACGGATTTCCAGGTAGACTTGTTGACCGACCATTTCCTCGATTTCCTGTCGGGCAAGCCTTCCGAGCTTATTAATCATTGATCCACCTTTTCCTACCATAATTCCTTTCTGTGTATCGCGTTCTACATAGATATCAGCGCCGATGTTTAAAATAGGTGGGTCGTGGCTCGTATCTTGCCTGTACCAATGTACGTCTACCTCAGCTGCATAAGGAATCTCTTTGCGGTATAGGTCCAGAATTTTCTCTCTGATAATTTCTGATACGATGAACCGTTCTGACTTGTCCGTTAATTGGTCCTTGGGATAATAGGGAGGGTGAACGGGCAGGTCTTCGATGATAGCCTTGAAAACCTCTTCGGTTCCGGTAGCATTCATTGCACTTATGGCAAATTGCCTGTCAAAGGGGTATAATTCTATCCAGTTTGTGAAAATTTCTTCTACCTCTTCGGGTATTTTCTGGTCTATTTTATTCAGAATAAAATAGACTTTACCATCTACATTTTTGAGTTTGTCTGCATGTATTTGCGGAAGCTCGGGCTCCTGCCATACATCGACAAAATATAGCAATATGTCCGCATCTTCGATCCCGGCCCATGCAAATTCATTCATCTTGTCGTGCATTGCATAATGCGGGTTCTCTAAAAGCCCGGGGCTGTCGGATAGAATCATCTGATACTCGTCCTCATTGAGGATGGCAAGAATACGATGTCTTGTCGTCTGTGGCTTGGAAGTTATAATATTGAGTTTAACCTCCGTAAAATTATTTACAAAAGTGGACTTGCCGACATTGGGTGGACCAATAATGTTAACGAATCCGGCCTTGTGATTTTCAGTCCAGTTTTCAATCATAATTGTAAGAGAGGGTTTTCTGCTGGTTATTCAATATGAATTCAATTTTTCTGAGAACATGTTGCGGCTCAAGTGCGCGCCAGTTAAAGCCGTTATATTCATACCCAAAGTTCATATAGTAGGATAGATGCTCCTGCCGCATTTCATTCTCCACATGATCCAGAAGGTTTAACAGACATATCCAGCCCCCTTCATCCGCGATATCGTGAAACCATTCTTCATAATAGCAATCATCAGACGCATGAAAGTTGAGTACGTTCTCGCAGATTATGACAAATTTATTTATTCCCTCCTCTTGCATAAAGTCAATCAGATTGCTCTTGAGAAACATTATGTCATTGGTAATACAATCGTTCCATTCTCCTATTAATTCGATAATCGCAAACTGCTCATCGTAATCAGCAAAAAGGACTTTGGAATAAAGTGTAGAAGAGCCAAAATCATCCCATTGCGGGTGTATGACGTAATTGTATACCGCATTGGTGAAATAAAATTCGTCGTAAGTCCGGCCGTAGAATGGAGATTTTTCATCCTCCGCTGCAACATATAAGTCGCGCCACTTGTAATATGGTTCTATATCATGCATAGCGAAATATAAACATTTCCTGAAAAAGTTAAAGTATTATAATCAAAAATTCCATTAAAAAAGTTTCCATAAGCAAGGTATTAACAAGATATTTGACGAAAGTCTTAAAATTCTTTCAGCTTGCGCAAATCTCAATTTGTCATTATTACCGGCCCCGAATCCTCAGGAAAGTCAACTCTGACGGAGGCATTGTCGATTAATTATGGAATGCCAATGGTCGATGAGGTTGCACGCTGGTATCTGCCCGGGATAAAAAGAGATTATAATTATACTGATCTCATTGATATATCACGGCTGGAAACGATAAACCTACTCAATAACAGGTATAATGCCGCTCCGTTTATATTTTCAGATACCTGGTTACTCGTCATGCGTATATGGATGGAAGTACGTTATGGAAAATGTGAGCCATGGATAAAATCACATCTGAGTTTATACAGGGAAAACTTCTATCTCTTATGTGCTCCCGATATCCCGTGGGAGTACGATCCCCTCAGAGAAAACCCGGATGATAGATGGGAGCTCTACGAAAGATATGTGGATATCCTTGGTAGCCTTAAACTGAATTATGCAGTTATAAGAGGTGATGAAGAAAATAGACTCAGGCTTGCAATACAAGCTGTAGAGGGGTTAAGATAAATTGCTACTATCTCCCTTTTATCAGAATCAGAAATTTATAGTATAGCCGACTCTTATTTCAAATGGAAGCATAAGTTCATCATTGGGATGTAAGAAGTCATACAGAATCATAATTTCTCCACCACCGGCATTATAGCCGATTCCTAGTAATACATGCGGCCGCACGAGCGATTCCTTGGTAAGAGATGTTGTGATATACTGGTCTCTTACTATATTTCCTTCTCCGTGTAGAAAGAGCTGTTCTAGTACTTTAAAGCGTATGAGTGCGCCGCCTCCATAGGAGAAAAGATTTAACTTCTGAATGCCGGTAGTGTAGCGTAAGCGCATGTGGCCATATTCAAATATAATTCTCGGACCTGCTGATAGTCGCTCGGTAAGTTTATACCCTGCCATAGGAGAGAATTCAAGCGCAAAAAAAGTTTCATAATTATTTCCGCCCAGACCAAGGCCTAGATTAGCCCCATACCAGACATTTTCCATGAAGTCAACGGAGTTTTTCTTTTTCTTGGGTTTTTTCTGAGCTTCTGCATTGAAGGACAGAGCAAGCACCATGAATAGGATCAGCGTAAGTGTTGAAATTTTTTTCATAAATCTTTTTTCAGGGTTTATTCACAAGTTGTTAAAGTTCTAAATGCTTTAAAGCTGTCAAAGTTTAAACGAGGATAAGGATTTTAAGAGTATAAATCCGGTTTTATTTCAACATTCTTAAACCAATAAGTCTTATTGGTAGATGAAATGCTTTAATTTATATAGCATCTGAGAAGATTTTACAGGATATATCTATTTATCTCTAATATTTTTTTAATATTTGTAGCTTCTAAGTATCTTATCACATCAATCTTATTATAGTTATGAAGAATTTTTATCTCCTTCTGCTATTAGCTTTTTTATTTAATACAAGTATATATAGTCAGCAGATAGCTAGTTATAAGTTATCTGAAACAGAAGCTATCAGGGAGTTTCAATATAGTACGGATTCAATTGAAACACGTATTAAGAAATATGATGTTTTCTATTTGGATTTATCTGATATCTCAGAATTCCAGACCGGAATAAATGATCAGATTGAATCAATCGACATCCAGCTTAATGCCGGACCATTTATTACGACTCTGCATTTATATAATTCAGGGCTGATTTCTGAAGATTACCGGCTGACAACCTCTTCCGGTGCGCAACCTGATGGCACGATACCCAGTCCAATGTATGGTCAGACTGAAGAAGGACAGGAGTCACGGCTGACAATTAATCATAACTTTATTTCCGGATTTATAGTGGACGGAGAAACACTCTACTTTATTGATGCACTTAATCGTTATGATGAAAATGCATCATCGACCTTGTTCATTATTTACGATAAAGATGATGCTGTAGAAGAAAAAGATGTATTATGTGGAACCGATTCCCCTGCAGACATGCCGGATGTAGAGGAAGGCGGGTTAGCTGCTCCGACAGCTTGCTATGAACTTGAATATGCTCTCGCATCTGATTATAAAATGTATCAGAAGTACGGTTCAGTTGCCGGTGTACTAAACCACATGACTACGGTAACCAATAATATGGAAACCAATTACTCAAGTGACTTTGTGCATGAAATACGTTATGTAATTATCGAAACATATATTGTGGACTGCAATGGCTGTGATCCATGGACTGCCTCGACAGATGCAAGTACATTTTTGGGGAGTTTTTCTAATTGGGCAAGAAGCTCCAGCGGATTCTCTGCACATCACGACGTGGCGAGTTGCTGGACTAACAGGAACTTCAATGGTGGTACAGTAGGTATTGCCTGGCTTAACACACTTTGTGGATATAACAGATATAATTGTCTGCAGGACTTTACTACTAACCATAACTTTCTGCGAGTGATGACTGCTCACGAGATAGGTCACAACTTTGGTTGCCAACATGATGCGCAAGGTTCTCCTTACATAATGGCGCCTGCCGTAAATAACACCAATCTGTGGTCTTCCAATTCAATTAATACTATTAATAACAAGATTTTAGGGAATCTGGGAGGATCCTGCTTCGAACCATGCGGAGTCAGCAGTGCTCCCGTTGCGGATTTCACTTCAAATGTAACGGAGGGATGTGCGCCTCTGACTGTGAATTTTACGGATTTATCCACCAATGATCCACATACATGGACATGGTCATTTCCGGGCGGAAGTCCTCAGACTTCTCATCAGAAAAATCCGACCGTAGTTTACACTACGCCTGGAGTTTACAATGTGACTCTGACTGCGGAAAATGATTTCGGTAGTGGCACTGAGACTAAAGTCGCGTATATTACTGTAGAAGACGTACCTGAAGCTGCGTTCTCCTTTGTGACGAATGAACTAGAAGTATCGTTCTTTAATGAATCCACGGGACCCAATATTACCGGTTACAACTGGAACTTTGGTGATGGTGGTACTTCCACTCAGGAAAACCCGGTCTACACTTATTCTACACCGGGGACTTATACTGTAACATTAACAGTAACTAACCATTGCGGAAGTAAATCAATCCAACATTCAGTAATCGCGGTGCCGGTTCCTATTGCGGACTTTGATGCAAGTGCCAAGCAAATATGTGTGGGAGATGAGGTGATGTTTTTTGATTTGTCGCAATATGCGGAGGAATACGAATGGACATTTGAAGGAGGTACACCCGGCACTTCCGACTTCAGTAATCCTATAGTGACTTATAATAGTCCGGGAGTATTTAACGTGACCTTAAGAGTAACAAATCACTCTGGTTCTAATCAGAAAATAAATGTCGGATATATTACGGTTAGCCCGACTCCTACAGCATCATTTAATTATAATGTAGATGGACCATTTGTAATGTTTGAGAATACATCTCAGAACGCTACGAGCTATCACTGGGATTTTGGAGATGGACAAGAAAGTACAGAGACGAATCCGGTTCATACATATAGCTCGGGTGGTGATTATACTGTTACATTATCAGCAATCAATGATTGTGGTGTGGATTATTATACTGTCACAGTTAATATTGTAGCTGCACCTTTAGCAGATTTCTCATCAAACAAGATTGAGGCTTGCGTAGGAGAGCAGGTTTTATATTATAATTTATCCTTTGGAGCAGATAGCTACTCATGGACATTTGAGGGAGGAACCCCATCTACATCAGCTTTACAAAATCCTGTCGTTACCTATAATCAGCCGGGAACATTTACAGTAAGCCTGAAAGTAGAAAATCCGGCAGGTTCAGATACCAAGACTGAAGTAGGATATATCACAATATTGCCTAATCCTGTTGCCTCCTTTAATGTGGAGCTGGTAGGTCTTTTTGCAATATTTGAAAATACATCTCAGAATGCTACAAGCTATCATTGGGATTTTGGAGATGGTACAGAAAGTACAGAGATAAACCCGATTCATACATATATAACTGAGGGTAGTTATACAATAAGATTGACAGCTATCAGCGACTGTGGTGAGAATGTGTATGAATATCAGGTTAATGTGTTAGGGGCGCCGACAGCTGATTTTTCTGCTAATATATCTGATGGCTGTGTACCTATGACTGTCCAGTTCAGCAATCTCTCTAGTGGAGGAGATAGTTATCTATGGACATTCCAGGGAGGAACTCCGGCAACAAGTACATTGGAAAATCCTACGGTTACCTATAACTCAGTTGGGACATTTGACGTAAGTCTTAAAGTGACCAATAATGTAGGGGAGGACATAATTGTACGCGAGGATTATATCACTGTTAAAGATAAGCCTACAGCATCGTTTACTCAGACAATCAGTGGGTTGACAGTGACATTTAATAATACTTCTCAGGATGCGGATACCTATCACTGGAACTTTGGGGATGGGAATGCCAGTACTGTTAAAAATCCGGTACATACTTACACACAAGGTGGAAGTTATACAGTAACTTTAACGGCAAGCAATGCTTGTGGAGATGCTGTTTATCAGCGTGAAATTCAGGTTGTAGGAATACCCGTTGCAGATTTTTCTGCGGATAAACTTGAGGGATGTCTGCCGATGACGGTCAAGTTCCAAAACAATTCGACTGAAGGAGAGACTTATCTCTGGACATTTGAAGGAGGAACCCCGGCGACAAGCACCGAAGCAAGTCCGACAATTACATATAATTCAGCAGGCACATTTGACGTAAGTCTTAAAGTGACTAATTCATCCGGTGAAGATACCAAGGTCAGAAAGGATTATATCACTGTTAAAGATAGGCCTATAGCTGATTTTACGGCGACTACGGATGGTCTGACAGTAGCTTTCGCAAATAACTCCCAGGGCGCAGATTCTTATCACTGGAACTTTGGTGATGGAAATACTTCTACGCAGGAAAACCCTACGCATACTTATGCGGAGTCAGGCGAATATACTGTTACTTTAACTGCTACCAATGAATGTGGAAGTACGGAAAAAACGAGAAAACTCGGAGTAGGAGACTTCCCTAATGCTCAGTTTACTGCTTCAGGAACTAATGGTTGTGTACCGTTTACAGTTACGTTTACCAATCTGTATGATGGTGATGTAAGCAGCTATTTGTGGACATTTGAAGGTGGAGTGCCAGCCACAAGTACTCAAGCTGAACCAACTGTAACGTACAATGCTGTCGGTTCTTATGAGGTAATGCTTATTGTCGAGAATGGACTGGGAAGAGATACGGTAATTAAAGAGAACTTTATTTCTGTAGGAGATGTGGCTATAAGTGATTTCTCTTATGTTACATCAGGTCTGACAACGAGCTTTACTGAGGAAGTGGAAGGTAATTATTCAAGCCTCTTGTGGAGCTTTGGCGATGGAAATACCTCCACGGAGGAGAATCCTGTTCATACTTATGCAGATTATGGTGATTACCTTGTAAGCCTTATCGCATATAATGCCTGTGGCAGTGATACGATTGAAAGACAATTGCATTTTATGCGTCCGGCTACTGCCGGCTTTACTGCAGGGCAAGTTGTGGGATGTGCTCCTTTAATTGTGCAAATGAATAATGAGTCCAGCGGTGATGATTTAAGCTACTTGTGGTCCTTTGATGGTGGAAGTCCAGCAAGTTCTACCGAAGAAAACCCCGAAGTGATTTATACAGAGGCGGGAACATACAGCGTACAGTTAATAGCATATAACGCGGTATCTTCTGATACGATAGTCAGGGAAAGTCTCATTGAAGTACTTCCATTGCCTATCGCGGATTTTAACTTTGAAGTAAGTAATGATACAGTGTCCTTTAATAACCTTTCCAGACATGGTGATTCTTATCACTGGGATTTTGGTGATGGTAATGAAAGTGTGGAGAAAAACCCCGTTCACGTCTATGAGGGCGGCGTTAACGGACATGAAATTACTCTTACTGTCTTCAATCAATGTGATACGGTAAGTAAAACCATTCTGATTGATAATACATTGCCTCCTGTAGCTAAGATAGATGCAGAATCACGTAAGATATGCGTGGGAACAAGTCTGACATTCTATGATATATCTGAAGGTGTAATCGGAACGAGAAAATGGATATTTGAAGGCGGGGACCCAGAGACTTCCGGTCAGCAGAATCCGACTGTTCAATATAATCAGACAGGAAGGTATAGCGTAACACTTATAGTGGAAAACGTAAATGGATCTGATACAATTTTTGAAAAGGATTTCATTACGGTCATTGATGTTCCGGTTGCCGACTTTGATTATGAAATAATCGGAGATAGTGTGAAATTTATTCAGAATTCCATATTTGCAGATGAATATCGCTGGAACTTTGGAAACGGGACACTGGAAAATGGATCAGAGCCGGGAATAAGATATGAGGCAAGCGGTAATTATACTGTACAGCTTATTGCGAGCAATATCTGTGGGGCCGATACTATAAGTAAGCAGATTGAGATAATCACTGCTGTTGTTAATCCGGGAGGAATCGACTTTAAAGTATATCCTAATCCGTTTAATGACCAGATTAATGTTCAGTTTGCAGACGCATTAAGTGGCAAGGTTGCACTTGCAGTTACCGACATGAGCGGAAGAGTTGTTCTGCAGGAAGAATTTTATGTAGAATCAGCAATGATTAAAAGAATAAGTTTGTCAGGTATTGTGCCCGGCATGTATATTCTGAAATTAAATAACGACGGAAAAGTCGATTTCAGAAAGCTTATCAAGCAATAGAAATGATGGAAAGGTATGATTTAATTGTCATAAGCTAAATCATACCTTTCCTATATCAATATATCCAATTCTCGCATTCCCGCTTCGCAAAAGCTGTAAAAAGTAAAGTAATTGTATTTTACCTTAGGTTTGATGTCGTAAATTTTCATAAATTTATGAATCGTAAAAAAAGTATTCCCTGAATACTCTAGTAATCAATTAATATAGTCTTGTCCTTATGAAGAAGTTTGCCTTGCTATTATGCTCTCTCTTTGTATTTGCATCCTTGTCATCTGCTCAATCCCTTATTACTAGTCTCTGGAATAGTAATGAAAATGTGAATGAGGGAATACTCTCAGCGAGTTTTAAAGAATATTCTCTATTCACTCTGGATTTGTCGGATATAGATGCATATCGCACCGAGCATAATTATCAGATTCCCGCAATTGATATAGCGATTAATGCCGGTAAGATAAATACTGTTTTACAGCTGTATAATTCAGGCATTATTCCTCATAACTATGTGAGACAGACAGCATCCGGAAATGGAATAGACACGCCGATAGCCAGCGCAATGCGCGGTTATACTACTGAGGGGTATCCTGCGACAATCACCTTGAATACCAATTACCTTCACGGTTTTATTGTGACGCCGGAGGCTGAATACTACATAAAGCCTGCTCGGATATTTGACGCAAGTCTGCCGGATAATTTGTTCGTTCTATACGACACTCAAGATTCCGGAGAAATAGAAGAAGCAATTTGTGGTACTACCGAGGTACAGGTACAGCCTGATGAAGTGGAAGAGATGATGTTGATGGGAGAGTGCCTGGAGCTGTCCTACGCAGTAGCTACAGATTATAAAATGTATCAGGAATACGGCTCGACAGCAGACGTTGAGAATTTTATTATTTCTGTGACCAATGACTTGAACTCGAGCTATGATGATGAGTTTAATGATGAGATAAAATATGTAATAGTTGAAACCTATATCGTCGATTGCAGTGGATGCGATCCATGGACGAGTTCAACTAACCCAAGCGACTTGTTGGATAGTTTTACGGATTGGGGCTTTGCCGGAGGATTTTCTTCTCAATATGGCCTCGGGACAATATGGACAGGAAGAACACTGGATGGCTCAACTGTCGGTCTGGCGTGGATAGACGTGATATGTAATAACTGGCATAAATATAACTTACTATCGGATTTTACCTGGTATTCTGAGTACCTACGAGTTCTCGCAGCGCATGAAATAGGACATAACTGGGGGTATGATCATGACCCTTCCGGCTCCCCCTATATCATGGCGCCTATGGTCAGTGATACAAGAGATTGGTCGATTGAGTCACAGAATCTTATAAATAATAAAATTCCTGTTAAAAAGGGAGGAAACTGCTTACGCACGTGCAGCATAGGAAATAATCCACCGATAGCAGGGTTTAGCTCTGATGGGCAATTTATATGTGCCGGTGAATCAGTGCAGTTTTATGATACTTCCATAGATGCGGATTCTTATGAATGGTATTTTGAAGGTGGTACTCCGACTACGTCAACGGATAAGAATCCGATAGTTTATTATGCCCAGGAAGGAGTCTATGATGTGAGTCTGACAGTATATAATAATTACGGTTCAGATGAAATTACCAAGACAGGATATATTCAGGTAATGGGATTGCCTGAAGCTTATTTTACATTTAATGAAATTGGGCTTCTTGTGGAGTTCTTTAACGGTTCACAGAATGCCACAAGCTTCCAATGGGATTTTGGGGATGGCGTCATGAGCACGGATGTAAACCCAATTCATGTGTATACGCAAGGAGGGACATATACCGTTACTCTGATAGCAAGTAATGATTGCGGGCAATCTATTTATCAGGTTGATGTTACAGTAGCGGGCATTCCACATGCTGATTTTTCAGCAGATGTGCAGGAAGGGTGCGCGCCACTTACAGTTACATTTGAAAATAACTCTACAGAAGCGACTTCTTATGAATGGACCTTTGATGGAGGAACGCCATCGACCAGTACAGATATCAATCCCGTAGTTACGTATTTTAATGCGGGGACATACAACGTTTATCTTGTTGCAAGTAATTCGTCAGGCGAGGATATTGAGGTTAAGAATAGTTATATTATTGTAAAGGAGAAGCCCACTGCAGATTTTATAGCAGTTACAGACGGTCTGACCGTAGTTTTCACAAATAATTCTCAAAACGCCGATTCCTATCACTGGGACTTTGGTGATGGAAATGAGAGCATGGATATAGATCCGACCCATACCTATGGTGCGTCGGGAGATTATACCGTTATCTTGACTGCATTCAATGAATGCGGGGAAGTTGAAAAGATATTAAATATTGGTATCGGTGATTATCCCAATGCACAATTTACAGCAGATAAAAAGGTGGGATGCGTTCCATTTGAAGTGGAATTCCAGAGCCTTTATGACGGAGAAGTCAATAATTATTGGTGGACATTTGAAGGTGGGAATCCCGCGAGCAGTACTGATGCTAATCCTGTCGTGACTTATGAAAATGTCGGTAGTTTTACGGTGACGCTCGTCGTAGAAAACAACCTTGGCAGAGATAGTCTGGTAAAGGAAAACTACATAACTGTGATAGATGAACCTACTGCTGACTTCAGTTCTGTAAGAAACGGTTTGACCATAGTTTTCACAAATGAATCCTTAGGCGCAGATTCCTATCACTGGAACTTTGGTGATGGAAATACGAGTACGGAGGAAAGCCCGACGCATACTTATGATGAATCAGGCGAGTATGTAGTTACTCTGACCGTCAGTAATGAATGCGGTGAAGCGCAAAAGTCAATCAGAATTGCTGCAGGAGATTTTCCCAATGCTCAATTTTCAGGAAGTACAACAAGCGGTTGTGTTCCCTTGACAGTGAGTTTTACCAATCTTTATGACGGAGAAGTAACCGGATATTGGTGGACGTTCCAAGGTGGAAGCCCCGGAAGTAGCACAGATGAAAGCCCTGAAGTAACTTACAATTCTGCAGGAACTTATGATGTCACACTTATAGTGGAAAATGGGCTAGGTAGAGATACCTTGATAATGGAAAACTACATAAGCGTAAATGATAAACCTACTGCAGATTTCACCTCAAGTACAAATGGCTTAACCGTAACTTTTACAAATAATTCTCAGAATGCAGACTCCTATCACTGGGACTTTGGTGATGGAAATGAAAGTACAGAAGCAAGCCCTACTCATACTTATAGTTCAGATGGAGATTATACTGTGGTACTGACGGCTACCAATGATTGTGGAAGCAGCACAAAGACTATTGTCGTGGGTGCGGGTGGTTTTGCCAATGCTCAATTTTCTGTCGGTGAAACGATAGGTTGCGCTCCATTTAGCGTGAAAATGATTAATCAATCCAGTGGAAACGAACTGGAGTATGAGTGGACCTTTAACGGAGGAACGCCTGCTACTTCCACAGAGCGAGAGCCTACTGTAACTTACACTAGTCCCGGTATTTACAGTATTAGATTGGTTGCGTATAACGGCATCTCGTCAGATACACTCATTAGGGAAGATTATATCGAAGTGCTTGCAAGACCGTCTGCAGACTTTGAGTATACGGTAGAAGATGAAACGGTTACATTTGTTAACCTTTCCCAGAATGCCGATTCCTATCTCTGGGACTTTGATGATGGAAATACCTCTACGGAAGAAAATCCTGTGCACACGTATACGGACGGCTTGAATAGCCACAATGTTACTTTAACTGTATATAGTCAATGTGGGGAAGTGGAAAAGACAGTACTAATCCTTTTGGGCTCTCCGCTGGATGCTCAGATGGCAGCTTCTACTAATAAAATCTGTGCAGGTGGCACTGTAGACTTCTTTGATGTTTCAGAAGGAGTGGTAGAATCCAGGTTGTGGACCTTTGAAGGTGGACAGCCGGCCAGTTCTACTGAAGAGAACCCCATTGTGAGTTATAATCAGCCGGGAAGATATCGAGTGACGCTTGAAATAGGAAATGTCGGTGGAACGGATGTGATAGTTCAGGAAGATTATATTACGGTCATCGATGTTCCGCGTGCGGACTTTGACTATGTAATTGATGGCAATCAAGTTCAATTTATCCAGAAGTCCACTTATGCCGAACAATACAGATGGGATCTGGGGGATGGAACGATTATCAATAATTCTCAACCAAGTCATAAGTATGGTAACGTAGGAAGCTATACGGTAAAACTCCGGGCAATGAATACCTGCGGAGAAGACTCGATTGAAAAGATTATTAGAATAACGACAGCTATAGACGGACTACAAGGATCTCAATTTAGAGTGTACCCCAATCCTTTTAATGATTACCTGGCAATCGAATTTACGGATGAAATCAGTACAGAGACAGAGATTAGTCTTATAGATTTGAGTGGGAAAGTTATCGTTCAGAAAAAAGTGGATACTCTTTCAGCTGATAAGCTGCATATAGCAATAGAGGGAATTCATCCGGGAGTCTATGTTTTGCAGGTGAAAAACCAAGAAGGGACGATATACAGAAAACTGATAAAACAATAAAAGATAGTAAGAGTCTAATGGATAAAAGTAGGAGCCTGTCGTTTTACGACGGGCTCTTTTTGTATATACTTATTTGACTAAAGTATAAAAGTGCAAGACTTTAACCTGTTTCCAGCCTAAAATTGGGGACATATTGTTAAAATTATTATATAATAAAAAATATTTCCTATCTTGGCTGTACAGCTTCGGCTCCAATGAATCTATTTTGCAGCACAGATTGAAATAATTATGAAAAAGATTTCCCTACTTATAGTAGCTGTCTTACTGGTCACACTAGGTTTAAATGGTCAAGACTTTACCACAAAGCCCATTCCTCTCACGAATGAAATTCATTCAGCAAAACTTGAACAAAATCTTAAATCGTTTTCTGCCTTTGAGCTAAATCTGGATAATATTGCTGACTTACAGATTGAATCCAATTATCAGATTCCATCACTAACCGTTGCCTTCAATGCTGGTCTCTTTAATACAACCTTATATCTCGAAAACTCGAGGATAATCTCAGATAATTATGTCAGACATACCAGCTCGGGGGCTAAAATAGACAGTCCAATCGCTAGCGGTATGAAAGGATTTACAGAAGAAGGTTTTCCTGTTAAAATTACTATAAATGAATCCTACTTTCACGGATACATTGAAGCTTATGGAACTAAGTATTATATAGAGCCGATAGCGACATTTGACGAAAGTCTGCCCCAGGAATTATTTATCATTTACGATATAGCGGATATGAATGAAATCCCTGAAGGAAACTGTGGGACTCACGGAGAAACTCTACCTCAGTTAGGTGATGAAGTTGCAGGGAAAGTTGCTGCAGGAGAATGCCTCGAAGTGGAATATGCACTGGCCGCCGACTGGTCGATGTATGAGAAATACGGGTCAATTCATAGAGTTGAAAATCAGATTATTTCTGTGACGAATGCAATGAATTCAAATTATACTGATGATTTTTCGGATGAAATAAGGTATAAGATAGTTGAGACTTATTATGTCGATTGCGAGACTTGTGATCCCTGGTCTTCTACTACTGAAGCCAATGAATTACTGCTGGGATTTACGAATTGGGCAAGAGGTCCGCTAGGCTTTAAAGTCTTTCATGACTTAGGAGGTTTATGGTCTGCGAGAACATTGGATGATGATGTCGTAGGTATTGCATGGTCCGGTGGTTTATGTACTTTTAATCGATATCATGTTCTAACAGACTTTACTGAGCATGCTGAGGCATTGCGAGTAACAGCCTCACATGAAATCGGACATAACTTTGGCGCAGAGCATGATGCGGAGGGGGATCCCTATATAATGGCACCGACCCTTACAATAGCCAATGATTGGTCACCAAACTCAATAAACACGATAAACACTACAATAAGCAATAGAAGAAGTGGAACTTGTCTTGAAGAGTGTACGGTAGGAGGAGATAAGCCGGTTGCTGATTTTACGACAGATTTTCCTAAAATATGCAAAGGAAATGCAATACTGTTTATAAACAACTCCGAGAATGCCGATTCTTATGAATGGTATTTTGAGGGCGGGAGCCCGGAGACATCAACGGATGAAAGTCCCTACGTTATCTATCCGACAGCCGGTGAGTATACAGTAAGCCTTATTGCAATCAATTCGTTTGGGACAGATACACTTGTGAGAGAAGCATACATTTCTGTAATTACCAGCCCGATAGTAAGCTTTGCTAGCGATATTGATGGGTTGACAGTACATTTTACCAATACTACTGATTATGGAGAAACCTTTTTCTGGGATTTTGGGGATGGAAACTCAAGCAGTGATGAAAACACGACTCACAGATATACTGAGGATGGAGAGTACTTGGTTGAGTTTACAGTAAGAAATATTTGTGGCGAGGATAGCCACCAGGAAGCTGTTGCAGTGGAAGACAATACGGTTGAGCCACCGCATAATGACAATCCGTGTTTTGCTGTTTATATCAATCCGGATGGCTCTTGTGAAAACGGAACAACCGCAGGTGCAACGCCGGACTGGGGTGGAGTATGTAATGAGTCGTATTATGAAAGTTCTGTTTATTATCAGACGATAATTCCGGCAGGGCAGAATAAGTTGAAAGTGGTGGTAGATGGACTAACTGAAATGGCTATTCTGGTTTTAGATTTTAATGCCGGTTGTTATGAGGCTCCACTTATCGTCAATGCATATTGTGGAGGTACGCCGTATGAATTGGTAAGCGATGTAGAAGAGGGAAAGGCATATCATATCCTTATATCTACTTCTGTACAGGATACAGGGAAGTTTACTATCTGTCTTGATGCCGGGATTCCTCCCCCGGGTTGTTCTGAAAATGAGACTTGTGAAACTGCTGCTTTAGTGAGCCAGCAGGCGCTTAAGACTTTAGGTAAAGAAGTATGTATTGATGCATGTAATATACGTGCAAGTGGGGGAAATGAATTTGGAGAATGTATTCCTGAAACGTGGTCTGTTATTTTCTTCTCCTTTGCCACAGATGTTTTTGCGGAAACAGCAACGATAACTGTTAGGTCTGAAGAAAATGAAGAAAAGGAAATGGCGATTGCTTTTATGCCAGATTGTACGAGTTATACGACTTGTACGACAGATACAAGCCTAAGTGTTACACTTTCTGATTTGCCGGTTCAACCGTTGAAGACCTATTACTTTGCAATTGCTACACCTGAAGAAGATGAGGGTTGGTTTTCAGTCTGTGTCAGTACAGGATTGGCAGAGGGAAAATACTGTATCAGTAGAGACGATCAAGCTGATACTTCACAAGCTCGCCTTCTGGTAACCGGGACATCCATGGGTTCGCCTCTGAATGGACCTTATATCCCGGGTGAAGAAGTGAGTTTTGAATATTACATCCCAAACTATAACACTTCAACATCCATGCAATGGCTGCAGGGAATTGTGCCCATCTTCGGGGCGGGCTGGGACCCGGCTTCATTTGATGGAAATGGCATGCCCGTTATTTCAAGTGGTCCCAATAGTCATGGTGCAACATGGCAGTGGTGGCGCCAGGACGATGTTAGATTTAATGGAAACACATTAACCTATTCTATTTATACTGATTCCCTGGGGCAAATTGATATGTGTCATTTCATGGATCCCGATTGTATTAATAGCGGCATAGTATATGGTCAGGGATTGCCGGCGGGTTGGTATGCAGCGCAGGCCTGTGAAGACGCCTGTCCATGTGATTTTGATGGCAGCCCCAATAGCGGATATGGTGATGGAAATACCGGACCTTGGACTGTGACCTTTACGTTAAAAGTGCGGTCTTATCCAGGGCCGGAGGGTTGTATAGAGACGGGATTTGTAGATTGTACAGTGAAAATGTTTACTTTCAGTGAGGATCAGATAGGCTGCTCTGATGTTGGGAATGATCCCAATGCTTGTTCAGCTGATGTGTATAAAGAATTTGTGGCTGAAAGTAGATGTTGTGAACTTCCTCAATTGAGTTTTGATGTAAATCTGAATGGGCTTTTAGTTGAATTTATAAATACTTCAGAAGGTGCCCTTTCTTATTTTTGGGATTTTGGTGATGGCAATACTTCGACAGAAGAAAATCCAATACACAGCTATAGTGACTATGGTCAATATACGGTGATTCTAAGTGGAGAAAATGATTGTGGTCCCTATTCCTATGAGTACATATTGGATGTTGTTGATCGCGATGTGCTAGCTGCATTTGACCTAAGTCAGAACGCCGGTTGTGAGCCATTAACAGTCAATTTTATCAATCAATCTATAGGCGAAGGAATGGAGTTTTACTGGGCATTTGAGGGTGGTACACCGGAGAACTCCACGGATGAAAACCCGAGCGTTGTATATGTGAATCCGGGTACCTACGGGGTGACACTTATTGCATTTAATGAGTTTTCAGCGGATACAGTCCATTACGATGAATATATAACGGTACATCCGCTTCCAGTGGCTGATTTTGTTTATGAGATGTCAGGAGATACGGTTCAGTTTATGCAGACATCCTTGTATGCAAGTCGTTATGAATGGGACTTTGGGAATGGGATGAACGGGGAAGGAGCTAATCCGACAGTAGTTTATACCGAGCCGGGAGAATACGATGTTACTTTAATTGTAAGTAATGATTGTGGTTCTGATACAATCGTCAGAAAAGTAGAGATAATTACAGGAATTGAAGAAATTCCGCTGGATGCAATTGTCGTCTTTCCCAATCCATTTGACGATATATTGAATATTAGGTTTTCTCCGGAGCTCTCCGGTATCGTAGAATTAAATCTTATGGATATATCAGGGAAGCTGATGTTCGCTGAGAGTTTCAATGTGGATAATTCGGTTAAGCGTATAGTGAAGCTGTCCGGTTTACAGTCCGGGCTCTATATTCTGGAGATAAGGAATGAAGGTAAGGTAGCGTATAGGAAGCTGGTGAAGTAGGGCTACTGCTTTTGCTTATCTGAGATAATGATTGTTTTAGCTTACACAAATTCATGTGTTGCCTGTGCTCATTTAAGCTTTTTTGTTGACCATTGCTTTGGAATTCCATAGGGCCAATTATTTTGCTATAGTAAGGAAGTTATCTCAAATTCTATATCTACTTTTTTCCATCGCTGAAAAAAGTAGCAAAAAAATCTAGGAGCTTTCAAAGGCGATTTTCAGCTGCGCTGAAACCCTCGATTCGCTTGGTCGCTACATGCTTTTGTTCCGCGAAAGATGGTCCATTTATTCCATCTGTTTTTATTTCTTAGGACATCCTTCTTCAAAATAGTTTATTTGTTTCGCGGAACCGCACTTCCGCTTAGCGAACGAGTATCGCTGGTGAAAGCTCCGTTCCAGTGGTTTTGTTTACATCATGATGGTAATCTACCCATGGCGGAAGTTTTCGGTTTTCGATAGTTCTGAATGGCATGGGTAAACCTCACATTTCGGTTTATTCTCCCCCTAGGCACCTCTTCCCCCAGGAGTGGACAAGAGCAGAAAAAGGAATCCGGGTTAAAGCTATTCATTTTTATTCCGCTTTCCAAGCTATTGCCTTAGTGGAAAAAAGAAAGCAGAAGTTAAATTCCCCTCCATGGTCCCTGAGCGTTGTGCTGAGGTTCTCGAAGTGGAAGCGGAGCGCACACGAAGGATGGAGGGGTGACAAGCTTGCTTGGCGGGGTGGTTGGCTTAAGAAGATAAGTCCCGTTTTTAACAGAATTTCTATAAGATAATTACCGGACCTTAACCCCTCATCTATTTAAAAAGCTTCAATATAGTCCCATATCGTAACTTCCGTAAATACTAATATCCCTCCACTTATCAAGCCAAATACTCCTCCAGAAATAATACTAATTTTCAATCCATTCCAATATAAAAGCCTATTCGCTTCTTCTTCAGTTTCGGTAAGTTCAGACCAGATCATATAGCCTGAAATGAGCATTATAACGGCTCCTATAAGTTTACTGAGTATTATCATCACTGAGTGATTTAATTGCTTTATCTACTCTAAAGAATGCTCTTTCAGCCGCCCTCATAAATTGCATTGATAAATATTAGTTTCGCACTTATTACTTGAACTTACAGCTTAATAAGAGAGCAAATCCTTCAGGAATATCTTTTGTCAAATATCTATTAAATTCAGGACTATAACCTTTTATATATTCTTGTTTTACTAATAAAAATGATTTATCGTAATATACTTTGGTTGTTACACCCTCTCCTAAACCTACTTTTTTTATAAAAACGTATGTTTCAATACTATCTGAATCTTGTCCACTCATAATAGTCTCTTTACCAATAAAACAATGTTTTGTGCTTAATACATCATTTAGAATAGGGTCTGAATGATTATATACTATACAAGTATCATCTTTTATAGACAAGAAATATTCTTCTTCATTATTATTATTTCGATTTCGCAATTTATATAGACCATCATCCGATAGTTTATAATAGTTCACCGATGTATCTACAATTGCATTTGCATATAAGCTATACCTGTATTCTATGGTTTTTCTTATCCCATCTTTTTCTGATATTACAGTCGCAAAGAACGTGCGAGGAATAGTATCGCTTTTAGTTATTACCGAATAATAACCTAAGTTCAAAAGTGAAGTGCAACATTGAGAAATTTTTGGAGAGGAAGATAA